>NZ_JBWJVM010000057.1:0-59121 GCF_056428985.1 Streptomyces sp. CA189 | reverse complement strand
CATCTCACACCGTCCGTGCATTCGCCTCTGACGATCTCGCGGCTACCCTCGCCCCCATGACCTCCACAGACAGCACGCAGCAGCCCGCGAAGGCTCCCGCCAAGGACCCCTGGGACCTTCCCGACGTCTCCGGCCTCGTCGTAGGCGTCCTCGGCGGCACCGGCGACCAGGGCCGGGGCCTCGCCTACCGGCTCGCCCGCGCCGGCCAGAAGGTGATCATCGGCTCCCGTGCTGCCGACCGCGCGCGCACCGCCGCCGACGAGCTCGGCCTCGGGGTGGAGGGCGCGGACAACGCCGAGTGCGCGCGCCGCAGCGACATCGTGATCATCGCGGTGCCGTGGGAGGGCCACGCCAAAACCCTGGAATCGCTGCGCGAGGACCTCGCCGGCAAGCTCGTGGTCGACTGCGTCAACCCGCTCGGCTTCGACAAGCAGGGCGCGTACGCCCTCCAGGTCGAAGAGGGCAGCGCGGCCCAGCAGGCCGCCGCCCTCCTGCCGGACTCCCGCGTCACGGCGGCCTTCCACCACCTCTCGGCGGTCCTGCTCCAGGACGAGTCGATCGACGAGATCGACACCGACGTGATGGTCCTCGGCGAGGTCCGCGCCGACACCGACCTCGTCCAGGCCCTCGCCGGCCGCATCCCCGGCATGCGCGGCGTGTTCGCGGGCCGCCTGCGCAACGCCCACCAGGTCGAATCCCTGGTGGCCAACCTCATCTCCACCAACCGCCGCTACAAGGCCCACGCGGGCCTGCGCATCACGGACGTCTGACCGCCCGGCCCGCCGGGGCCACCCGCCCGGCCGTCCCCGCACGGGGCCGACGGACCGGGTGGCCCCGCGTGCCGCCCCCTCAGCCGCGCCGCCCGCCGCGCCCCTCGATCGGGCCCAGGTGCGCCACCACACCGTGGTAGAAGCGCTCCACGGCCTCGTCCACACTGCGGATGAACCCGGACTCCGCGTTCCCCCGCGTGCTCCCCATCCCCTTGAGCAGCGACAGCCGGAAACCCACGACGGCCGAGCCGTTCACGGGCAGCAGGTCGCCCGGCTCGGGCCGCAGCCGCTCCAGCGTGCCGCGCGGCCCGCTCCCGGGCCCCGGCCCGGCACCCGGCCCGGCGCCCGGCACTGCCTCCAGGAGACTCTCCACGTGCAGGTCCGCCGGAGCCTCGGCGAGCAGCCTCAGCAGCCGCTTCACCATGGCCAGCGGGTACGCGCCCTCCGGGGCCGGCACGTCGACGGACGTCCGCACCTTGGAGGTCCTGAGGTCGGCGCTCACCGCGATGACGCTGCTGGTCCCGTCGACGCGCAGCTCCGCGGAGAGCTTCCCGTCCGCGCACAGCCGGTCCGCCGCCGCGACCCGCCGGGCCTGCGGATCACTGCCCCGCCGGGCCCGCTGCACCGGCAGCGCCTTCTGCCCCAGCTCCCCGCCGAGGCGCAGGCACACCTGGCGGACCAGCCGCTCCCAGCTCTCCACGACCTCCACGGTCCGGGCGTCCCCGAGGCCGAGGGTCTCGTCCTCGATGCCCTTGCGCACGGGCACCCAGGCGGCGCCCATGTTTTGGAACCCGTGGCAGCCGGACTGCTCGTGACGCAGGTACTCCAGGAGTTCCTGGAGGAGCCAGGCGTGCGCGGCATTGCCCACGCCCTCGTGGCGGATCAGCAGCTGTGCCTGGTGGGCGACCTCGGCCCAGGACAGGTGCCAGAGGCTGACCTTGTGCTTGCGCCGGCCGTCCACCTTCACCTCCACCATGGGGCGGCCCTCCAGGGCCACGTCGTTGGAGAGGGTGATCACGGCCTCGTAACCGCGGCGCGCGGCGATGTCCATGTACGCCTGGACCTGCTCCGCCTTGAGCGGGTTGCCGTTCGTCTTCGTCTCCACGAGCGCCGTCCACAGCTTCCCCGCGCGCTCCACCCGGATCACCCCGTCCGGGCGCCGCGGCGTGTCCCCGTGGGGGAGGGAGACCTCCGTGAAGGTCTGCATCCGGCCGGCGGGCGCGCCGAACCCCGCGGTGAGGCGACGGCCGAACTCTGGCACCTGCGCCATGACCGACAGCAGGACCGAGGTGGCGCGCACCTCCCGCTCCCTGTCGCTCTTGAGGGAGGGGACGGGGAACAGGCGGGCCTGGCTCCAGGAGTCGTTCTCGGCGAGGGACTTCTTGGCCACCTTGGGCAGGGTGACCTTCTTCCTGGTGGTACGGGGGCCCCGGCCGCGGCTCTGCGCCGGTACGGCGACGGGCGCGGCCGCCTCGGGGGGCCCGGGCGCGGGTTCGGGCTCGGGCGCGGGTTCGGCGACGGGTTCGGCGACAGCGTCGGCGACGGGCACGGCGGCGACCTCCTCCGGCTCCCGCTCGGCCTCTTCGGGTTCCTCGGATTCCTCCAGCACCGGGATGCCGAAGTCCGTGGCCAGTCCCGCGAGGCCGGTTTCGTACCCCTGGCCCACCGCGCGGAACTTCCATTCCTCGCCCCGCCGGTACAGCTCGCCGAAGATGAAGGCGGTCTCCACGCCCGCGTCGTCGATGGAGTAGCCGACCAGCGGTTCCCCGGTGCGGTCCGCGACGGTCATCCGCAGGTCGTCGAGGTCTCCGAAGCGCGCGCCGGCGTACCGGCTGGCCGCCACGACGATCCGCGCGACCCCCTCCGGGACCGCCGTCAGGTCCACGCTGATGCGGTCCTCGTCGCCGTTGTCCGTCGGCACCTTGCCCAGCAGCTGCACGCTCCCGTCGGCGGCCGCCGGGTTGTTGTAGAAGTAGAAGTCGTTCTCGTCGCGGACCTTGCCGTTCTCGTCCAGCAGCAGCACCGAGACGTCGGCGTCACCCGCCCCCGAAGCGCTGCTCCAGCCCAAACTCACGACGACCGCCCCGGCGTCCTCACTGAGGGCGGTCAGACTGACGTTCGCGCCCTTCGGGATCTCCTGCACGTGTTCCCCCCGGTCCTTCCGCACCCCCTGCGCGGTGCGTCTCGGGCGAACCGTAGCGGCGGGAGGAGGAAAAGATCACGGGATGGCGGAAATCGGCCCGACGGGAGCACGCCGGGGCATGGGGGACACTGGAAGGGCTTGAACCGCTTCAGTGCCCCCGAGGAGCCCCCGTCATGCCCCGCCTTGCCGTGTTCGCCGTCGTTCTCTGCGTCCTCGCCACTGCCGCCGCCGTGGTCTCCTTCATCGAGGGCAGCCTGCTCGGGATCGTGTGGGTGCTGATGGCGGGCATCACGTCGAACATGGCGTGGTTCTACGTGCGCAAGGCGAAGATCGAGAAGGCCGCGGCAGCGGCCCGCACCGCGGGCTGATCGCGGGCTGACCGCGGGCGGATCGAGGCCCGGCCGCGGTCTACGGCGCCTGGCAGAAGCCGCTGGTGTCCTGCCAGAACTGGTAGAGGTCGCGGCCGCAGTACGCCTCCAGCTCGCTCACGCCCAGCGCCGACAGCAGCCCGTACACCGTGTCGAAGAAGTACGCGTTGATCTCCGGGATCCACAGCAGCGCGAAGACGGCCAGCAGGCCGAAGGGCGCCAGCGGCGCCACCTGGCGGCGTACGCCGTGGGAGAGCCAGGGCTCGATGATGCCGTAGCCGTCCAGGCCGGGGACCGGCAGGAAGTTCAGGATCGCCGCCGAGACCTGGAGCAGGGCCAGGAAGGCGAGCGCGAAGCGGAACGGCATCGGGACCCCGTCCAGCGCGTTCAGCCAGAACGGGGCCGTGCAGACGGCCGCGAAGGCGACGTTCGTCAGCGGGCCGGCCGCCGAGATGAGGCTGTGCCGCCAGCGGCCCTCGATCCGGTCGCGCTCGATGTAGACCGCGCCGCCGGGGAGACCCAGTCCGCCCATGATCACGAAGAGCACCGGCAGGATGATGCTGAGCAGCGCGTGCGTGTACTTGAGGGGGTTCAGCGTCAGGTAGCCCTTCGCGCCGACGCTGAGGTCTCCGCTGTGCAGGGCGGTGCGGGCGTGCGCGTACTCGTGCAGGCACAGGGAGACGATCCAGGCCGCCGTGACGAAGAGGAAGACGGCCAGCCCGGTGCTGGTCGAGTACCCCGTCCACACGGCCCACCCGGTGACCGCCATGACGGCGAAGATGCCGAGGAACACGGGACTGATCTGCCGGTCGCCGCGGTCGTGACTGCGGTGGTGGCTACGGTTGCGACTGCCCTGGGGACCCATACGGGGAACCTATCCCGCAGGCGGCGCCCGGGGGAGCTCCGGGCCGGAGACAATGGGCCGGTGCGTTACGCGATGCTCGGCACCACCCAGGCCATCCGCGACGACGGGAGCACCGTACCCGTCGGCGGGGCGCGGCTGCGCGCGCTCCTGACCGCGCTCGCCCTGCGGCCGGGGCGGGCGGTGCCGACGGCCTCGCTCATCGACGAGGTGTGGGACGGGGACCCGCCGGCGGACGGCCCCGCGGCGCTCCAGGCGCTGGTGGGGCGGTTGCGGAGGGTGCTGGGGCGCGAGGCGGTGGGGTCCGGGGCGGGCGGCTACTGGCTCGTCGCGGAGCGGGACGACATCGACCTGTACCGCTTCGAGCGGCTGGCGCGGGCGGCGGCGCAGGCCTCCCCGGCGGAGGCGGCCGCCCTCTACGACGAGGCCCTCGCCCTGTGGCGGGGCGAGCCGCTCAGCTCGCTGCCGGGTTCCGGGCCGGAGGCCGCCCGCTGGGAGGCGCTACGGCTGGACGCGCGCCGGGGCCGCCTGGACGCGGCGCTGGCGCTGGGGGAGGCGGAGCGGGTCCTGCCGGAGCTGACCGCGCTGTGCGCGGGGCTGCCGCTGGACGAACCCCTGCAGGCCCTGCGCATCCGCGCGCTGCGCGACGCGGGCCGCCCGGCGGAGGCGCTGGCCGCTTACGACGAAGTCCGCCGGGACCTCGCCACCCGCCTGGGCACCACCCCCGGCCCCACCCTCCGCGCCCTCCACACGGCCCTGCTGACCGACCCGACGGCGGGCCCCGGACCGCTTCCCGGGACGCCGGCCGTACAGGGCCACTCCGACCCCGCGGCCGGACCCGGGCCGCTTCCTCCGGCGCCGACGGCCGGGACCGGCCGGACCGACCAGCCCGCCCGGACGGGGCAGGGCGGATCCGCTCCCGACCGGGGGCCCGGCCACCCCGCCGAAGACTCGACAGGCCGGACGAAGCCGGCCGGGTCCGGCGTGCCCGCCGGGACCGTGCAGGGCTCCTCGGCCGCCCCGGCCGGACCCGGCGGGCCCGTGCCGGGCCCCGGCCATGACGGCCGGCCCGGCACCCCGGCCGAGCCGCACCGACCCTCCTCGGCGCCGTCCGGGACCGGTGGTCCCGACCGGGCGGGCTCCGGCTCCACGGCCGCACCTGACGGAGCCGGCTCCGGCTCCCCGGCCGGACCTGCGGGATCGGGCTCCGGCTCCCCGGCCGGACCTGCCGGATCCATCTCCGGCCGTACCGCCGGGCCGGGTGGCTCCGGTCCGGGAGCGCCGGAAAGCGGGGACCCCTACGCGGCCGGGCCGGAAAGCGCGAACCCGTACGCGGCCGGGCCGGTGAGCGGGGACCCCTACGGGGCCGCCGCGGTGGCCGGGGACGGTCAGGTGCCGCCCGGCCCGGGCGCGGGCAACCTGCGGATGCGGCTGACCACCTTCGTCGGGCGGGAGGAGGACATCCGGGTCATCGGGGACGACCTCGCCCGGTCGCGGCTCGTCACCCTGCTCGGCCCCGGCGGCGCCGGCAAGACCCGGCTGTCGCAGGAGGCCGCCGAGGCACACGCTCGGGCCGGCCGCGGCACGCCGGACGCACCCCCCGCCGTCGGCACGCTCCCGGGAGGATCCGCCCCCGCCTGGGCCGACGGGGTGTGGTTCGTGGAGTTGGCTCCCGTGGACGATCCGGAGGACGTCGCCGAGGCCGTGCTCGCGGCGCTCGGGGCGCGGGAGACCAAGCTGCGCGGCGGCTCCGCCGAAGAGATGCGGGTACTGACCGAGCGCGGCGGGGACCACCCGCTCGACCGCCTCGCAGAACATTGCGCGCGGCGCCGGATGCTGCTGATCCTCGACAACTGCGAGCACGTCGTCGACGCCGCCGCCCGCCTCGCCGAGGAGGTGCTCGCACGCTGCCCCGGCGTACAGATCCTGGCCACCAGCCGTGAACCCCTCGGCGTGCCCGGCGAGACGCTGCGCCCGGTGGAGCCGCTGCCCGACCCCGTCGCGCTCCGGCTGCTCGACGACCGCGGGGCCGCCGCCCGGGCGGGGTTCACCGTGGACGAGGACCCGGCCGCCGCCGTGGAGATCTGCCGTCGGCTCGACGGGATGCCGCTCGCCATCGAGCTGGCCGCCGCCCGGCTGCGGCTGCTCACCCCCCGCCAGATCGCCGACCGGCTGGACGACCGGTTCAGGCTGCTGACCGGCGGCTCGCGCACCCACCTGCCCCGCCAGCAGACCCTGCGCGCGGTGGTCGACTGGTCCTGGGACCTCCTCGACGAGCCCGAACGGGCCGTGCTGCGCCGGCTGTCCGTCTTCGCCGGCGGCTGCGACCTCGACGCCGCCGAGGCCGTCTGCGCGGACGGGGGATACCTCGATGGCGCGGACGTCGCCGACCTGCTCGGATCCCTCGTGGACAAGTCCCTCGTCGTCGCCGCCCCCGACGGCCCCGCCGGGATGCGCTTCCGCCTCCTGGAGACCGTCGCCGAGTACGCGGCCGACCGCCTCGCCGAGGCCGGCGAGGACCGGGCGCAGACCGAGCTCCGCCACCTCACCCACTACCGCGAACTCGCCCGCACCACCGAGCCGCTGCTGCGCGGCCACGGCCAGCGTGCCGCCGCCGACCGGCTGGCCACCGAGTACGAGAACCTGCGCACCGCCCTGCGCCGCGCCGTCGCCGCCAAGGACGTGGGCGAGGTGCTCTGCCTCGTGCATTCCCTCGGCTGGTACTGGCACATGCACGATCTGCGCGCCGAGACCCGCCACTGGGCGGGTGCCGCCGCAGCCCTCGGCCCGGACCCCTTCGCCGCGCCCGTCGTCCCCGCCCAGCCCGTGTACCGGCAGATCGTCGACACGCCCCCGCCCTACGAGGGCGAACTGCTCACCGAGGCCTGGCGCGGCATCCAGCTGATGTGTCTGGTCGCCCGCGACCAGATCAGCTCCACCTGGTCCACCCCCGAGGTCCGCGCCCAGGCCGAGGGCGTGGTCGCCGCCTACCGCCCGGGGCTGCCACAGACCTGCCGGGCCCCTTCCTTCCTGTGGATCTACGCCGTCATGATCTCCGGGGACCCCGAACTGCTCCACCGCGCCGCCGAGGAGACCGTCGAGACGGCCCGCGCGCTCGGCTACCGCTGGGAGCTGGCCTCCGCCCTCCAGCTCCGGGCCAACATCCTCGCCAACCGCGCCGACGGGGCCGGCAACGCGTCGCGCGACGCCGAGGAGAGCCTCGCCCTCTACGCGTCCCTCGGCGACGACTGGGGCTGCGCCGAAGCCCTCTCCGCCCGCGCCGAGGCCCGGGAGAAGCGCGGGGAGTACGCCCTGGCCGCCCAGGACTACCGCGCCGCGATCGAGTACGCCCGGCGGCTCGGGGCCAAGGCCCAGGTCACGGTGTTGCAGGTGCGGATGGCCGGCACCCTCGCCGAGGACGGCCACCTGGAGGAGGCCGAGGAGCTCCTCACCGGCCTCCTCGCCGGTGCCGTCCACCAGTTCGGCAACGAGGCCGTGCCCGCCGCCCAGATGTTCCTCGCCTGCATCTACGGCCGCACCGGCCGCCTCCCCGAGGCCCGCACCCAGCTCCAGTCCCTGCGCGAGGAGTTCGCCGTCGGCGCGTTCGCCATGTTCGACGGCTTCCTGCTCGGCCTGCTGGCCTGGATCGACAACGAGGAGGGCCGGTACGAGGACGCCCTCGCCCGGCTCCGCCAGGCGATGGAAGCCGTCCGGGACCCGCTCTCCATGATGTTCGCCCCCCACCTCCCGGCCGCGTACCTGATCACCGGGGCCCGCTCCCTCGTCCAGCTCGGCGGCCGGGACCGGGAGTACGACGCCGCGCGGCTCATCGGCGCCTACCGCGCGCTGCTGCCGCCCGCCCACTTCCCGGTCACCGTCGAGCGCGCGGACGCCGAGCTGGCCGAGCGCCTGGCCCGGGCCGCGCTCGGCGACGCCGCGTACGAGGCGGCGTACGCCGAAGGCGGCGGCCTCACCCTGGAGGAGGCCACCGCCCTCGTCTGACCCGGTCGCCTCATCGGAGACGGGGTCCGTCCGGGACGCGATCCGGAACGGACCGGTCCGCGGATCAGGTCTTCTGGCGGAACTTCCGCACGGCGAGCGGCATGGTCACCAGCGTGATGCCGACCGACCAGGCCAGCGTGATCCACACGGAGTTGCCGAGCGGGGTGTCGTTGATCAGGGAGCGGGCCGCGTCGGCCAGGTTGGACAGCGGGTTGACGTCGGTGAAGCTCTGCAGCCAGCCGGGCATCGTCGTCGGCGGGGCGAAGATCGAGCTGCCGAACTGCAGCGGCATCAGGACCAGCATCGCCACGCCCTGGACCGCCTGGGGGGTCTTCATGGTGAGACCCAGCAGAATGAAGATCCACATCAGCGAGGCGCCGAAGACCGCCGACAGCCCGATGGCGAGGAACAGGTCGAGCACCGAGGACTTGATCGACAGGCCGAGCAGGAAGCCCATGCCGAGCAGGATCGCGATGGCCACCATCATCCGGCCGAGCTCGACCACGATCTTGGCGATGAGCACCGAGGAGCGGGCGATCGGCATGGACCGGAAGCGGTCCATCACGCCCTTCTTGAAGTCGTCGTTGACCCCGGTGCCCACACCCATGGCGATGTTCATGCCCATCATCGCCATCAGGCCCGGGACCACGTAGTTGACGTACTCGTCCTGGTTGCCCTTGCCGGAGATCGCGCCGCCGAAGACGAAGACGAACAGCAGCGTGAAGATGATCGGCATGAACAGGACGTCGAACATCGACTCCGGGTCCTGCTTGATCTGCAGGACGTTGCGCCGTGCCAGCGCGCCGATGTGACGCAGGTTGCCCCGCAGCCCGATCCGGCCCTCGTCCGCCGGGACGGGCCCGCCGGCCGGGGCGGCCGCGGTGGGGCTGGGCTTCGTCGTGGTTACGGTGCTCATGCCGCGACCTCCTCGGTCTGCTGGATGGGGATGGAGTCCTCGACGGTGGGCTTCTGTCCGGTGATGGACAGGAACACCTCGTCCAGGCTGGGCAGGTAGGTGCTGATGTCGGAGATCCCGTACCCGCGGGCCGCCAGCAGGCCCACCACGGCGGTCAGCTGCTCGTCGGCCAGGATCGGCACCAGCAGGGCGCCCTCGTCCGGCACGGCCTGGGAACCGGCCACCCCGTCCAGACCGGCCCCGGCCAGCGAGCGGGCCATGCCCGGCAGGTCGGCCGGGTCGGTGGGGCGGATCCGCAGGGTCCGGCCGCCGACGCGGGCCTTCAGCTCGTCGACCTTGCCGTTGGCGATGACCTTGCCCTTGTCGATGACCGTCAGCTCGTTCGCGAGCTGCTCGGCCTCCTCCATGTACTGGGTGGTGAGCAGGACGGTGGCCCCCTCGGCGACCATCCGCTGCACCTCGTCCCACACCTCGTTGCGGGTACGGGGGTCCAGACCGGTGGTCGGCTCGTCCAGGTACAGCACGGCCGGGCTGCCGATCATCGAGGCGGCCAGGTCGAGCCGGCGCCGCATGCCGCCGGAGTAGGTCATCACGGCCTTCTTGGCGGCGTCCGTGAGGGAGAAACGCTCCAGCAGCTCGTCGGCGCGGCTCCGGGAGTCCTTGCGGGACAGGTCCAGCAGCCGGCCGATCATGTAGAGGTTCTCCCAGCCGGAGAGCTTCTCGTCGACCGAGGCGTACTGGCCGGTCAGGCCTATGGTCCGGCGCAGCTGCCGGGGCTGGCGGACCACGTCGAAGCCGGCGACCCGGGCGGTGCCGGCGTCGGGGGTGATCAGGGTGGAGAGGATGCGTACCAGGGTGGTCTTGCCCGCGCCGTTGGGGCCGAGGACCCCGAGGACGGTTCCCTCGCGGACGTCGAGGTCCACACCGTCGAGGGCTTTGGTCTCGCCGTAGTGCTTGACCAGCCCCCGGACCTCTACGGCGTGCGAGCCGTTCAGGGGATTCTTGTCGTTTCGCGTCATGTCCACCATGGGACCAGACGGCACTGACATCCCACCGACATCCCACCGACAGCCGGCCCACAGAGCACCGACAGAGGTCCGGCAGAGGTCCGCCGGCCGGCGTCGGGCCGGCGGACCTCTGGCGGTCGTCGGACTAGTGGAAGGCGTGCTCTTCCTGCGGGAACGTTCCGCCGACCACGTCCTCGGCGAAGGCCTTCGCCGCGTCGCCCATGGTCGCGCGGAGGTTCGCGTACTGCTTGACGAACTTCGGCATCTTGCCGCCGGTCAGCCCCATCATGTCCGTCCACACCAGCACCTGCGCGTCGCACTCCGCGCCCGCGCCGATGCCGACCGTCGGAATGTGCAGGGACCGGGTCACCTCGGCGGCCAGCTCGGCCGGGACCAGCTCCAGCACCACCGCGAAGGCGCCCGCGTCCTGCGCCGCCTTCGCGTCGCGCAGGAGCTGGTGCGCCGCCTCGTCGCCGCGGCCCTGCACCCGGTAGCCCATGGCGTTCACGGACTGCGGGGTCAGGCCCAGGTGGGACATGACCGGGATGCCCGACTGCACGATCAGCTCGGTCTGGCGCAGCGAGCGCTCGCCGCCCTCCAGCTTCACCGCTCCGACCCCGGCCTCCTTGACCAGCCGGGTGGCGCTGCGCAGCGCCTGCACGGGTCCCTCCTGGTAGGAGCCGAAGGGGAGGTCGCCGATGATCAGGGCCCGGCTGGTGCCGCGTACGACGGCCGCCGACAGCAGGGTCATCTCGTCCATCGTCACCGGGACGGTGGTCTCGTAGCCGAGATGACAGTTGCCCATCGAGTCGCCGACGAGCATGACCGGGATGCCGGCCTCGTCGAACACGGACGCGGTCATGGCGTCGTAGGCGGTGAGCATGGGCCACTTCTCGCCGCGTTCCTTGGCGAGGGTGAGGTCGCGGACGGTGATGCGCCGGGTGCCCGAGCCTCCGTACAGGGTGGCGGAGGCGGCTTCGCGGGCAGGCGAAACGGCATGCGTCATTGCAACTGCTCCTTGATGTTCATCTCGAGGCGCCCTTACGGCGTCCCCGGACTCACCACCATGGTGGCACTGTCGGGGCCCCAGCGGGAAGTGGCACGAGGCCCGGTTCGCCGCGGCGCCCGGCGTACGGGCCAATGTGCGCGTTTGGTGACAAGCGGAACCCCGGGCGCCAGGGCGTTCGTCCTCCCGGACGTACGGCCGACACAATCGGCGCGGAACGGTCCGTATATCGCCTAGGGTCAAGAGGCGGGGACGGAGCGCGAGCACGGCAGCGAGGGCAGTGGCATGGCACAGGCGTACATGACGGAGACGGGGAGCGACGGCTCGGAGCCCCAGCCCTCCCGAACGGGTCTCCGGCGCCGGCTGGCCGAGCTGCGGCGGGATCCGGGCATCTGGCGCCGCGGCATCGTGCTCGCCGCGCTCGCCGTACTGATCTCGCTGGTCATGATCTTCCACGCCGAGCTGCCCAACGACATCGGCAACCTCGGCAGCCTCACCGAGACCTTCCTGCCCTGGTTCGGCCTGGCCGTCCCGGTGCTGTTCGCCGCCGCGCTCTTCCGCAAGTCCGCGACCGCGCTGATCGCGATACTGCTGACCGCCGCGGTCTGGGTGAACCTCTTCGGCGGCCTGGTCACCGACAAGGCGCAGACCGGCGGCAACCTCACGGTCGCCACCCACAACGTCGACGCCGACAACGCCGACCCCGCCGGCACCGCCGCCTCGGTCGCCGGGGCAGGAGCCGACGTACTGGCCCTGACCGAGCTCAAGGGCAGCGTCGTCCCCGTCTACGAGAAGGCCCTCAAGGGCACGTACAAGTACCACTCCGTCGAAGGCACCGTCGGAATCTGGAGCAAGTACCCGCTGGTCGCGAGCCAGCCCGTGGACATCAAGATGGGCTGGACCCGGGCCATGCGCGCCACGGTCCACACCCCCTACGGAGAAGTGGCCGCCTTCGTGGCCCACCTCCCCTCGGTCCGCGTCAAGCTCAACGCCGGCTTCACCGCCAACCAGCGCGACAACAGCGCCGACGCCCTCGGCGCCGCGCTCGCCGCGGAACCGCTGCGACGGGTCATCCTGCTCGGCGACCTCAACGGAACCGTCAACGACCGGGCCCTGTCCGAGGTCACCTCACAGCTGCGTTCCACCCAGGGCGCGTCGGGCGACGGCTTCGGCTTCAGCTGGCCCGCGCAGTTCCCGATGGCCCGGATCGACCAGATCCTGGTCCGCGGGGTCACCCCCGAGGCCTCCTGGACCCTGCCCCGCACGGGCAGCGACCACCTGCCGATCGCCGCCCGGGTCACCGTGAAGCCGTAAGACCGCCACTGCGATACTCCCCTGACGATCGTGTAGGGGTGGGAGTCGTAGTGCTGAGCTGGGCGGTTCGTTCGTTCACCGTGCTCGCCTGGCTGGCCTTCATGGCGGCCGGGATCTGGGCGCTAGGGCTGCACCGCGGTGCGCTGCCGCCGTACACGGGCGTGCTGGTGCTCGGCTGGATCGGTGTGGCCGCCCTCTGGGGGCGGGCGCTGACGTTGTGGTCGCTCCGGCCGGGGGTCGGTCGGGCGGCCGAAGCGCCGGGACCGGCCGACTTCCCGGGCACGGCCGTGGTGTGGCGGCGCCAGGCGGCTTCGCTGACCGTGCTGATCGTGGCGGCGGCGGCGCTGACCATGCTCGGCACGGTCGGCGGCGAGGGCACCGTCCGGGCCGTGAAGGAGGCCGGGGCGGCGGTCACCACCGGGACCGTGGTCGAGGTGACCGAGGTGCGCACCCGCTACCAGCGGAAGAAGCCGCACGGATACGAGTCGACGATGCTGCTCCAGACCCCGGACGGGAGCAGGGTCACCGCCCGGGAGGTCGAGACCCGCGGGGAACCGCGCCCCGGTAAGGCGTACCAGGTGCTCTGGGCGCCGACGGCACCGGAGCTCGGCGGGGTGGTGGACCCGGGCGGCGGCGTGTCGAAGTATCTGAACGACCGTTGGGGGTGGACCGTGACTTCCTGGGGATGGCTGGGCGCGGCCGCGCTGCTCTTCCCGGCCGTCGTGTTGCCGTTCGCGGTGATGGCGGGCGCTTCCGTACTGCACCGGCCGGCGTGGCGGCCGGTGCCGCAGTCCGTGCTCGCCGCAGTGGCGACGGCGGTGGTCCTCGGACTTCAGCGGCTGTCGACCGGTGCGGTGGACTGGACTCCGATGGCCTCGCCGATCGGGGGGCTGGTGCTGCTGCTGACGGCCTTGGTCCCGCTGGTGGTCGCTCTCCTGCGGAGCAGTCGCACGCCGTAGGCCGAGCCGCCGGGGTGACGCCCGTCCCGAGGGCGCCGTACGCACGCCGGGCCCCGGCCGCTCCGAGGGGCGACCGGGGCCCGGCGTGCGTACCGGCCGGGTTACGCCTGCTCGCGCCAGCCGTTCGTGATGGGCAGCCGGCGGTCCTTGCCGAAGCCCTTCGCGGAGATCTTCGTGCCCGGCGGGTACTGCCGGCGCTTGTACTCGGCGGTGTCCACCATCCGCAGGGTCTTCGCGACGAGCTCGCGGTCGTAGCCGGCCGCGACGACCGCCTCCAGGCCCTGGTCGCGGTCCACGTACAGCTCCAGGATCCCGTCCAGCACGGGGTAGTCCGGCAGCGAGTCCGTGTCCACCTGCCCGGGGCGCAGTTCGGCGCTCGGCGGCTTCACGATGGAGTTCTCCGGGATCGGCGGGGTCTCGCCGCGCTCGGCCGCCGCGCGGTTGCGGTACTCGGCGAGGCGGAAGACGTCCGTCTTGTAGACGTCCTTGATCGGGGCGTACGCGCCCACCGAGTCCCCGTACAGGGTGGAGTAGCCGACGGCCAGCTCCGACTTGTTGCCCGGGGCCAGCACGATGTGGCCCTCCTGGTTGGAGAGCGCCATCAGCAGGGTGCCGCGCAGCCGGGACTGGAGGTTCTCCTCGGCGAGCCCGGTCAGGCCCAGCGCGCTCATGTACGCGTCGAACATCGGCTCGATCGGCACGGTCCGGAAGTTCAGGCCGGTCCGTTTCGCCAGCTCGGCCGCGTCGCCCCGGGAGTGCTCCGAGGAGTACTTGGACGGCATCGAGACGCCGTACACGTTCTGCGCGCCGATCGCGTCGCAGGCGATCGCGGCGACGAGCGCGGAGTCGATGCCGCCGGAGAGGCCGATCAGGACCGACCGGAACCCGTTCTTCCGTACGTACGCGCGCAGACCCACGACCAGCGCGTCGTAGATCTCCTCGTCGTCGTCCAGCCGGTCGGCGTACCCGCCCGTCACGACGGGCTCGTAGGGCTCCACCGGCTCCTCGGTGAGGATCACGCGGTCGATGCGCAGGCCGTCGTCGACGGTGCCCTCGACGGGGGCGGCCGAGGCGGCCGGCAGGTCCAGGTCGACCAGCACGCAGCCCTCGGAGAACTGCGGGGCGCGCGCGATGACCTCGCCGGCGGAGTCGACGACGATCGAGTCCCCGTCGAAGACCAGCTCGTCCTGACCGCCGATCATCGCCAGGTAGGCGAGGGTGCAGCCGGCCTCCTGGGCGCGTTTGCGCACCAGTTCCAGGCGGAGGTCGTCCTTGTTGCGCTCGTACGGGGAGGCGTTGATCGAGATCAGCAGCCCGGCCCCGGCGGAGCGGGTGGCCGGGACGCGCCCGCCCTCCTGCCAGAGGTCCTCGCAGATGGCCAGGGCCACGTCCACGCCCCGCACCCGGATCACCGGCTGGGTGTCGCCCGGCACGAAGTACCGGAACTCGTCGAAGACACCGTAGTTGGGGAGGTGGTGCTTGGCGAAGCGCAGGACGACCTGCCCGCCGTACAGCACGGCGGCCGCGTTCTCGGGGGACCCCGCCGGGCGGCCGAGCCGGGGCGCGGCCTTCTCCGTGCGATCGAGGTAGCCGACGACGACGGGGAGGTCCCCGAAGCCCTCGGCCGCCAGCCGCCGCGCGAGTTCGAGCAGCGCCGTACGGGAGGCCTCGACGAAGGAGCCGCGCAGGGCGAGGTCCTCGACGGGGTACCCGGTCAGCACCATCTCCGGAAACGCCACCAGGTGGGCGCCCTGTTCGGCGGAGTGCCGGGTCCAGTGGACGACCGAGTCGGCGTTGGCGGCGATGTTGCCGACCTGCGAGTCGATCTGATTCAGAGCGAGGCGTAGTTGAGGCACGCGGCCAGTCTAATCGTCTTTCTGACGCGATGTCCTGGGAGTCGCCGGTTCAGCCGATCGGGCCGCTCCAGATGGCGTCGTCGTACTCGATGCCGGGGGCGATCTCGAAGTGGAGGTTCTCGATGCCCTTGGGGACGACGAAGGCGTAGACGCCGGTCATCGACTCGCCCGGCATGACCGACCCCTTGAACATCTTCGGCACGTTGCGGTCGAAGACCATCGAGGCCTCGGTGCCCTGGGCGTCGCGGGCGTGCGGCATGGCCAGGGTGACGTCGATCGCGGCGCCCGTGGTGTTGACGATCTTCACCGTCAGCTTCACCGCGTCGGCACCCCGCGCCTCGGCCGGGGCGGCCGTCGAGGAGGGCTTGAACCGCACTGGGCTGTCCACGGTGACCTGGACGCCGTCCTCGTAGGCGAAGGTCTTGCCCCAGCCCAGGGCTGAGGTCATGCCGGGGACGTCGGAGGGTGAGGGCTTCGGGGTTGGGGTCGGGGTAGCCGGGAAGCTCGGGGTGGGCGAGTCGTAGTTGTACTCGTAGTCGTGGCTGTCACGCGAGCGGTTGTCGGCGATGTTCTTGTCGATCCTGTCGACGACGTTCGTGGTGATGAACCAGCCGCCGACGGAGGCGCCGAGGCCGAGGAGGCTGAGGGCGGTGCCGACCGCGGCCATGGTGGCGCGGGGGGCGCCGCGGCGGGACTTGAGTACGGCCGCGATGCCGACGCCGACGCCGATGAGGGCGAGGATGGCGCCGGCCCAGAAGAAGAAGGGGACCAGGCCGACGAAGATGCCGAACAGCCCGAGGAGCAGGGCGGCGAGGGCCAGGCCGTTCGCGGCGGCGGGCGGCGGCGGGAAGCCGGGCGCCTGCGGGCCGCCGGGATAGCCGCCGGCGTAACCGCCCGCGGGCGTGGCCCAGGGGTCGCCGGGGACGGGTGCGCCGGGGGCGCCGTACGGGGCTCCCCACGCGGGCGCCGGGGGAGCGGTGGCGGCCGCCGGGGCGGGGGTGACCGGAGCGAAGGAACCGGGGGCGGGGGCCGCCTCCGCGGGCTGCCCGGCCGGGGCCGCTGCCGGTATGCCGGCTCCGACGCCCGCCGGAACCGCGTCCGCCGGCTCGGCCGGGACGGCCGCCGGAACCGCGTCCGAGGGCGGCGCCGGGGCCTCCGCCAGGGCCTCTGCCGGGGTGTCGGTCAGGGCCGGGACCGGTGTCAGGGGCTGGGGCGGCGTCAGGGCGGGGGGCTTGTCGAGGGACAGGGGCTGCGCGGGTGCCGGTATGGGAGCCGCCTCGGGTGCGGGGGTGTCCGCGGGCTCCGCCTGCGGGCCGGACGGGGTGCTGGGCGGGTTCGGCGGGGTGCTCATACCGGCGGGAAGTCCTTCAGGTCGCAATCGGCGCGTGACGATCACCAGCCTGTCATGGAATTCGGCGGGCCCGTCGGGCATTTAGGCCCCCCTGCGGCACCCCAGGGCCCCGGCGGCACCCCTGCGGCACCCCGGGGCCGGCCCCGGCGCGCGTACCGCGCCCCCGAGCGGCGCGGTACGGCGCGTCCTGGCGGGCGGCCGCCGTGCGGCGACCCGGACGGCGTAGGGCGGCCCGGGGAACGAAACGGGCCGACGGCACGTCCTCCATGGCGTGGGGTCGCGTCGGACGGCCCGGCGTGCGCATGCCCCGCGATGCCCGCGATGCCCGCGATGCCCGGAACCCTACCCGGGGTGGGTATCCGATCGCAGGACCGAGCCCGGCCGCGTTTAGGATTAGTCACACTATGTCCATAAATGGCGCGCCGCTGAATCCTGTGAATCCCCGGGACCCCGGGGACCCGCTCAAGCACTTGAAGCCCGTGAACTCCCGGAGATCCTGGAGATCCGTGAACACCCCCTCCGCCGCGACGGGTCCCGCCCCCACGGCCGGGACCGCTGCCCGCTCCGTCGCCCTCCTCATGGGGCTCGGCGCCGCCGCCTACACCGCGTGGGTCCTCGAAGTGGTCCTCTCCACGGGCCTCAACCCCATCGAGACGTACGTCAGCGAGCTCGCGGCCCAGGACCAGCCGCTCGGCGGTCTGTTCCGGGCCACCGACTTCACCGCCGGCCTCCTGGTCTTCCTCGGCGGCCTCCTCGCCCTGGTCCGCCTCGCGAGACGCGTCGAACCGAGGCGCCTCTGGTCCGTCGCCGGCTGGTCCGGGATCACCGTCTTCGGCGCCTCCACCGCGGCGGACGCCTGGCTGCCGCTGAGCTGCACGCCGACCGTGGACCCCGAATGCGCGGCGCGGGAGACCGCCGGGCTGGTCCCCGCCACCCACCAGGCGCACGCCGTCAGCAGCAGTCTCGCCATGACGGGGGCGCTCGTCGGGATCGTGGCCCTCACGCTGGCCGCCCGCCGCTACGGCCGCCTCGCCCCGCTCGCGCGCTTCGGGCCCGCGCTCGTCGTACTCGAACTGCTCGCCACGGCCTGGACCCTGGTCTCCATCGCCCTGTTCACCGCCGGGCACGGCACCTGGGCGCTCGGCGCCGGGCAGCGGCTCCAGGTGCTGTTCGTGGCCGTCTGGCTGGGCCTGCTCGCGTACTCCGTCCACCGGGAGCGCCGTACGTGAGCGGATCCGGATCCGGGGCGGCCCCCGGGAGGTTCGTACGCCCCTCATCCGGCCCCGCCGCTGACGGGGTGCCCCTGCACGTCCTCGTGGAGGGCTCCGGCCCTCCAGTCGTCCTCAGCGCCGGGCTCGCCATGGCCTGGTTCGACTGGGACCCGGTGGCCGAGCTGCTCGTCGCCGCCGGCCGTACCGTCATCCGCTTCGACCGCCCCGGGCACGGACTCAGCGCCCCCGCCGTGCGTCCGCCGTGCGCCGCCGGGGAGGCGCACCGGATCGCCGGGCTGCTGGACGCGCTGGGCCTGGGCGCCGAGCGCGTCACCGTGGCAGGGCACTCCATCGCCGGCTTCCACGCCGAGGCCTTCGCCCGGCTGTACCCCGGGCGCACCGCAGCCCTGGTGCTGGTCGACAGCAGCGTGGAGGAGCGGCCCCGTACGGTCCTGCCCGCCGGGGTGCGCACCGGCGCCGCCCGGGTGCTCGGGCGGGCCGTGACCGCCGCCGGGCTGCCGGCCGCGCTGGGCCCCTGGGCCCGGCGGACCGCCGTACGGGCGTCCCGCGCGGGCGGTGCGGACCCGGCCGCGCGGGACCTCGTATGGCGCTGCTACCGGACCGGCCGGGTCTGGCGCGGAGCCCTGCTGGAGAACTCCCGCTACCCCGACACGGCCGCCGAGGTGCTGGCGCTGCGCGCGGAGCTGCCGTTGACCGCGCCCGCCACCGTGCTGGCCGGCCACGACCCCGGGGCGCGCCGCCCGGACCTGCGCTGGCTGGGCCGCCAGGCGGCGCTGGCCGACGCGCTGGGCGCCCGCTTCGTGGTCGCGGAACCGGCCGGGCACCTGGTCATGCTGGACCGCCCGCACCAAGTGGCGCGGGCGGTCCTGTACGCGGGGTGATCGGAGCCGGTCTAGCTGCGGGCGTAGACCTTCTCGGCCCAGCCGGCTATCTGCTGCTCCGACAGGTGCTTGGCCAGGTCGGCCTCGCTGATCATCCCGACGAGCCGCTTGTTGTCGATGACGGGGAGCCGGCGGATCTGGTGGCTCTGCATCTCCTCCAGCACCTCGGAGACGTCCGCGCCCGCGTCGATCCAGCGCGGGGTGCCCTGGGCCATGTCGCCGGCCGTGGTCTTCGACGGGTCGTGCCCCTTGGCCACACAGCCGATGACGATGTCGCGGTCGGTCAGGATCCCGCAGAGCCGTTCGTTCTCGTCGCTGATGGGCAGCGCACCCACGTTGAGCCGGCTCATCAGCTGAGCGGCCCGGTCCAGGGTCTCGGTGGCGGGGATCCACTGGGCCCCGGGGTGCATGATCTCTCCGGCGGTGGTCATCGAGTAAACCTCCTGAGCACGCCGTAGCGGCCGGGCGCGGGTGCGCCGGCCTCGGCGTCCTCATCTTCGGTCGCCCGTTCGGCCCCCGCGACTCCAGACGGGTGAGCGTGGGCCGTACGGGTGAATCCGGGGGTGCGGCTACGCGGTGCGGGGCCCTGCAGGGGTCTGTCCCCTACCCACCCTTCCTCCGTTCCCGGGGCTGCGCCCCCGGACCCCGTGCCTCAAACGCCGGCGAGGCTGGAATTGGCCGGCACCGACCCGCACGCGAACGCCGGCGGGGCTGGAAAATCCAGCCCCGCCGGCGTTTGAGGCGCGGGGTCCGGGGGCGGAGCCCCCAGGCAACGGCGCCGCACGTGGACAACGGGTCACCCCGCGGCCGGCGGCTCCGCCCCGCGCTGCTTCAGCATGTCGGCCATCAGCTGGAGCTCCGCCTGCTGGGCGTCCACCATGCCCTGGGCCAGGGCCTGCTCGGCCGGGTTGCCGCACTGGTCGGCACACCCCTGGGCCATCGCGACGCCGCCCTTGTGGTGGTCGGTCATCAGCCGCAGGTAGAGCACCTCGGCGTCCCTGCCCTCGGCGGAGCCGAGCTGTGCCAGGTCCTCCTTGGTGGCCATGCCGGGCATCAGCGCGCCGGGCTTGGTGACGGCCCCGCCCATGCCGTGGCCCGCCGTGCCGTGCGTGCCGCCCTCGGCCCCCATCCAGGACATGGGCGGCTCGTCGGCCACGGTCTTCGGCAGTCCCCACATGTCCAGCCAGCCGTGGAGCATGCCGCGCTGGTTGGCCTGGGTGTTGGCGATGTCGTAGGCGAGGCTCCGTACCGCCTCGTCCTTCGTGCGGTCGCGCACGATGAAGGACATCTCCACCGCCTGCTGGTGGTGCACGGCCATGTCCCGGGCGAAGCCCGCGTCGGCGGAGTAGAGCCCCGGCGTACGGGAGGACGCGGGCGCGGAATCGGCTCCCCCCGCGGTGGCGACCGTGGCCCCCACCGCGAAGAGCAGCGCCAGGCCGACGGCCGAGCCCGCGGCCCAGTACGTACGGGTCACGGAGCCGCGACCGGACGTACGGGTCACTTGTCGGCCAGCCCGCTCGTGCACGCGGCGCCCGGCTCGGGGGTCTGCGCGCCCTGCACGTACTTGGTGAGGAAGGCCGCCACCCGGGCGTCGTCCGCCTTGTCCACGGTCAGCTGCTTGCCCCACGCGCTGAGCATGATCGCGCCGGACTGCTCCTTGGCGGGGCTCATCAGCGTGTACGGGGTCTTGGCCACCTTGGCGGCGAGCTTCTCGACGTCGGCCTTGTCGGCCTTGTCGTTGTACGTCACCCACACGGCGCCGTGCTCCAGCGAGTGGACGGCGTTGGTCTCGGGGATCGGGTTCGTGTAGACGTCGCCGTTGCAGTTCATCCAGCGCGGGTGGTGGTCCCCGCCGACCGGCGGGTTCATCTCGTACTTCACCGGGGTCTCGACGTGATTGCGGCCGAGCTTCTTGGCGTCCCAGGTCTGCTCGCCGGCGACCGGCGCCTTGGCGGCGGCCTCCTCGGCTTCCTTCTTGTTCTGCTGGGCGATCATCACCCATGCGCCGAAGCCGATGAGCGCGGTGACGATGGCGGCCGACGTGGTGATCGCGATGGCCTTGTTGCGCCGGTCGCGCGCCTGGTCGGCGCGGCGCATCTCGGCTATCCGCGTCTGGCGGGAGTTGTTGGTTTCGGACTTCCTGCTGGCCATGGCCCTGAATCCTTCTTGCTGAGGGGGGTGGAGTGGAGAACGCGCTGCCTGAGCGCCGCCGGACCGGGACCTGTCAGGTCCGCAGCACCTGGAGGGCGTACAGGTCGGGGCCGCGCGCGAGCGCCGAGGGGGGCCGGATCCACGCCGCGGGCGCGGGGCCCACGGCGGGCACGGGCGTCCCGCCGGCCGCCAGGGCCGCGGGCGGCGCCGGGGGCAGCAGTCCGGGGAGGACGTGCGAGAGCGGGGAGCAGCCGGGCCGGTCGTGCGGCGCCGCGCAGACGAAGCGCTGCAGGCCGGGAGCGTGGGCGGTGTGCCCGGCCCGGGCGACCGTCCCCGCGGCGGCCGGCTGCCCGGCCCCGGCCGTCCGGCACAGGAACGCCGCGCCGGCCAACACCCCGAAGGCCATCAGGAGGACGGCATGCCGGAGCAGCGGACGTCTCCGACGTCCCTGCTCGTCCCGCGCATGGCCCCCCATGGGCGCCGATGGTAATGCTCATGACCGACCCAAGGTCAGTGCGGGGGTGCCACCGGCTTTCCGGGGTGCGTAATCTGGCGGAAACCACCGCTGGCGATACTGGGCCGGCCCGACTGTGCCCACGCCCCCGCGGCGGTGGTGCTCAGGCCGCCTGAACTGCGAGGATGAAGCCATGGACAAGCAGCAGGAATTCGTCCTCCGGACGCTCGAGGAGCGCGACATCCGCTTCGTGCGCCTGTGGTTCACCGACGTACTGGGCTTCCTGAAGTCCGTAGCGGTCGCGCCGGCGGAGCTGGAACAGGCCTTTGACGAGGGCATCGGATTCGACGGCTCGGCGATCGAGGGGTTCGCCCGGGTCTACGAGTCCGACATGATCGCCAAGCCGGACCCGAGCACCTTCCAGATACTGCCGTGGCGCGCGGAGGCCCCCGGAACGGCTCGGATGTTCTGCGACATCCTGATGCCGGACGGCTCGCCCTCCTACGCGGACCCGCGGTACGTCCTCAAGCGCATCCTGAACAAGACCTCCGACCTGGGCTTCACCTTCTACACCCACCCGGAGATCGAGTTCTTCCTGCTGAAGGACAGGCCGCTGGACGGCACCCGGCCCACCCCGGCCGACAACTCGGGCTATTTCGACCACACCCCGCAGAACGTCGGCATGGACTTCCGCCGCCAGGCGATCACGATGCTCGAATCCATGGGCATCTCGGTCGAGTTCAGCCACCACGAGGGCGCCCCCGGCCAGCAGGAGATCGACCTGCGCTACGCCGACGCCCTCTCGACGGCCGACAACATCATGACCTTCCGCCTGGTCATGAAGCAGGTCGCCCTGGAGCAGGGCGTCCAGGCCACCTTCATGCCGAAGCCCTTCTCGGAGTACCCCGGTTCGGGCATGCACACCCACCTCTCCCTCTTCGAGGGCGACCGCAACGCCTTCTACGAGTCGGGCGCCGAGTACCAGCTCTCGAAGGTCGGCCGCTCCTTCATCGCGGGCCTCCTGAAGCACGCGGCCGAAACGGCGGCGGTCACCAACCAGTGGGTCAACTCCTACAAGCGCATCTGGGGCGGCTCCTCCCGCACCGCCGGCTCCGGCGGCGAGGCCCCCTCGTACATCTGCTGGGGCCACAACAACCGCTCGGCCCTGATCCGCGTCCCGATGTACAAGCCGGGCAAGACGGGCTCCTCCCGCGTGGAGGTCCGCTCGATCGACTCGGGCGCCAACCCCTACCTCACGTACGCCGTCCTCCTGGCCGCGGGCCTCAAGGGCATCGAGGAGGGCTACGAACTCCCGGCCGGCGCCGACGACGACGTCTGGGCCCTCTCCGACGCGGAACGCCGCGCGATGGGCATCGAACCCCTCCCGCAGAACCTCGGCGAGGCCATCGCCCTGATGGAACGCAGCGAACTGGTCGCCGAAACCCTCGGCGAACACGTCTTCGACTTCTTCCTCCGCAACAAGAAGCAGGAGTGGGAGGAGTACCGCTCGGAGGTCACGGCCTTCGAACTCCGCAAGATGATGCCGGTCCTGTAACCCCAGGTCAGCAGCACCGTCAGAATTTTCTTACACCCCGGGCCGACGGTCGATGACCGTCGGCCCGGGGTCGTCTCGGAGTGCCCGGACCGTTGTCGGTCGGCATTGCCTGCGAGCACCTGTTGAAGGCGGTTCTGGTTCAGCTGAATCCCGCTCTGGCAGTGGACGGCTTCGTCGGACTGCAGCACGCCACGGGAACCACCACTCCGGACACGCCGGCGGAGGAGTTCGCCAAGACCGTGGAGGCCCGTGAGGCGTTCAAGCGCGTCAGTTCCTACATCCGGCTCCCGATCGACGTTCAGGAATTCGTGGATCTGCTCCACGCGAGGAACGCGGCGGCGCACTGGGCTTTCGCCAACGTGGACACCGCCCAGCCGCTGCTGGAGCGGAGCGTACGGCTCATCGACGCGCTGGTGGCCGAGCTCTCCGTCTCGACCGCCGACTTCTGGGGCGAGTACGAAGCCGCCCGGGGTGATCTGACCCAGGTACGCCTTGGTGTCGTCGAAGCCCAGATGGCCGCCGACCACGAGCGGCGCGCCGGCTGGCTGGACAAGCAGCTTGAGGAGTTCGAGCGGGAAGAGGAGGTGACGGTGAGGATCGTGTCGGCCAAGATCGCATACGCCGTCAAGATGCGCCCCGCGGCCCAGCGGGCAGGGGGCGTTGTGGCGATCCGCCCGTGGGTGGCTGAGGAACCGCCGATGGCTGAGCTCGGAGTGTGGTGCCCGGCATGCACCACGGACACCGGGGTCCTGCGCGGTGACGTCATCGTGTGCGAGACCGACGACGAGATCGACTCGGTCCCCGGACAGTTCGACTGCACGGCGTGCGGGTTGGAGCTCGATGGTCTGAGCGAGCTGTACGCGGCGGGGTTCGTCCTGGACACGAGGACCCGTGTCAACGTGTGACCTGCCGTCCCCCGCGCAGGGCCTACGCCGGCGGCACCGCGCGGTGCCATGTGGTGCGGGTCGGGGTGGGGAGGGAGGTGGCTACGTGGAGCTCCGCGTCCAGGCCCAGGACCACCGCCGTCAAGGTGCCGCCCGGTTCCTGGATGCCTGCCGGGGCGCCCGCGTAGAGCATGTGGGACTCGTTCCACGCCGGCGGGCCGCCGAGGCCCGTCGTGCTGACGGTGCCCGAGTCGGCGCGGCCCGCTATGAGGCGGCCCGCCACGCCCACCGCGCCGTAGCCCGCCCGGCCGCCGGCCTCCGTGACGCTGGAGACCGCCGGCTTCGCGGCGCCGGCCGCCGCCGTGACCAGGGCGGTGCGTACGACCCCCGAGTCCGGGCGCCGGAAGTAGAGGCGGACGCCCGCCGCCTCCGGGACCGCGGTGAGCGGGACGGTGGTGGCCGGGAGCCCGGTCGGGAAGGGGCCGGCCAGTGGTGCGCCCGGGGCGGGCTGGATCCAGACCGCCACGGACTGGGTGGTGGCGGCGTAGACGTGGCGGCGCCCGGCGGAGTCGGTGGCCGCCACCGGGTCGGACTGGAGGTCGGCGCCCCCCAGGTGCTGCCAGCCGCCGAAGGCGCCCGAGGGTTCCTGGGTACGGGCGAGCAGGGCGCGCCGGGAGTCGCGGACGTACACGGTCAGCCGCCCGTCCGGGTCGGAGACGGCCGAGGGCGCGCTGATCGAGGAGGTGCCGGGCTCGTCGCCGGGCTCCGGGGTGCCGAGCGGGACCCACGCCCCGAACGGACCGCCGGGCACGGACTGGGCGGCGTAGACGATCTCGCGCCGGTAGTCCTCCGGCCGGTCGCCGAAGACGGTGCGGGTGGCGAGGACGGCGACCCTCCCGTCGGGGAGGCGGGCGGTGGTCGCGCCCGGGTCGATGCCGGTCCCCGGCAGCAGTACCGGGCCCTGCCAGGCGGCGCCGGGGCCGGTCCCCGCCCCGCGGTTCCAGACGGCCATCTGGCCGTCGAGGACGGCGAAGGCGTACAGCCGGCCGGTCGTGCCCTGCGCCAGCCAGGAGGAGTGGTCGCCGCGCACGTAGCGCAGTGAATAGGCCCAGTTGCCGCCGCTCGGGCTGCCCGCCACCTTGCGGTCGCCGCAGCCGGAGGGCGAGCCGCAGTAGTTCTGCTTGTCGTGCCAGCCGTACGTCTTCAGATAGCCGATCTTCTTCTCGGCCGTCTGCGGGTCCAGCGTGTGCGGCAGGGCGCCGTTGAGGTAGCCCAAGTAGTTCTGGACCGTGAAGTGCGGCCGCTGGCCGACCGGGACCCGCGCGGCGTACGAAGCGGCGCCGGCCTGCGCGAACCGGGCCGCGTACATGTGGTCCTGATGGTCGGTGAGCCTGCCGGAGTCGAGGTACCGGCCCGGCGTCGGGTCCTGCATCCGTATCGTCGTCGGCTTGTACCGCTCCAGGACCCCCGATATCGCCGCTATCACCTGGTCCTTGGTGTACGTGGGCGGCTGCGCGACCGGAGTGCCGGCGGCGAGCTGCGGGGCGAGCGCCGGTATCCGACCGTTCCACAGGCCGCGCAGGCTGTCCGGGTTGTCGGCGACGGGGGCACGGGCCTCGCGCAGCTGCAGCCAGACCAGGTTGATGTGGGGCTTCGCCACGAGGACGTCGAGCTCGGCGTCGCCGCCGCCCGCGGTGGGTATGACCGTACGGCGCCACGGGCTGGTGCGGTCGCCGGTGGCCATGTGCGCGTAGGCGGAGCGTATGCCGTTCTGGCGGGCTTCCGCGTAGTGGCCGCGGTCGTGGGGCTGCTCGGGGTCCTTGGCCGCACGGCCGTTGGCCTGGTTGCGGCCGTCGGCCTCGCCCGAGGTGAGGTACAGGGTGGTGAGCGGGGTGCCGGCCGCTAGGGAGCGGCTGACGTCCGGGTTCATGAAGAACAGGTCGTCGTCCGGGTGGGCGACGATCTGGACGACCGAACCGGCGGTGGCGCTCGCCGGGAGGACGGCCGATGCATCGGTTCCCGGGACGGCCTCGGCCGCGGTCTGCTGGCCGGAGGCAACGGCGAGCGCGCCGGTGACCCCGATGGTCAGCATCGGGACCACGGTCGCGAGGAGGAAACGTCGGCGGGATACGGGCATCGGCTACGCCTTGGGTCGTTCCGGCAGGAAGAACCGCGTGAAGCTGTCGGTCTGTCATTGAGAGTTCATTCCGGGCGACTTGGTTCACCCGGTTCGCCGATGACTTCCGATTCGTGGAAATAGCCGCCCGGGAACGGATCGTGTGGGCGCTTCGTACGTGTCCGCGGTCACGGCACGCGGCCGCTGCCGGACGCCTGCGCGCGCCCACGAGAAACGCCCCCGCGGGGGCGTTGACCGGTTCCCGTCGACCTCCCGTCGACCTCCCGTCGACCTCCCGTCGACCTCTCGCCGACCTCGACCGGGCGGCCAGGGCGAGCCGTTCGGCGGCGGCCGCCGCGCAGAACCCGACGGCCTTGACGTCCCGCGCCCGAGGCCTACGGGGGAACCCGCGCGGGCTTAATCGGACAATCCATCCCATCCTGTGCGCGGTGAGTCGAACGCCTGCTCCGGCTAGGCTCTCCCCGGGCGGAAGCACGGATCCTGCCGACGGCGACACCCGCCGAAGGCGGCACCCCGCGCAACCGCCCGGCCAGGGCAGCGGCAAGGGCAGGCCGACGTACGCGGGAGGCGGCGGGATGACAGTCCCGGGACGCAGGAGCAGTACCTTCAGTCGGCTGCTGCGCAGCGGGTTCACCGACCCCTCGGCCGCCGCCCGGCTGCTCGACACCGACGCGCTGGCCGCCGTACGCGCCGATCCGGTGCTCCTCGACGCCCTCGGGGCCACCGCCGATCCCGACCTCGCGCTCCTCGGGCTGGTCCGGATCGCCGAGGCGCAGGCCCCCGAGGAACTGCCCGTCCTCCTCGATACCCTCGTCAGCGCCAAACCCCTGCGCGACCGCCTCCTCGGCGTACTCGGCGCCTCCGAGGCCCTCGGCGACCACCTGGCCCGCCACCCGCGGGACTGGCAGGCCCTCGTCACCTACGAGGCGGCCGATCTGCACCCCGGGCTGCCCGAGTTCGAGAACGGACTGGCCGGCGCGGCCGACCCCGTCACCCTGCGCGTCGACTACCGCCGCTGCCTGCTCTCCATCGCCGCCCGCGACGTCTGCGGGACCATAGACGTAGCCCAGACCGCCGCCGAGCTCGCCGACCTGGCCACCGCCACGCTCCGCGCGGCCCTGCGCATCGCGACGGCCGCCGCCCCCGAGGACGCGGCCGTCTGCCGGCTCGCCGTCATCGCCATGGGCAAGTGCGGCGGCAACGAGCTGAACTACGTCTCCGACGTGGACGTCATCTTCGTCGGCGACGCGGCCCCCGGAGCGGACGAGGGCAAGGCCGTCCAGGCCGCCGCCCGACTCGCCTCCCACCTCATGCGGATCTGCTCCGAGACCACCGTCGAGGGCACCATCTGGCCCGTCGACGCCAACCTCCGACCCGAGGGCAGAAACGGTCCGCTCGTCCGCACCCTCGCCTCCCACCTCGCCTACTACCAGCGCTGGGCCAAGACCTGGGAGTTCCAGGCCCTGCTCAAGGCCCGCGCCGTCGCGGGCGACGAGGCGCTCGGCGCCGAGTACATCGCCGCCATAACTCCCCTCGTATGGCAGGCCGCCGAGCGCGAGAACTTCGTCCCCGACGTCCAGAAGATGCGCCGCCGGGTCGTCGACAACATCCCCGCCGCCCAGGTCGAGCGCGAGCTGAAGCTCGGCCCCGGGGGCTTGCGCGACGTCGAGTTCGCCGTCCAGCTCCTCCAGCTCGTGCACGGCCGCTCGGACGCCACCCTGCGCTCCGGCACCACCCTCGACGCGCTCCAGGCCCTCGCCGCCGGCGGCTACGTCGGGCGCGCCGACGCCGCCCAACTGCACGACGCGTACCGCTTCCTGCGGGCCATGGAGCACCGCATCCAGCTCTACCGGCTGCGCCGCACCCACCTCGTCCCCGAGGACGAGGCGGACCTGCGGCGCCTGGGCCGCTCGCTGGGCCTGCGCACCGAACCCGTCGCCGAACTCAACAAGGCCTGGCGCCGGCACGCCTCAGTCGTCCGACGCCTGCACGAGAAGATCTTCTACCGGCCGCTCCTCGACGCCGTGGCCCAGCTCGCCCCCGGTGAGACCCGGCTCTCCCCGCGCGCCGCCGGCCAGCGCCTCGAAGCCCTCGGGTACGCCGACCCGGCCGCCGCCCTGCGCCACCTCGAGGCCCTCGCCTCCGGAGTCACCCGCGCCGCCGCCATCCAGCGCACCCTGCTGCCCGTGCTCCTCGGCTGGTTCGCCGACTCCGCCGACCCGGACGCGGGCCTGCTGAACTTCCGCAAGGTCTCCGACGCCCTCGGCCGGACCCCCTGGTACCTGCGCCTCCTGCGCGACGAGGGCGCCGCCGCGGAGAACCTCGCCCGGGTGCTCTCCGCCGGACGCCTCGCCCCCGACCTCCTCCTGCGCGCCCCCGAGGCGGTGGCCCTGCTGGGCGACCCCGAAGGCCTGGTTCCCCGTACCCACGAGGCCCTGGAACAGGAGGTGCTCGCCGCCGTCGGCCGCGCCGAGAACCCGGAAGCCGCCGTCGCCGCCGCCCGCGGAGTCCGCCGCCGCGAGCTGTTCCGCACCACCGCCGCCGACATCATCGGCTCCTACGGCACGGAGGACAGCCCGGCCGAGGAGGACCACGGGGCCCTGGTCGACCGGGTCGGCCGCGCCGTCTCCGAACTCACCGCCGCCACCGTCGCCGGAGCCCTGCGCGCCGCCGTCCAGGCCCACTGGGGCGACACCCTGCCCACCCACTTCGCGATCATCGGCGTGGGCCGCTTCGGCGGCCACGAGCTCGGCTACGGCTCCGACGCCGACGTCCTCTTCGTCCAC
Source organism: Streptomyces sp. CA189 (assembly GCF_056428985.1). NCBI lineage: Bacteria > Bacillati > Actinomycetota > Actinomycetes > Kitasatosporales > Streptomycetaceae > Streptomyces > Streptomyces sp. CA189. Next base: position 30,487 of record NZ_JBWJVM010000057.1, on the reverse strand, counting down.
GAGCCGCGCGAGGGCGTCGACGAACAGGTGGCCGCCAAGGCCGCCCAGAACGTCATCGCCGAGATGCGCAGGCTCCTCCAGCTCCCCACCACGGACCCGCCGCTGCTCATCGACGCGGACCTGCGCCCCGAAGGCCGCTCCGGACCCCTGGTCCGCACCCTGCCCTCCTACGCCGCCTACTACCGCCGCTGGTCCCTGACCTGGGAATCCCAGGCCCTGCTGCGCGCCGAACCCGTGGCCGGCGACCTCGAACTCGGTCAGCGCTTCATCGACCTGATCGACCCGCTGCGCTACCCGGTGGAAGGCCTCGGGGAGGACGCCGTCCGCGAGATCCGGCGCCTGAAGGCCCGGATGGAAACCGAACGCCTGCCCAGGGGCGCCGACCCCACCCTGCACACCAAACTCGGCCGCGGCGGCCTCAGCGACGTCGAGTGGACCGTCCAGCTGATCCAGATGCGGCACGCCTGGGCGGAACCGGGCCTGCGCACCACCCGCACCCGCGAGGCCCTGGCCGCCGCCCACGCGGCCGGCCTGATCCCGACCGAGGAGGCGCAGATCCTGGACGAGGCCTGGGTACTGGCCACCCGGGTGCGCAACGCCGTGATGCTGGTCCGCGGCCGCGCGGGCGACACCTTCCCCTCGGACGCCCGTGAACTGGCGGCGGTCGGCCGCTACCTCGGCTACGCGGAGGGCACGGTCGGCGACATGCTGGAGGACTACCGCCGCATCACCCGGCGCGCGCGGGGCGTGGTGGACGAGCTGTTCTACGGGGGGTAGAACGTCGTCGCGACATCCGGGCAACGAGGTCGTCAGTGTCAGGGTCACATCGAGGTGGGGGGACCACATGGGGTTACCGGCTGTGTCGGATGCCGTCGGGGCGGGCGGGGACGGGTTCGACTGGTTCTGCGAGACGGTGTCCAGTGAGCTGATGCCCGTCACGATCAGCACCCCCCATGCGGCCGGCTTCCGGGCGAGCATCACGGACCTGGATCTCGGCGTGGTGCGGCTGACCGGCTTGGCCTGCTCGCCGGTGCTCTCGCGCCGCACCCCGACCCACGTCCGTCGTGGCGATCCCGAGCACGTGCAGCTGGCGCTCATCACGCAAGGCGCTTTCAGGATCTCCCAGCGGGGCAACGAAGCAGTGGTCGCGGGGGGACTCGTGCTCACCGACACCTCACGACCGAGCGAGGGGGAGAGCATGGGCGGCCAGGGCGAGGCGGTCGTCGTGCAGATTCCCCGTCAGGCCCTGGCGCTGAGCTCGGACCGGGTGGACGGCCTCCTCGCACAGAGTCTGGCCGCGGACCGGGGGTCGGGGGCGGTCTTCGCCGACTTCCTGAGGATGCTGCTCACACGGGGCCGGCAATGCAGCACGGATGAGCTGCACGGGATGGGGGCCGTCACCCTCGACTTTGGCCACCGCGTTTCTCGCGCGGCAGCTCGGTGACCCCGGTGAGGCACCCGCCGAGGCCCGTGCGCAGGAGACGCTGCAGCGGATCTACCGGTTCATCGAGAGCAATCTCGGCGACCCGGGCCTGACCCCTGAGGTGATCGCCGATCGGCACAACATGTCCCTGCGGGGTCTCCACCGCCTGTTCGGCGACCAGCCCCTGACCCTCGCGGCACACATCCGTCGAAGCCGCCTGGAGCGCGCCCACACCGACCTCGCCCGCGGGAGAACGAGCGGTCAGCCCGTTCAGGCGATCGCGGCTCGCTGGGGTTTCTCCAGCGCCACCGGGTTCAGCCGGGCCTTTCGCGAAGCCTACGGGGTCAGCCCCACCGAACACCGTGCGCTCTCTGAGGCCGCCCCACGGCAGGCCGCCCCACGGCATGCAGAGCACGGGAACCTGGCACGCCAAGCACACCACCGCGCGCTGCCCGAGCCTAAATTCTCCGCTGGAGACAGCGCCACGGCATGAGTGGGGGAGGCCGGTCGCCCGCCCCGAGCAGGGCGACCGACGGCTACTCGTGGTGTGCGTGCCGATGGGTATCACTTCACCAAGGGGAGACACCACATGTCTGGAATGTTCGGCAAGGCCGCGGCCGTGGCGGCCGTGGCGACGGCGGTCGTCGCACTGGCAGGGGCGCCCGCGAGCGCGGCGGACACGGCGTACAACACGCGGAGCGTGTGGCTGGACGGCAACCCGAACGCGGGGAACGCAGACGCGTGCACCACCAGGAGCCTGTATCTGGCCAGCGGTACCTACACGTGGACCCAGATCTTCCAAGGCAACCGTGTGCCGAGCCGCGACATCTACCTGGCCGCGGGCACCTACACGTGGAAGGACTGCATCGTCCCCTATTACCGCCACTACAAGCAGACGTCCAGCCTGTCCAAGTCCGGTTCGGCGACCGCTTACCTCAACGACCCGATCGAGTACCACTGGCCGGCGGACACGTACACCTTCGGCTCGCTGCTCGACCCGCACTTCTGATCGATCCACCGCGCCCGCGACGGTCCCTGCCGAAATTCCCGGCGGGAACCATCGCGGCGTCCTTAGGATCCCGTCCCGATGAACTCGACGAACTCGACGAAGAAGCGCGTGCAATTCACCGAACAGGTGGCCCGGTTCCGCGACTACATGCCGTCGGACGACCGGACGGACTTCCTGCGTCTCGTCGCCAGGATCGCGGCCGATCCCGAAGGCGCCGGCAGCTTCCAGCCCTTCAAGGACGACGAGGTGACGCGCGAGGCGTGGGAGGGCGGCGTCATGGTCAACTACGTGGTGACGCGCTTCTTCGTGGTCGTCATCGAGGTGGACGTCTACGACAAGTCCCGCGGCTTCAACCTCGTGTGATGACCGACTGCCCCGGAGGCCCGCGGCCTACGTGTGGGGGAGGACGAAGTTGAAGCCCTGGGCGCTGTGCGCACCCCCGGACGGGCAGACCCCGTCGGTCGGGTACCCCCAGAAGAACATCGAGTAGCACTTCTGGCAGAAGCGCCAGTCGCTCTGATTGCCCTGCGCGCCCGTGGGGGCGGCCGTGGCGGACGAGATTCCCCCCACGGCTCCGGCGGCCGCGACGGCGATGATGCCCGCCCCCGCTCCGGCGGCGCGGCCGAGTAACGTGCGCCGGCTGGATGCTCCCGAATGACCGTTCTCTAAGCCCATGATGGCCTCTTCGTCGAGTTCAGTGGAATGTCCGGGTCGTACTGCGAGAGCAGATGCTGTCGGCGTACTGACGGACCGTCAAGGGGGCATCAGTGCGAGTGCCCGCCCGGTAGTCCTCATCGAGCCACGTTGCGCGACGCCGCCCTCCGGCTCATCGCTGAGGCGCCCCGTCCCGCAGCTCCAGCCGGTCGCCGGCGAACGCGGCGCGGAAGCGGGGGTCGTGGGAGACCGCGACCACCGCTCCCGGGTAGCCGGCGAGTGCCTGCTCGACCTCCTCGACCAGCGCGAGGGACACGTGGTTGGTCGGCTCGTCCAGGACGAGGACGTCGGCGGGCCGGGTCACCAGGCGGGCCAGTTCGAGGCGCCGCCGCTGCCCGGCGGACAGGGCCGCGACCGGTACCGGCAGGTCCTCCTCGCGGAACAGCCCGAGCGCCAGCAGCTCCTCCGCGTGCTCCGCGGGCAGCCCGGGCAGTCCCGCCGCGAACGCTGAGAGCAGCGGGAGCCGGACGGGGGAGTGGGGCAACTCCTGTGCCAGGTACCCGAGTCGTACGTGCTCCGCGCGGCGGACCGTGCCCGTGTCCGGGGCCAGATCGCCGGCGAGGACCCGTAGCAGGGTGGTCTTCCCGGCCCCGTTCGGCCCCGACACCAGCAGCCGCTGCCCCGGCCGCACGCTCAGGGCGGGGAGCCGGAGCCGGTCGCCGACCCGGATCCCGGAGAGTTCGAGGAGCGGCCCCTCGGGGGTGGCGCGGTCCCGCTCGGGAGCGGCGATCCCGGCGCCGAAGCGCAGCGGCACCGGCGGCGGCGCCACCGGCTCGGCGCGCAGCCGTTCGAGGTGCCGGCGGGCCGCCCTGACCTGCCCGGACAGCTTGGCCTCGGAGGAGCGGCGGTGCTTGCCGAAGCCCTGCCCGGGGTCCTTGCCGGTGCGGTCGAGCCGCTGGCCCGCCGCCGCGACCAGGGCCTCGGTGCGTGCCAGGTCCTCCCGCCACTCCGCGTACCGCTGCGCCCAGCGGCCGCGTGCGGCGGCCTTCGCCGCGAGGTACCCCGCCCAGCCGTCCCCGTACCGCACGACCGTGCGCAGGTCCCGGTCGACCTCCAGGACCGTGCTGGTGATCCGTTCCAGGAAGTCCCGGTCGTGCGTGACGACGACGAGCGTGCCCCGGTGGGCGCGCAGCCGCTCCGCGAGCCAGTCGACGGCCCGGCGGTCCAGGTGGTTGGTGGGCTCGTCCAGGAGCAGGAGTTCGGGCGCGGCGGCCAGGACGCAGGCCAGCGCGAGCCGGCAGGCCTCGCCGCCGGAGAGCGAGCCGATGGTGCGGTCCCGGGTGAGGTGGGCGAGGCCGAGCCCGTGCAGCGCGGCGTCGGTGCGGGCGTCGGCCTCGTAGCCTCCGCGCTCCTCGTAGGCGGTCAGGAGTTCGCCGTACGCGTCGAGGGCCGCGGGATCCGGTTCGCCGCCGGAGCCGAGGGCGGACTCGGCGTCGCGGATCCGGGCCGCCAGCTCCCGCAGGTCGGCGAGGGCGAGGTCGACGGCGTCCTGGACGGTCCGTCCGGGCGCGAGGTCGAGGGTCTGGGCGAGGTGTCCGGTGCCGCCGGGGAAGACGGCGGTGACCTCGCCGCCGTCCGGCTTCTCGGCCCCGGCGAGCAGCCGGAGCAGGGTGGACTTGCCGGAGCCGTTCTCGCCGATGACGGCGGCCTTCTCACCGGGCCGTACGGTCAGCGAGACCTGGTCGAGCACGACCCGGTCGCCGTAGGCCTTGGTGACGTCGGACAGCGCGAGCTGGGACTGCTGGGACTGCTGGGATTTCTGGTGCTGCTGGGCGCGCGAGCGCATGGGGGATCCCCTCGGGGTACTCGGTCTTCTTCCACGTTCTCCTTCTGGGTGCGGGCAGCGCGGACACGCGGCGGAGGGGCAAGGCCCTCACGCCGCGTCCGCGCCGCTGCTCAGCGGAAGAAGTAGTACGAGTACGAACCCATGGAGCCAGGCTACTGCGAGCCGAGTCGTTCCGTCTCGCGGATTTCAGCCCGCGCTGCCGGCCGAGGCCACGGCCTCCGCGACCGTCCGCGCCATCGGCGTCGTGGGGCGGCCGATCAGCCGGGCGAGGTCGCCGGAGGTGCCGGCCAGGCGGCCGCGCTCGATGGCGAGGTCCACGTCGACCAGGATCTCGGCGAACTGCGCCGGCACTCCTGCGCCGGTGAGGACCGCGTGGTGGGCCTCGGGGGTCACGGCGTTGTACGCGATCTCCCGCCCCGCGGCCTCCGCCACCGCCGCCGCGTACTCCGCGAAGGACCACGCCACGTCGCCGCTCAGCTCGTACGCCCGGCCGAGGTGGCCCTCCCCGGTCACCGCGGCCGCGGCCGCCGCCGCGTAGTCGGCCCGCGCCGCCGAGGCGACCCGGCCCTCGCCCGCGTTGGAGAGGACCGCCCCGTGCGCGAGCACCGGGGCCAGGTTGGCGGTGTGGTTCTCGGTGTACCAGCCGTTGCGCAGGAGGGTGTACGGCAGGCCCGAGGCGAGGATCAGCTCCTCGGTCGCCCGGTGCTCGGCGGCGAGGTCGAAGTCCGCTTCCGGTCCGCCCAGGATGCCGGTGTACGCGAACTGCGCCACTCCGGCCGCCTTCGCCGCGTCGATCGCGGCGGAGTGCTGGGCCACCCGCTGCCCGACCTCGCTGCCGGAGATCATCAGGACGCGGTCGCCGGACCGGAAGGCCCCGGCGAGGGTTTCGGGCGCGTTGTAGTCGGCGATGCGCAGTTCGACGCCCAGAGCGGCGAGCGGGGCGGCCTTCTCCTTGTCGCGGACGACGGCGGCGATCTCCCCGGCGGGGATCCCCCGGGCGAGCAGCTCGTCGACGACGAGACGGCCGAGGGCTCCGGTGGCTCCGGTGACGACGATGCTCATGGCGGGTTCACTCCTGGTCTGGGCCTTGCTCCCCGTTTCCGGGCTGTGCACTCACCGTACGGTGGGCGCTAACGAAAAGGCAGTACCCACCTTGAAGTAAGGTACTGGCATGGGAGTAAGTGAGATGCGCGAGCAGTGGACCCCGGCCGAGGCCATGTGCCCCCACCGGCTCGTCCTGGAGCACGTCACCAGCCGCTGGGGCGTCCTCGTACTGGACGCCCTGCTCGACCGCTCGTACCGGTTCAGCGAACTGCGCCGGGAGATCGCCGCCGTCGCCAAGGTCAGCGAGAAGATGCTGACCCAGACCCTTCAGACGCTGGAGCGCGACGGCTTCGTGCACCGCGACGCCAAGCCCGTCATCCCGCCCCGCGTCGACTACTCGCTCACCCCGCTGGGCCGCGAGGCCGCCGAGCGGGTCCGCGCCCTCGCCCACTGGACCGGCGTCCGCATGGCCGACGTACAGCGGGCGCGCGAGGCGTACGACGAGGCGAAGCGCCAGGCGGCGGCGGCCCTGAATTAGCGGCCCTAGGGCCTGTCATGCGCCGATGCGTACCAGCGCGAGCGTGATGTTGTCGGGGCCCCCGGCCTCGATGGCGGCCCTCCAGAGTTCGAAGGCGGCCTTGCCGTCGTCGTGCACCCGCAGCACCTCGTCGATGGCCTCGTCGGGCACCGGGTCGGTCAGCCCGTCGCTGCACACCAGGTAGCGGTCGCCCGTGGACAGCGGGAACGTCGCCACGTGGGGGGTGAGGACGTGCTCCGCGCGGGTTCCGCCGAGGGTCTGCGTCACGGCCGACGTGGTGCGCTGCCCCGGCTCCGGCGGCGGGCTGTCGTCCACGCTGACCTGGCGAAGCCCGTCCGCGTCCACCCGGTACACCTTGCTGTCGCCCACGTTGAACGACAGCAGCGACTCCTCCATGACCAGGGTGCCGGCGATCGTGGTCCCCATGGCGGTCAGCTCCGGACGGCCCGCGGTGGCGGAGTGCACCGCGCGATTGCAGAGGTTCAGCGCGTCTGCGACCGCCTCGGCGCCGTCCAGCGTCGGGCCGAGCAGGGCGAGTTCCCGCACGACCAGCTCGCTGGCGACCTCCCCGGCAGGCTGCCCGCCGAGCCCGTCGGCGACCGCGACGACGAGCGGTCTGCCGAGGGGGAACAGCAGCGTCTGCGGGCTCCGGGTAGTGGTCCCGCACAGCGTCCACGGCCCGACGACGAGGCTGTCCTCGTTGTGCTCGCGGACCAGCCCGACATGACTCAGGGCGGTCACGGCTATGTACGCCACCACGACGTCCCGCCTCTCCACGACGGCAGACGCGTTCCCATCCCGTCGCCACCATTGTCGCGCCGCTCGGCTCGCGCCGCTCGGCTCGCGCCGCTCGGCTCGCGCCGCTCGGCTCGCGCCGCTCGGCCTGCTGCCGACCGGCGGACGACCGCGAAGTCGCAGACTCCGTCTACGCGACCAAGGGCGGCACCCCGCTGCCTAGCGGGCTACGCGAGCCCCGACCCCCCCTGCCACCTCCCCCTCCACCCCGCCCCGCAGCCCCCGCGCGTACGCCAGGAACGCCGTCAGGCCCACCTCGAAGGCGGCCTCCGCGCGGCCCGGGCCCTGGGCGGCCAGGGCCCGGGCGAGCAGGGGGGTGCGGGGGGTCGGCTCCCACATGGCGTCCGGGGCTGCGAGGTCCAGGGCCGAGCCGAGGACCAGGTTCTCCAGGCCCGTGAGCAGTGACATCACCTGCTCCGCGGCGAAGCCGGCCCGCAGCAGCAGGGCCACCGCCCGTTCGTACTGCGCGAGCACCGCGGGCGCCCGTACCGGGGTGGTCATCAGCAGCGGGATGGCCCGCGGATAGGCGGCGAAGGCCGCCCGGTACGACCGGGCCCAGGCCTCCAGCGCCCGGTCCCAGGGCTCCGGCGAGTCCAGCGTCCCGCCGTCGATCCCGGCGCACACCCGCTCGCGGATCAGCTCGATCACCCCGGCCCGGCCGTCCACGTGGTGATACAGCGACCCGGTCTGCACCCCGAGCGCACGGGCGACCTGCGGGACACTGAACTCGCCCTGCTCCGCGAGCAGTTGCAGGGCCGTAGCGCCGATCCGCTCCCGGTCGAGCAGTGGGGTGCGTGGCCGCGCCATCGTATTTCTCCCGCCGTCAGGTCTTCCCGTACGCCAAAACCGGAGGCTACATTGCCGCAAACCGAAAGCCTTTAGGTTTTTGGCTCCCCGCCGCTTGCCGTTCGCAGAAGGGTGCTCCCGCATGCCCGAAACGCCGAAGCCGCCGAAGCCGTCGAAGCCGCCGAGAACCACCGGTACCGAGCTGCGCCGCGGCGCGCTCGGTACCGCCGACATCTCCTTCTTCGTCGTCTCCGCCGCCGCCCCGCTCACCGTCATGGCAGGCGTCGCCCCCGTGGCGATCCTCCTCGGCGGCGTCGGCGCCCCCGCCGGCTACCTCCTCGCCGGCCTCACCCTCGCGGTCTTCGCCGTCGGCTTCACCACCATGAGCCGCCACGTCCGCAGCGGCGGCGCCTTCTACGCCTACATCGCCCGCGGCCTCGGCAAGCGCGTCGGCATCGGCGCCGCCCTGCTCGCCCTCATCGGCTACAACGGCATGGAGATCGGCGTCTACGGACTCCTCGGCACCACCACCGCCGACACCGGGCGGGCCCTCGCCGGCCTCGACATCCCCTGGCTGCCCGTCTCCCTCGCCGGCCTCCTCCTCGTCTGGTACGGCGGCTTCCGCTCCATCGAATTCGGCGCCAAACTGCTCGGCGTCCTGCTCGTCGCCGAGACCGGGATACTCGTCCTGCTCGCGGGCGGCGTGCTGCTGGAGGGCGGCGCCCACGGCCTCTCCCTCGGCTCCTTCGCCCCCGGCGCGGTGCTCGTCCCCGGCACCGCCGCCGTCCTGGCCTTCGCCTTCGCCGCGTTCACCGGCTTCGAGTCCACCGTCATCTACCGCCGCGAGGCCCGCGACCCCGACCGGACCATCCCGCGCGCCACCTACATCGCCGTCGCCTTCCTCGGCCTCTTCTACGCCTTCATCGTCTGGACCGTCATCCAGGCCTTCGGGTCCGAGGAAGTCCTCGCCGCGGCCGCCGAGGACCCCGCCGGCCTCTTCTTCACCGCCATCACCACCTACGTGGGCCCCTGGGCGGCCGACCTGATGCACGTCTTCATCGTCACCAGCGTCATCGCCTCCCTCCTCGCCTTCCACAACGCCATCAACCGGTACGCGCTCGCCCTCGCCGAGGAAGGCGTCCTGCCCGCCGCCCTCGGCCGGATCCACCCGCGCCACGGCTCCCCGTACGTCGCGGGCGCGGCGCAGACCGCCCTCGGCGCCGTCATCGTCCTCGGCTTCGCCCTCGCCGGAGCCGACCCGTACCAGCAGTTGCTGCTCTGGGTGAACACCCCCGGCATGATCGGCCTCATGGCCCTGATGCTGCTCGCCGCCATCGCCGTACCCGTCTACTTCCGCCGCATCCGGCACGAGGAGGGGCTCTGGCGGACCCTGATCGCGCCCGTCGCCGCCGCCGTGCTGCTGGCCGTCGCGATCTGCCTGGTCGTCTCCAAGGTGGCCCTCTTCACCATGGCCTCCCCCACCGTCAACACCCTCCTCGTGGCCCTCGTCCCCGCCGTCTTCCTCGCCGGGCTCGCCCTCGCCCAGCGCCTGAAGACCCGCCGACCCGAGGTTTACGCGCGGTTCGCGGAGGACCCGGCCTGGGCAGCGACACCAGAGGCATCCGCAGTACCCGCAGCGCACGGGGAGTCCCAGGCGCCCGTAGCGTCCGCATAGCCCGCATAGCCCGCATAGCCCGCATGGCCCGCATGGCCCGCATGGCCCGCATGGCCCGCATGGCCCGCATGGCCCGCATGGCCCGCATGGCCCGCATGGCCCGTAGCACCCGTAGCACCCGTAGAGCCCGCAGTACCCGCAGTACCCGCAGTACCCGCAGAGCCCGACCAGCCCGAAGCCCCCCAAGGAGCAGAGCCGTGCCCGCTGCCGACACCGTCCTCACCGGAGCCCGCGTCCGCACCCTCGACCCCGCCCGCCCCGAGGCCCGCGCGGTAGCCGTGCTCGGCGGCGAGATCGTCGCCGTCGGGGACGAGGCCGACGTCCGCGAATGGCGCGGCCCCGGTACCGAGACCGTCGACCTCGGCGGCGCCACCCTCACCCCCGGCCTCACCGACGCCCACAGCCACCCCGTCTGGGGCATCGAGATGGCGACCGGCACCGACCTCTCCGCCGTCCGTGACCTCGACCAGCTGCGCGCCGCCCTGCGCACCGCCGACCAGGGCCCCGGCGGCTGGGTCACCGGCTTCGGCCTCGACCACAACGCCTTCGGCGGCCGCCCCGTCGACAAGGCCCTGATCGAGGAGGCCCTCGCCGGAGCCCCCGCCTTCCTGCGCCTCTACGACGGCCACTCCGCCCTCGCCTCCGGCGCGGCCCTGGCCGCCGCCGGGATCACCGGCCCGCGCACCTTCGCCCAGCGCTCCGAGATCGTCTGCGACCCCGACGGGCGGCCCACCGGCCACCTCGTCGAGCACGCCGCGATGGCCCTGGTCGGCTCGCTCGCGCCGAAGCCCACGTACACCGAGCGCCGGGAGCGCCTCACCGGGCTGCTCTCCGACATGGCCGCCACCGGCCTGACCGGCGCCCACGTCATGGACCTCGGCGACGGGGACGTACCCGCGCTGCTCGCGACCGCCGAGTACGAGGGCGACCTGCCGCTGCGGCTGAACCTCTCGCCCTGGTGCATGCCGGGAGCCACCGGCGAGGACCTGGACGAGCTGATCGAGCTCCAGCGGCTCATGGGCCGCCACTGGAAGGTCGGCGGGGTGAAGTTCTTCATGGACGGCACCGTCGAGGGCGGCACCGCCTGGCTGGAGCACGCCGACTGCCACGGCCGGGGCACCGACGCCTTCTGGCCCGACCCGCAGGCCTACGCCGAGGCGGTAGGGGTCCTCGACGCGGCCGGGGTGCGTACCGCGACCCACGCCATCGGAGACGCGGCCGTCCGGCACGTCCTGGACACCGTGGAGTCACTCGGCCCGCGGGCCCGGATGCGGCACCGGATCGAGCACATCGAGACGGTCCCGGACGGCCAGCTGAAGCGGTTCGCGGAGCTCGGGGTGATCGCCTCGATGCAGCCGCCGCACACCGCGTACACCAGGGCCGACCACAGCGACGAATGGTCCAAGCGGCTGGGGGAGGAGCGGGCCGGCCGCGCCTGGCGCTGCCGGGACCTGCGCGAGGCCGGCGCCGTGCTTGCCCTGGGCTCGGACTGGCCCATCGCCCACTACGACGCCCGCCAGGTCCTGGCCACCGCCCGCGACCCGCGCGGCGCGGCCTCGGCCGGTACGGGGGCCTGGACCGGGGCGGCCCTGAGCGGGCTGATGGCGCTGGAGGGCATGACCTCGCACGCCGCGCTGGCGGCGGGGGAGGAAGCGGTGTCCGGCCGGATCGCGGCCGGCTTCCGGGCGGACCTGACCGCCTTCGGCCTGGACCCGGTGGACGCCGCGGCGGACGAGCTGGCCGGGGCGCCGGTCCGGCTCACGATGTCGGGAGGCCGGATCACCCACAGGGAGGGGTGAGCGGGTGGGACGGGCCGGGGCTCAGCGCTGGAAGCGGGCCAGTGCCGGATGGTTCAGGAGGGCGGCCGTCACCGGGTGGCGGCCGGTTTCCTCGGGCCGGCGCGGCAGCCGGTGCGGGAGGGATCCGTACCAGGCGCGGGAGACGGCGTAGCCGAAGGCCAGGCAGATCATGCCGCCGACGGCGTCGAGCCAGAAGTGGTTGGCGGTGGCCACGATCACGACCAGTGTCGCCGTCGGGTAGAGCAGGCCCAGGATCCGGGCCCAGGGGGCGGAGGCGACCGCGAAGATCGTCAGCCCGCACCAGAGCGACCACCCTATGTGCATGGACGGCATGGCCGCGTACTGGTTCGACATGTGCTTGAGGTTGCCCGAGGCCATGGAGCCCCAGGTGTGGTGGACCAGCACGGTGTCGATGAAGTTCTGCCCGTTCATCAGCCGGGGCGGCGCGAGCGGGTAGAAGTAGTAGCCGACCAGGGCCACGCCCGTGGTGGCGAAGAGGACGAGCCGCGTGGCCGCGTAACGCCCGGGATGAAAACGGTAGATCCAGACCAGCACGCCGATGGTCATGACGAAGTGCAGCGTGGCGTAGTAATAGTTCATGCTCACCACGAGCCAGGTCACCGAATTGACGGCGTGGTTGACCTTCTCCTCCACGGCGATGCCGAGCGCCTGCTCCGCCTTCCAGATCCAGTCGGCGTTCGCGAGCGCGGCCGCCTTCTGCTCGGGCACGGCGTTGCGGATCAGCGAGTACGTCCAGTAGCTGACCGCGATCAGCAGGACCTCGAACCAGATCCGGGGCCGCCGGGGGGCACGCATCCTGGAGAGCAGTGCACGCTCGGACGACTCCGGACGGTCCTGCTTCTCGGTCACGGGGGGTGACGAGACGTCCGTCCGGGTATCCAGTGTCTTCACGCTCGCTTCACCCATAGGGAAAGAGTCTGCCAGACGCGGACTCGCCTTCGATCATCCCCTGGGACGGTCTTGGCCGCAGCCTCTCCGCCTCCCGGACGAGCGGAGGCCGTGCGCCCCTAGGGGGTCGGCCCCCTACGCCGGTCCGGGCGGGACGGGTCCGGGGCAGCCCCGGCAGTCTGGACCCGCAGCTTTGCAGGGTCCGGGCCGGCGGTACCCCCTACCGCGCCTCAGGCGCGTGCGCCCCCGCGGCCCTGCTGCGGGCCCGAAGCGGTCGAGCCGCGGACCACGAGCTCGGGGAGGAACACGAACTCGCTGTGCGGGGCCGGCGTCCCCCCGATCTCCTCCAGCAGGGTCCGTACCGCGGCCTGGCCCATGGCCTGCACGGGCTGGCGGATGGTGGTCAGCGGCGGATCCGTGAACGCTATGAGCGGGGAGTCGTCGAAGCCGACCACCGACACGTCCTGCGGGACCTTCAGCCCCTGCTGCCGGGCCGCCCGGATCGCGCCGAGCGCCATCATGTCGCTCGCGCACACCACCGCCGTGCAGCCGCGCGAGATCAGCGCGGCCGCGGCGGCCTGGCCGCCCTCCAGCGTGTAGAGGGAGTGCTGGATCAGCTCCTCGACCTCGTCCTCGCCGAGTCCGAGCCGCTCCTTCATGCCGAGGCGGAAGCCCTCGATCTTGCGGAGCACCGGCACGAACCGCTTGGGCCCGACGGCCAGCCCGATCCGGGTGTGCCCGAGCGCGGTCAGGTGGGTCACGGCGAGCTGCATCGCGGCCCGGTCGTCGGGGGAGACGAAGGGGGCCTGCACCTTGTCGGAGAAGCCGTTGATGAGGACGTACGGGACGCCCTGGCCGCGGAGTTGGTCGTAGCGGCCCATGTCGGCCGTGGTGTCCGCGTGCAGCCCGGAGACGAAGATGATCCCGGACACCCCGCGCTCGACGAGCATCTCCACGAGCTCGTCCTCGGTGGACCCGCCGGGCGTCTGCGTGGCCAGCACCGGGGTGTACCCCTGCCGGGTCAGCGCCTGGCCGATGACCTGGGCGAGCGCCGGGAAGATGGGGTTGTCGAGCTCGGGGGTTATCAGGCCGACGAGTCCCGCGCTGCGCTGGCGCAGTCGTACGGGGCGTTCGTAGCCGAGCACGTCGAGGGCGGCCAGTACGGATTCACGGGTGCCTGCGGCCACACCGGGCTTGCCGTTGAGCACGCGGCTGACTGTGGCTTCGCTGACCCCCGCCTGGGCTGCGATGTCGGCTAGCCGTGCGGTCACGGGATTGGACTGTACCGGTCGGACGTTCACCATGACCACCACGTGCACGAATCCGGGGGAAGCCGGACGGTGCGGCCGTCCGTCTCCACCGGGGCGCTGGACAGGACGGGGCGTCCGGGCGAGGGAAGTTCGAGCGGGACCGGCCGGGTGTTGAGCGTGCACGCGAAGCCGGGGCGGGTGAACAGCAGCACCCCCTCGGGCGCGGGCAGCCACTGCATCCCGGCCCCCGCGACCCCCGACTCCGGCGCCCCGAGGCCCGGCATCGCGCGGCGCAGTTCCAGGGCGGCGCGGTAGAGCTCCAGGGTGGAGTGGGGGTCGCCGGTCTGCGCGGCGACGCTGAGCCCGCCCCAGCCGGCCGGCTGCGGGAGCCAGCTCCCGGCCGGTCCGAAGTCGTACGGGGGCTCCTCGCCGGACCACGGGATCGGCACCCGGCAGCCGTCGCGCAGCCCGTCCTGGCCGGCGCTCCGGGCGAAGGCCGGGTCCTGGCGGACGGAGTCCGGGAGGTCGGTCACCTCGGGGAGGCCGAGCTCCTCGCCCTGGTAGACGTACGCGGACCCGGGCAGGGCCAGCATCAGCAGCGCGGCCGCCCGCGCCCGGGCCAGGCTGCCGTAGCGGGTGCGGTGCCGTACGACGTCGTGGTTGGACAGCACCCAGGTGGTCGGCGCGCCCACCGAGGCGGTGGCGGCCAGGGACTCGTCGATGACGGTCCGCAGCGCGGTGGTGTCCCACGGGCAGTTCAGGAAGCGGAAGTTGAAGGCCTGGTGCAGTTCGTCGGGGCGGACGTACAGGGCGAGCCGCTCGGAGGTGGGCGCCCAGGCCTCGGCGACCCCGATGCGCGGGACCTCGTAGGAATCGAGCAGCCGCCGCCAGGAGCGGTGGATCTCGTGGACGCCGTCCTGGTCGAAGAAGGGGAGCGGCTCGGTGCCGATGAGGGTGGCCTGCGCGCCGCGGCCGATGTCCGGCAGGCCCGGGGCCTTGACCATGCCGTGGGCCACGTCCACCCGGAACCCGTCGACGCCGAGGTCGAGCCAGAAGCGCAGGACGGCGGAGAACTCCTCGGCGACCTCCGGGTTCTCCCAGTTCAGGTCGGGCTGCTCGGGGGCGAAGAGGTGCAGGTACCAGGCGCCGTCCGGGGTCCGGCTCCAGGCGGGGCCGCCGAACACCGACTCCCAGTCGTTGGGCGGGAGCTCCCCGGAGGGGCCCCGGCCGGGGTGGAAGTGGTAGCGCGCCCGGGCTCCCGGCTCCCCGGCCAGCGCCGCCCGGAACCAGGCGTGCTCCTCGGAGGTGTGGTTCGGGACCACGTCCACGATGACCCGCAGCCCCAGCGCGTGCGCGGCGCGGATGAGGTCGTCGGCGTCGGAGAGGTCCCCGAAGAGCGGGTCGACGGCCCGGTAGTCGGCGACGTCGTAGCCGCCGTCCGCCTGCGGGGAGACGTAGAAGGGGGTCAGCCACACCGCGTCGACCCCGAGCCGGGCCAGGTGGGGCAGGTGCTCGCGGACCCCGCGCAGGTCCCCGATCCCGTCGCCGTCGCTGTCCGCGAAGGAGCGTACGTACACCTGGTAGATGACGGCATCGCGCCACCAGCCGCCGCTCGCGGTGGCGTTGCTGGAAGCGCTTGCAAGCCGGGAGGCGGTCAACTCGTGGGTCATATCGGGTCAACGCGTGTACGCACCCCCTGGTTGCGGGCCCGGACAGTCGAAGAGGGTTCGAACTAACAGCAAGCTGCGGCAACCGTACGGACACACGGATGTAACGATCACCTCTTCTTGCAGAAAATTGCCGCAAGCTCTTTCGGTCGGCTTTCAGGCTTGTTACGTTCTCGGCAACTCGGGACCGCGAGGCGCGGCCGGGATCATCGAAGGAGTTCATATGCGGCGTGGCATAGCGGCCACCGCGCTGGTCGCGGCTCTGGCGCTCGCGGCGACGGCTTGCGGCGGTGACACCAAGGACGGCAGCGGCGGCGCCAAGGCCGACGGGGAGCTCTCCGGCACGGTCACGTGGTGGGACACCTCGAACGACGCCGAGAAGGCGTCCTTCCAGAAGCTCGCCGAGGCGTTCACGGCCAAGCACCCCAAGGTGACCGTCAAGTACGTCAACGTCCCCTACGGCGACGCGCAGAACAAGGTCAAGAACGCCTTCAGCAGCGGCTCCGAGGCCCCCGACGTGATCCGCGCCGACGTGGGCTGGGTCGCCGACTTCGCCTCCCTCGGCTACCTCGCCGAGGTCCCGGCCGAGACGGCCAAGAAGATCGACGCCGAGTTCCTGCCCCAGGCCGCGGCCAGCGGCAAGTACGAGGGCAAGACCTACGGCGTCCCGCAGGTCATCGACACGATGGGCCTCTTCTACAACAAGAAGATGCTCGCCGACGCCGGCGTCCAGCCCCCCAAGACCCTGGAGGAGCTGAAGACCGCCGCGGCCGCCATCAAGGCCAAGACCGGCAAGGCCGGCCTCTACCTGCGCGGCGACGACTCCTACTGGTTCCTCCCCCTCATCTACGGAGAGGGCGGCGACCTCGTCGACGCGAAGACCAAGACGGTCACCGTCGACAACGCGGCCGGCGTCAAGGCCTTCAAGGCCGCCCGCGACCTGGTCACCTCGGGTGCGGCGATCACCAACGCCACCGACGGCTGGACCAACATGCAGACCGCCTTCAAGACGGGCGAGGCCGCGATGATGATCAACGGCCCCTGGGCCGTGGCCGACACCTACGCGGGCGACCAGTTCAAGGACAAGGCCAACCTCGGCATCGCCGCGGTCCCGGCCGGCTCCGTCAAGGCGGGCGCCCCGCAGGGCGGCCACGACCTCGCCGTGTACGCGGGCTCCAAGAACATCGCCGCCGCGAACGCCTTCGTGGACTACATGACCTCGCAGGAGGTACAGGTCCAGTCCGCCAAGGAGCTGAGCCTGCTCCCGACCCGGACCGCCGCCTACGAGCAGCCCGACGTCAAGTCCAACGAGATGGTCACGTTCTTCAAGCCGGCCGTGGACAAGGCCGTCGAGCGCGCCTGGATCCCGGAGAACGGCGCCCTCTTCGAGCCGCTCAAGGTCGAATACACCAAGGCGGTCACCGGGGCGTCGAGCCCGGAGGACGCGGCCAAGGCGGCCGGCGCCGAATTCCGCAAGATCCTCAAGGACTGGAAGTAGCGAAACCATGGCTGCTCACACCAGCCAGTCGGTGGCGAAGGCCGCGGGCAGCGAGACCGGTCCTGACGCCGGTCCCGCCGCCCGCGGCCGGAGCCGCAGGACTGACGGCAACGCCGGCGGGAAGAACCGCCCCGGGCTGAAGCGGGCCCTCGCCACCCACTGGTACGCCTGGGCCATGATCACCCCCGTGGTGCTCGTGCTCGGCGTGATCATCGGCTGGCCGCTCGTCCGCGGCGTCTACCTGTCGCTGACCGACGCCACCGAGCGCAACGTCGGCAGGACCATCGGCGCCAACCACATCGAGTCGACGTACCAGTTCATCGGACTCGACAACTACGCCGACGTCCTCGCCGACCCGGTGTTCCTGCAGCGGCTGGTGTGGACGGTGACGTGGACCGTCGCCTGCGTGTCGGTCACCTTCGCGCTCGGCCTGGGCCTCGCCACCGTGCTCAACCGCGAGTTCAAGGGACGCGCCGCCTACCGGATGGCACTCATCCTGCCCTGGGCCGTCCCCGGATTCGTCTCCGTCTTCGCCTGGCGGTTCCTCTTCAACCGCGACAACGGCATCCTCAACAAGATCCTCGAGGGCGGCGGCATCTCCGCCGTCCCGTGGCTCGACGACCCGACCTGGGCCAAGATCGCGGTCATCGCCGTCAACGTCTGGCTCGGCGTCCCCTTCATGATGGTCGCCCTGCTCGGCGGCATGCAGTCGATCTCCGGCGAGCTCTACGAGGCGGCCGAGATGGACGGGGCCAGCCCCTGGCAGCGGTTCCGCCACATCACCCTGCCGGGACTGCGCACGGTCAGCATGACCGTGATCCTGCTCTCCACCATCTGGACCTTCAACATGTTCCCGGTGATTTTCCTGCTCACCCGGGGAGGCCCCGGCGACTCCACGGAGATCCTGGTGACCCAGGCCTTCCGCGAGGCGTTCGTGACGAGCCCGCGCGACTTCGCGGTCTCGGCGACCTGGGGCGTACTGATCCTCCTGCTGCTCACGATGTTCGCGCTGGTCTACCGGCGCTCGCTGCGCAAGCAGGGAGAGGTGTGGTGACCGTGACGACCAACTCCGCGAGTTCTGCGAGTTCTGCGAGTTCCGCGAGTGCAGCGAGTTCCGTGAAGGCGGCCGCCGTCCGCCCGCGCGGCACGCGCTCCCCGCTCGCCTCCGCCGGCCTGCACGCCACCCTGGCCGTGGCCGCCGTGATCGCCGTCTTCCCGGTGCTGTGGGTCCTGCTGACCTCCCTCAAGCCCGCGAAGCACGCCATCTCCACGGACTTCGTCAAGGAACCGACCCTCGACAACTACAGCTACCTGCTGGAGTCGACGTCCTTCCTCTCCTGGTTCGGCAACTCCGTCCTGGTCGCCGGCATCACCACCGTCCTCGGGGTGTTCATCGCCGCCACCACCGGATACGCCGTCAGCCGCTTCAAGTTCCCCGGAATGAAGCCGCTGATGTGGACCCTTCTCATCACGCAGATGTTCCCGATGGCCATCCTCATCGTCCCGCTCTACAACCTCATGGGAGACCTGGGGCTGCTGAACCAGCCGCTCGGCCTGGTGATCACGTACCTCACCATCGCCGTGCCGTTCTGCGCCTGGATGATGAAGGGCTTCTTCGACACCATCCCGGTCGAGATCGACGAATCCGGCCGCGTCGACGGGCTCAACCCCTTCGGCACCTTCTGGCGCCTCATCCTGCCGCTCGCCAAGCCCGGCCTCGCCGTCACCGGCTTCTACGCCTTCATCACCGCCTGGGGCGAGGTCGCGTACGCCTCCGCCTTCATGGTCGGCGACGAGAACCTCACCCTGGCCGGCGGCCTGCAGACCTTCGTCACCCAATACACGTCCAACTGGGGTGCGATGAGCGCCGCTTCCATCCTCATCGCCATCCCCGCGGCGTTCTTCTTCCTCTTCGCCCAGCGTCACCTCGTCGCCGGGATGACGGCAGGCGCGACCAAGGGCTGACCCGCCCCCGCGCGCACGGGCCGACCACCCGGTGCCTGCCCCCTCTCACCCCCGGCCCGACCCATTCAAGGACGACATGACCCAGCACCTCGCCGCCGAACCCTCGCTGGACGGCCTCCCCACCTCCACCGGCACCCAGCCCGGCTGGTGGAGAGAAGCGGTGATCTACCAGGTCTATCCGCGCAGTTTCGCCGACTCCAACGGAGACGGCATGGGGGACCTCGAAGGCATCCGCAGCCGACTGCCCTACCTCAAGGAACTCGGCGTCGACGCCGTGTGGCTCAGCCCCTTCTACGCCTCCCCGCAGGCCGACGCGGGCTACGACGTCGCCGACTACCGGGCCATCGACCCGATGTTCGGCAGCCTCCACGACGCCGACGCCGTGATCCGCGAAGCCCACGCGCTGGACCTGCGGATCATCGTGGACCTGGTCCCCAACCACTGCTCCGACCAGCACGAATGGTTCAAGCAGGCACTGCGCGAAGGCCCCGGGACCCCGCTGCGCGAACGCTTCCACTTCCGCCCGGGGCGGGGCGACGGCGGCGCGGAGCCGCCCAACGACTGGGAGTCCATCTTCGGCGGCCCCGCCTGGACCCGGGTCGCCGACGGGGAGTGGTACCTGCACCTCTTCGCACCCGAGCAGCCCGACTTCAACTGGGAGCACCCGGCGGTCCAGGACGAGTTCCGCTCGATCCTGCGCTTCTGGCTCGACCTCGGCGCCGACGGCTTCCGCATCGACGTGGCCCACGGCCTGGTCAAGGCCCCCGGCCTGCCCGACCTCGGCCGCGGCGAACAGCTCAAGCTGCTCGGCAACCAGGTGCTGCCCTTCTTCGACCAGGACGGCGTCCACGAGATCTACCGCTCCTGGCGCCGGGTCCTCGACGAGTACGCCGGCGACCGCATCGGCGTGGCCGAAGCCTGGACGCCCAGCGCCGACCGTACGGCCATGTACCTGCGGCCCGACGAACTGCACCAGGCCTTCAACTTCCACTACCTGAACACCGGGTGGGACGCGCAGGCGCTGCGCGCCACCATCGACGAGTCCCTGGACGCGATGCGCCCGGTGGGCGCGCCGACGACCTGGGTGCTGTCCAACCACGACGTCGTACGCCACGTCACGCGCTACGGGGGAGGGGCGGAGGGTCTGGCCCGGGCGCGGGCGGCCGCGCTGCTGATGCTGGCCCTGCCCGGTTCGGCGTACGTCTACCAGGGCGAGGAGCTCGGCCTGCCCGAGGTGACCGACCTCCCGGACTCCGTCCGCCAGGACCCAGCCTTCGCCCGGAGCGCCGGCCAGGACGGCCTGCGCGACGGCTGCCGCGTCCCGATCCCGTGGTCCGGCACCGAAGCCCCGTACGGCTTCGGCGAGGGCGGCAGCTGGCTGCCGCAGCCGGCCGAGTGGGCCGGACTGAGCGTGGCCGCGCAGACCGGCGACCCGGCCTCCACCCTGGAGCTGTACCGCGCCGCGCTGCGTCTGCGCCGCTCGCACCCGGAGCTGGGCGCGGGCGACGCGGTGGAGTGGCTGGAGGCCCCGGCGGGCGTCCTGGCCTTCCGCCGGGGGGACTTCACCTGCACGGTCAACACCACGGCCGAGCCGGTACGGATGCCCGCGCCGGGCACCGTCCTGCTGGCGAGCGGGGACCTGCCCGACCCGTCGGAGCTGCCGGCCGACACGGCGGTGTGGTGGCGGGGATGACCTCCCCGCTGCGGCTGACGGACATCGCCGCGCAGGCCGCGGTCAGCGAGGCGACCGTCAGCCGCGTGCTCAACGGCAAGGCGGGCGTGGCGTCCGGCACCCGGCACAGGGTGCTGGCCGCCATGGACCTGCTGGGCTACGAACGCCCGGTCCGGCTGCGCCGGCGCAGCAACGGCCTGGTAGGTCTCCTCACCCCGGAGCTGACCAACCCGATCTTCCCGGCGTTCGCCCAGGTCATCGAGCAGACCCTGGCGGGCCACGGCTACACCCCGGTGCTGTGCACGCAGACCCCGGGCGGGGCCACCGAGGACGAGCTGGTGGAGCAGCTGGAGGAGCGCGGGGTCACCGGCATCGTGTTCCTGTCAGGCCTGCACGCGGACTCCTCGGCCGACCCGTCCCGCTACCAGCGGCTCGCGGCCCGGGGGGTCCCGTTCGTCCTCATCAACGGGTTCAACGAACAGGTCCAGGCCCCCTTCATCTCCCCGGACGACCGCGCGGCGGCGGAGATGGCGGTCCGCCACCTGGAGGACCTGGGCCACCGCAGGATCGGCCTGGCCATCGGCCCGACCCGCTACGTCCCGTCGGCCCGCAAGGAGGCGGGCTTCGTCGCCGCCCTCCCCTCGGCGGCGGCCGACGGCCTGATCCAGCGCACCCTGTTCACGGTGGAGGGCGGCCACGCGGCGGGCGGAGCCCTCCTGGACCGCGGCTGCACGGGCATCGTCTGCGGCAGCGACCCGATGGCCCTGGGCGTCATACGGGCGGCCCGCGAGCGGGGCCTGCGCGTCCCGGAGGACGTCTCGGTGGTCGGCTTCGACGACTCCCCGCTCATCGCCTTCACGGACCCCCCGCTGACGACGGTCCGCCAACCGGTCCGCGCCATGGCCACGGCGGCGGTGGGCGCCCTCCTGGAGGCGGTCGCCGGCACCCCGGTCCAACGCACGGAGTACGTCTTCCAGCCGGAGCTGGTGGTCCGGGGATCTACGGGGCAGGGGCCTGGGGGGTAGGGGCGGGGCTTCTTCCCCCCCTCTCACCACCACCGTCAGCCGGTGGTTGCCCACCCGCCCCCCTCGGTGGTGTAGCGCGGCCACGGCGCCTTGCCGGTCGGGTCGGGGGTGGGCTTGTGCTGCGGGTGGGGCGGTGGCTGCGTGGGGTTCCGGGGGGCGTCCCGGCAGTCCAGTGTCCTTTCGGTGCGGGCCGGTCCGTCAAGAGCGCTCCCTTTGGTCGCGTCGCTTCGCGATGGCCTTCGGCCACCCTTGACCGACCGACCCACCCCGAAACGCCACAAGACTTCCGGGATCCCCCCGGGGAATGGCCGGGAGGGGATAAGAGGAGGAGCGGCCCCGTCTGAGATGCCCAGGTTCCCTCCGGTCGGTCATCCGCGCACGGCCCCGGCAGGACCGTGACCTCAGCCGGTACGGACGCGCGGGGCCGTCAGAGCATCCAGGGCCGGGCGCCTGAACACCCTTCCCGAGACGTCGACCGCCAGCATGAGCGAGAGGACGACGAGAACGTCTTCAGGGTCGGTGGGCGCGTCAGATCGCTACACACTCTCGCTCGGCTTGGCGAATGCGGACCGTCTTGGGCTGAGATCAGTAGGTGCTGGCGACAATGACGGCAAGGACTCCCAGGACGATCAGGACGTAGATGATCTGCCGCAGGCGCTCGGTCACCGGTCACGCGCCTGGATCGGCCGGCACTCCGGATCTGTCCAGTCGTGGGCGTGTTGGTCTGGGCGGGCGCCGGACATCGAATGTCCGGGGATCGTCTCATAGTCCTCGTGCAGGATCGGTCGATCGCAGTGACAGCAGAGGCGCTTTGGTGGGCGCTCGTAGTCGCTGAGAACTGCCGTCAAGGCCCGCGCAATTCGGGCCAGCCCGCGGGCATGGTTCCAATTCGCGTTCGGCTCAGAAGTCCGTGGGCCGACCGCTGAGGTGTACTCCCAATCCTCGACCGCATTGGAGAGTCGCGGGTCCCGCCGGGTCTGGGGAAGACGTGTCACGGCATCGTGGAGCTGATCACCGCGTGTGATGAGGCCATCGATGAGCTGTGCCACGCCCTCAGCGGACGGGCGCTCCGGATATGGGCCAAGAGCCTCAGCGATCAACTCCTGGATATTCCTGCCTGCTTGTGTCGTCACCGGCTACCTCGGTTCGTCAGCGCGTTCTGTGGTTGTAGGTGGATGATGTCGCTGCACTCAGATGGCAGATAGGCCATCGCGTGGCCATCGATGGCCACGTGGCGGCCATGGCCGGGGATACGCGCGATGACACCTCACACTGGGGCCATGGGCCACCGAAATGACGCGCTCAGGGCCGCCCGACTGCGGGTCGGATGGCGCAGCATGGACACCGCTGCGGCGGCACTCAGCCTTCACGGGCAGAGCTTCCTCGACGACCGTTCGTACGAGGTGTCTGCGCGAACGTGGAGGCGCTGGGAAGGCAGCAGCCCCGGTTGGCCGTCGGAAGAGACGGCGACCGTGCTGCACGATGCTCTCGGCCGATGGCCCGAGGACCTCGGTTTCCGAGTGCCTGTCGGCTGGGTCCGACCTGAAGCCCACTCAGAGGACGATGTGAAGCGCAGGACGTTCGTATCCGTCACGGCGGCCGCGCTCATGCCCGGACCCGTTGCCACGCAGCATGTCGACCCAGCCCTCATCGACTACTTCCAGCAACAGTTGGAAGGTCACTACCGCGCCGACATGTTTCTTGGCCCTCACGATCTTGTCGGCACCGTCAGTGCGCAGTTCCAGCTCATCGACAAGCTCGTCCGTAGTGCGAAGGGCGAGACTCGCCGCGGACTTCTTCGCGTTGGTGCCGCATACGCCGCGCTCGTCGGCTGGCTCTACCAGGACGCCGGAGACCTCGGCGCGGCCGCGTTTTGGCGGGGCGTAACGCAGGAGATCGCGGCCCGCGCCCGGGATCCGCACCTTGTCGGGTACTCACTCGTCAACCTCGCCCAGGTTCGCACCGACCTCGGTGACGGGCACGGCGTAATCGACTTGTGCGAGGCCGTACTTGATGACGGTCGCATCGTCCCCAAAGTGCGGGTCATGGCGATGCAGCAGCAGGCCCACGGTGCGAGTCTCACGGGTGACCGGACCGCCGTCGACCGCCTGATCGACACTGCGGGCGGACTCATCGCCCGCGTGGACGACGACCTGCCGTGGGGTAACGCCTGTCGGCGCACGCCGGGCTACCTTGAGGTGCAGCGAGCCACCTGCTACGGCCGTCTCGGCCTAGGCCGGGAAGCGGAGTTGTTGTGGTCGCAAGTCCTCGACGCGGTTCCCGCGACCGCCCGGAGGGATCGTGGCGTGTACCTTGCCCGACACGCTACGGCGGCCGCCGTAGCCCGGGAACCGGAGCAGGCGCTAGAGATCGCTCGCGCGGCAGTGGAGATCGCGACAGAGACCCGGTCCGCGCGGATGCTACGCGAACTGAACGCGCTGGAGCGGGAGATGAGGCCGTGGCACGATGCTCCGGTAGGCCGGGACCTCACGGAGGTCCTGGCGCGCGTGAACGAGGGGAGCTGACATGGGTGTACCGAAGCCGTTGTCCGACGAGGTGATCGTCGAGCACCTGGCGGGGCTGCCGGGGTGGGAGCGCAAGGGCGACGAGATCACCCGAACCTACGAGATCCGTTACCACGCGGCCGTCGCAGCGATCGTGACCATCGCTGACAGGTCCCGGCGCATCCAGCACCATGCCGACCTGGACCTCCGCATCGACAGCCTGCGCGCGTCGATCACTACGCATGATGCCGGCCACCGCCTGACCCACGCGGACTTCGACCTCGCACACCGCATCGACGTCATCGTGGCCGCGCACCAGGCGCTCCCGCTGGACTGACGCCGGACAAACGGAAGACCCCCTCCCGGACTCCGAAGGGCCGAGAGGGGGCGTTGCGCTGTGCGGCCACGACGTGTCGCACTGCTGCCTCGGCTGGCCACGTTCACGAGAATGGGATCTGGCTCAACTTCTGTGGATCGACACACCACGTCGGAAGGCGCGACGGCGCAGTTCGCGCCGCTGCCGGGCGCCCGGACGAGGCGGCCCAGTACGCCCTCCGCGCACTGGAGCTATTGGAGACGCACTGGTACGCCACTGGCCTGGAGCGGGTCCGGGAGGTACGGCGTGCACTTGGCCCGTGGGAGCACGAGCAGTACGTCCGCGACCTCGATGACCGGCTCTACGGCTGGGGGGGCTGTGGTCAGCGCGCTTGCTTGTTGAACTCGGCGATCAGGGGTGACAGGTCGGCGAGGCTCTCTACGCGGAACGTCGGCAGCTCGCGGGCCTCGACGGTGTCCCACTGGATCGTGGCCCAGGGGCCCCGACGGACGAGCGCGGTGCACATCCCCGCTTGCTTGCCGGGGCGGAGGTCGTTGTCGACGCGGTCGCCGACGTAGAGGATCTCGTCCGGCGCGAATGGAAGGGACTTGGCCACACGGACGAAGAACTCAGGGTCGGGTTTGCTGGCGCCCCAGTCGTCCGAGGTCCCGATCAGGTCGACGTCGTCCGTGAAGAGATCGCGGAGCAGGCCACCTGCCCGGACGGTCTGGTTCCCGGCGATCCCGAGCCACAGGCCGTCGGCGCGGAGTTGCGCGAACGCGGGGCGTACGTCTGAGTACAGGTCGGACTCGTCGAAGTGTTCAGGCTGGCCGGCGGCAGCACGGGCCTCCCGCTGTTCAGTGAGGTCGAAGCCGGGACGGAACTCCTGGAACACCTCGCGATAGTCCCGATTCTGCGCCACGACCGCTCCGAACATCGCCGCGAAGGTGTGGCGCGGTACACCCAGCCAGTCGGCCCAGGTGCCGTACTCCCGGGTCTCGTCCACAAGGCACTCGCCGACGTCGAAAACCACAGCGCGAATCGTCATGCGGAGCACCCTAGCCACGTGGACGGACGCACGAAACCGCCCCCTTCGTCGCGTGCTCGACTTCCTCGACCGCATCAAATAGCCCGACGGTGATGGATGGTCACCGATGTGATGTGGCGGGGCACGGTGGGTTGAAGGCGACCGCCGTGAAGTGGCGGGACCATTGGGTTCTGGTGATCCGCGGGTGCGCGCTGTCGCAGACGCGGGCGCCGACCCTGGCCAGGTCGGTGTCCCACAGGCGGATCGTGAAGTCGTTGCCGCCGGTGGACAGGGTGGTGCCGTCCGGGCTGAACGCCACGGCCGGTACGGGGTTCGCGTGGCCGGTGAGGACGGTGGGGGTCGTTGCTCCGGCCACGTCCCAGAGCAGGGCCTTGCCGTCCGAGGCACCGGCCGCCAGGCGGCGGCCGTCCGCGTCGAAGGTCAGCCGGTAGAGCCAGGAGCCGGACGCCGGCAGCCGCCTCACTTTGGTCGGGCGGCCGATGGTGTCGATGTTCATCAGCCACACCGTCTTGTCCGTACGGTGGAAGGCGGCCAGTCTCCGGTTGTCGGGGCTGAAAACGCCGCCGGTCAGAGGCTCGGACCGGAACGGGGGCGGCAGTTCCCGGGGGGTGCGGGGATCGCTGACGTCCCACAAGCGCAGGGAACCCGACTCGCCGCTGCTCGTCACCAGCGTGCGGCCGTCCGGACGGAACGAGGCGATCGTGACGTCCGGGCCGTCCTCCGCGATCCGGCTCAGCCGCCTGGGTCGGGCAGGATCGGTCAGGTCCCACAGTCCAGCCGTGCCCAGGGCCCACACGGCCAGCAGGCGGCCGCCCGCGCCGAAGGCGACGCCGCCGACTTCGCCGGCGCCGGGGCTGAGGACCGATCTCAGCCGGGGCTTGCGGGGATCGGCCACGTCCCAGACCCGGACGGTGGCGTCCTCGCTCGCCGTGACGAGGGTGCGCCCGTCCGGACTGAACGCCACGCACCGGACGAACCTGGTGTGCCCGTGCAGGACCGACAGCGGCCACAGGGCCCGGCCGCCGGTGACCTGCCACAGCCGTGCGGTGCCGTCCCAGCTGGCGCTGGCGAGGAGTCGGCCGCCGGGGCCGTGCGCCAGGGACGTGACCACGTCGTCGTGGGTCGCGAGGGACAGGTCCCGCAGGTCCAGCAGTCGGTCGGAGTGGGCGAACACGTGGCCGTCCGGGCTGAACGCGGCCTGGTAGAAGCCGCCCTGGATCGTGCTGGTCCGCTTCGGCTTCGCAGGGACGGCGACATCCCAGAACTGGGTGGACCCCCCTACCGAGACGAGCGTGCCGCCGTCCGGGCTGAACGCCACCGACCAGACGATCGCGGGATGGCCGAGCAGGACGGCCGGCGGCTTCGTCCGCGGGCTGCTGCCGATGTCCCAGACCCGCGAGGTGCGATCCCAGCTCCCGGTCGCCACCATCCGGCCGTCCGGGCTGAACGCGGCCGAGGTCAGCGTGTCGGTGTGTCCGCGCAGGACGTCGAGGAGGAGGGGATTCGCGGGGTCGCTGACATTCCACAGTCTGGCCGTGGTGTCGCCGGTGGTCGCCACCGTTCGGCCGTCCGGGCTGAAGGTCACCGAGGTGACCGCGGCGCTGTGGCCCGGCAAGGTGGCCAGCAGCCGTGGGTGGCGGGGATCGTTCACCTTCCACAGCCGCGCCGCGCCGTCGGCGTGGCCGGTGGCGAGGACGCCGCCCGGCCCGTACGCCACCCACGTCGGCCCGGACCGCTGGTCCGGCAGCGTGCTCAGTTCGGCGGGCGCA
This sequence comes from Streptomyces sp. CA189, assembly GCF_056428985.1. Taxonomy (NCBI): domain Bacteria; kingdom Bacillati; phylum Actinomycetota; class Actinomycetes; order Kitasatosporales; family Streptomycetaceae; genus Streptomyces; species Streptomyces sp. CA189. Next base: position 3,295 of record NZ_JBWJVM010000057.1, on the reverse strand, counting down.
CGCCGGTTCGCCACGTCCCACAGCCGCACCGAGCGTTCGCTCACCGTGGCCAGGACACGGCCGCCCTCACCGAACGCCACCGACCACATCGGCTCCGGCTGCTTCACGACGGCCAGCTGAACGGGGTGGTGGGCGTCCCCGACGTCCCACAGCCGGACCGTGCGGTCCCAGCTCGCGGTGGCCAGGACCCGGCTCCCGGGGGCGAAGGAGACCGAGACCACGTCGGAGGTGTGGCCGGTGAGCCGGCTCGTGTACGGCGTCGCGAAGGCGCTCATGAGCTGGTCGCGGACGTCGTCGGTGGGTGCCAGCCGGTACGCGGCCAGGTTCAGCTGCGCGGCGAGCGAGGGGTCCTGCGGCCGCACCTCGGCCGCGTCCGCGGCGGCCTTCCGCGCGATGGCCACGTTGCGCTGCCGGATGGCGGAGTCGCGCGAGTCGACGGCCAGCCCGCCCGCGGTCGCCGCGATGATCATCAGCACCGTGAGCAGCGTGACCAGCTGCCGCAGGCGGACCGTCCGCCGCCTGGCCGCCGCCGTCTCGCCGGCCTGCGCTTCCCGGCTCGCGTCGAGGAAGCGCTGTTCCCTGGAGGTCAGCCGGCTGCCGTCCTCGGCGGCCAGGTCCAGTGCCGCGGCCAGGCGAGCCCCCCGGTAGAGGGCGTGCGGGTCACGGTCGCGCAGCTCCCAGCCGGCGGTCGCGTCGGTGAGCTGCCGGTGCAGGAGCAGCCGGTCCCGGTCCTCGGTCAGCCAGCCGCGCAGCCTCGGCCAGCACCGGATGATCGCCTCGTGGGTGATCTCGACGCACCCCTCGTCCAGCGTCACCAGCCTTTGCCGGGCGAGGGATTCGAGCACGAAGGCGGTGTCGGGGTTCGGGTCCAGCTCGTCCCTGGTGATGCGGCGCCTGGTGTCCTCCGTACCGTCACCCAGCGCGGTCAGCCGGAGGAACAGTGACCGGGCGAGGTCCTGCTGCACGGGCGACAGCCCCCGGTAGGCGGCCTCCGCGGTCTGCGCGAGCGCGTGCTGGATGCCGCCGGCCGCCAGATACCCGTCCAGGGTCAGACGGCTGCCGCTGCGACGGCGCCAGGTCTCGACCATCGCGTGCGAGACCAGGGGCAACGCACCCGGCTGACCGGTCGCGTCCGCGATCACGGCCGCCAGCAGCGGGCCGGTCACCGTGCAGTCGGCGAGCATGGCCGGTCGGGTGATGGCCTCGCGCAGCTCCTGGCTGCTCATCGGGCCGACCGCGATCTGCGCGTCACGCAGCGCCTCGACCAGCCGGGGGTCCTTGACGCAGTGCCCGTAGAAATCGGCGCGCACGCCGATCACCACCCGGGTCCGGCTGGTCGCCGCCGTGGCGGCCGTGGTCAACAGGGCGATGAACGCGTCCCGTTCGGCGGGATCCCCGCAGAGGGTGAAGACCTCTTCGAACTGGTCGACCACGATCAGCGCGTCGATGTCCGGTGCGCGGTCGATGACGGTCTGCCGGACCCTCAGGTGCAGCGCCCCGGGATCGTCCAGCAGCTCGGCCACCAGCGCGCCGGGAGCCGCGCCCGTCTCCGCGGCCAGCTGGACGGCGCACTCCTCCACGGGACGCGAGCCCGGCGTGAACAGCATCACCGGCCACCCCGATGCCCGCGCGCGGGCCACGAGCCCCGCCCGCAGCACCGAGGACTTCCCCGATCCCGACGGCCCGAAGACCGCCAGGAACCGGCGCTCGCGCACTTTCGCGAGCACCTCGCCGGTCAGCCGTTCGCGCCCGAAGAAGCGGTCGGCGTCCTCCGGCTGGAACGCCGACAGGCCCGCGTACGGTGCGCCCGGCCCGCTGGTTTTCCCGGGCTCGGCCCCCTGCGCGCTCGCGGCGATCTCGGCGGCGACCGCATGCCATCGGGCTTCCCAAGCGCACCGGTCCCCCTGGCACGCCTCGACATACGCGAGCGTGACACCCAGGCTCGGAAACGCGTGCCCGCCCGCGGCGTCCGACAGCGTCGTGGACGAATAGTGCGCCCTCTTGGCCAGCGCCCGATAGGGCGGCCGTCCCGCCGCCTCGCGCAGCTTTCGAAGGTCGGCGGCGAACTGTGTCAGCGGACTGACGTCCGGGTCGAGCGGCCGTTCGGGGCGGGGCATGACCTTCCTTCCTGCGCCTCTGCGCAGTCGCGATGGGTGGTGTTTGTCCAGCTATTGATGTCCGGAATCCCCGTTCCGGCACCGGACATCAACCGGCGGCTAGACATGGCCCAGCGCAACCTGCGCAAGGGCGACACGAAGGAGAACCCATGAGGCCTGTACGGCGACTGACGCTTCTGCTGGCGGCTACCGGGCTGCTGGCCGGCGCCACCTTGACGGGCACACCCGCGTCTGCCGCGGCGCCCCTCCTCAAGTCCAACCTGAACGGAAGGTGCGCCGACATCTTCATGTACCACCAGGAGAACGGCGCCTCCGTCGTGACGTATGACTGTCACGGCGGCTCCAACCAGCAGTGGTACTGGGACGGCGAGCAGATCCGTTCCAACCTGAACGGAAAGTGCCTGGAGATCTACGGCCCCCACATGGAGGACCAGGGCTCGGTGAGCATGTGGGACTGCAACGGCGGCCGCCACCAGAAGTGGTTCCGCAACGGCAGCGAGATCCGCAACCGGGTGAACGGAAAGTGCCTCGACATCCTGGCCGGCCGGGCGGACAACGGCCAGCTCCTGGTGAGCTGGGGCTGCAACGGCGCACGCAGCCAGAGCTGGGACTTCTGAACGCAGGCCCGGTCCGGCACATCCCGTGCCGGACTGGGTCCCCTCCGCACTCCGGAACCGAGGGTTCGGACCGGCGGACGTTCCTGTCCAGGGCGCTCAGTATGACGGCCGGTCTGGTCGGAGCGGCGGCGGCGGGCACGTTCACCGCCCCCGCTTCGGCGAAGGAATCCAACGCCCTGGAGAACCAGCCGAACTGGCGCTTCTCCCCTGTCCGGCCAAAGACGGCCGGTAGTCGCCGAGCCGAGCGGCAGTGCGTAGCGATCTGATGCGCCCACCAACCCTGACGGGTTGGTGGGCGTCTGCACGCCCATACCGGCGGTCGACGGCCTCGGAAGGGTGCCCAGGCGCCTGGCCCTGGATGCTCTGACCGCCCCGCGCGTCCGTTCCGGCTGAGCTGCCGGTCCTGCCGGGGCCGTGTGCGGATGACCGCCGCCGAAGAAGGGCTGCGCATCTCAGACCAGGCCGCTCCTCCCCACTCCTCCCCCCGGCCATTCCCCGGGGGGATCCCGGAAGTCTTGTGTTTTTCCGTGGTGGGACGGGCCGTCAAGGGGGGCCGGCGGC
>NZ_JBWJVM010000056.1:0-59530 GCF_056428985.1 Streptomyces sp. CA189 | reverse complement strand
AAGGCTCCCAGTAGACGACTGGGTTGATAGGCCAGATGTGGAAGCCCGGTAACGGGTGGAGCTGACTGGTACTAATAGGCCGAGGGCTTGTCCTCAGTTGCTCGCGTCCACTGTGTTAGTTCTGAAGTAACGAACTGTGTCATATCCGGTTGGTTAACTTCATAGTGTTTCGGTGGTCATAGCGTTAGGGAAACGCCCGGTTTACATTCCGAACCCGGAAGCTAAGCCTTTCAGCGCCGATGGTACTGCAGGGGGGACCCTGTGGGAGAGTAGGACGCCGCCGAACAATCATTGTGGGAAAGCCCCGCACCAACCCTTATAGGGTTCGGTGCGGGGCTTTTCTGCGTTTACGGGCCCTTTTGGTTCCCTGGGCCTCTGTGGTGGGGAAACTCGGATGAAGCCGGGCCGGCCGGCTCGTTAGGATCCCGAGGTATGAACGAGTACGTGATACGCCCTATCCGGGCTGAAGAGTGGGACAAGGTGAAGGAGCTGCGGATCGCGGCTCTGCGGGATCCGGCCGCGCCGGTGGCCTTCCTGGAGACCCTTGAACACGGTGAGGAACAGACCGATGAGTTCTGGCAGCAGCGGGCTGCCGGGGGCGCGGCAGGGCGAAGCGTCCGGCAGTTCGTGGCCGAGGGGCCTGATGGGGTGTGGGCCGGGACGGTGACCGTCCTCGTGGAGGTGGCTGGCACGACCGACATCTTCGATGGGGAGATCGAGCAGGCCCAGGGGCACCTCGTGGGTGTGTTCGTCCGGCCTGGGCAGCGGGGGACCGGGCTGACCGAGAAGCTGTTCGCGGCCGCGCTGGAGTGGGCCTGGGGGCTGGAGGAGCCGGCGCTGGCTCGCGTACGGCTCTTCGTGCACGAGGAGAACACGCGGGCCGGGGCGTTCTACCGGCGGTTCGGGTTCGTGCCCAGCGGGACGGTCGTGCCGATGCCGACCGACCCGTCCGCGAAGGAGCTGGAGTACGTGTTCCCGCGGCCCGCTTAGCGGGCGGCTACGGGGAGGTCCGCTTCCGGCCAACGGGAGCGGGCCTGTTCACGGCTGCGGCACAGGGCGACGAGGGGGAGCGTCGTGTCCTGGAGCAGCTGCGGCAGTTGGGGGATCGGGGCCACGGCGGCGACGTCCTCGAAGACCAGGGTCAGTGGTGGGTCGAGCCGACCGTCGGATGACCGTGCGGCCATGCGGCTGCCGTGCTCGACCACGCTCGAGGCGAGTGCGGTCAGCAGTGGCATCGCACCCGGGTGGGCACGGGGGTCTTCCAGGGGTTCGCCCACCACGTAGAGGGTGCCCCCTTCGGAGACGAACGATGCGAGGGCGAGGGAATCGGTTCGGTTCGGGGTGCAGGATTCCCGGATGTGGATCGAGGAGAGGGCCGTCAGGGCGCGGGCCGTGAGGTGTTGGGCCTGTTCGCGGCGGTCGGGGTGGGCGGTGAGCGCGCTCTCCAGTTCGCCGGCCGCGCCGGGGGCGGCCGTCGCCGCCTGGGGGTGGGTGCGGAGGATGCGGACCGGCTCCTGGGCGTTGGTGCCCTGGGCCCAGCGGTGCAGCTGCTTGAAGGGGCGGTCGTCCAGGGCGGCGGCCTGGAGCCAACTACGCAGGAGCGTTTCCGCGGTGTCCGCGATGGCGGAGTCCATACGGGCCTGGGGGCGGACCGGGGCGAGCAGCGCGATGGCGCGGGCGGCGGCGGTGGCGCGGTCCGTGCAGCCTTCTGTGGGGCTCCAGTGGATGCGGGCCGGGGTGTCGCAGAGGTGGGAGGGGTCGTAGAGGAGGACGGGGCCCAGTTTGGAGCGGGCGTCCTTCGTGTTCGACCAGAGGGCGGGGGAGGACGTGATCACGAGGATCGCGCCCTGTGCGGCTGCGATGGCCTCTGCGGCTGTGGTGGTTCGGGCGTGGGGTGGGGCGTAGGTGAGGCGATGGGTTTGTGGCGGGGGTACGGGTACCGGGCTTGGGGCGTAGCCGAAGCCGTAGCGGTACGCCTCGTCCGTGGGGGAGGGTGCGGCGCCGTTGCCGGGGGCCTGCCCCCGGACCCCCGCGCCTCAAACGCCGGCGGGGCTGGATGTGGCTGCTGGGCCTTCTGGCGGTGGCGGGATTTTGTGCGGGCGACGATGCCCAGGGTGAAGATCGCCAGGACCAGGAAGATCAGCAGCTGGCTGATGAACAGGCCCCAGAAGAGGCCCCAGTTGGAGAGGGCCTCGGGGGGTGTGTCCGGCCAGGCGGCCGGGATGTTCTGGGGTTGAGCTATCAGCGAGCGGACCGCGGTCGGGGTGCGGGTGAAGGTGACCTCGCTCGGCCAGGCGCCCTTCGTGAAGAAGGCCGCCAGGCCGGTGGACGTCCAGGTGAGGACGGCCAGGCCCAGGAGGAAGGCCAAGAGGCCTACCAGGAGGCCGTCCGGGATGCCGCCTTGGGGGCGCTGGTCCGTGCTGTTGGGCATGGTCAGGCCACCGTGGTCGCCGAGCCGCCGGCGTTGCGGTGGCGTTCCATCAGGAGGGCGCGCTCCTCTGTCTCCAGTTCGGCGGCGAGGAGGTCGTCGGGCAGGCGGTGCTGGACCGAGGATTCGGTCATGGCACGGTCGGTGAAGACCAGGGGGCGTTCGGCTTCGGTGATCAGGTGTTTGACGACCTGGACGTTGCCGTTCACGTCCCAGACCGCGATGCCGGGGGTCAGGGTCGGGATGATTTCCACCGCCCAGCGGGGGAGGCCCAGGACGCGGCCCGTGGCGCGGGCCTCGTCCGCTTTCTGGGCGTAGATCGTGCGGGTCGAGGCCATTTTGAGGATCGCCGCCGCTTCGCGGGCCGCCGCGCCGTCCACTACGTCCGAGAGGTGGTGGACGACCGCTACGAAGGACAGGCCGAGGCGTCGGCCGAACTTGAGGAGGCGCTGGAACAGCTGGGCCACGAAGGGGCTGTTGATGATGTGCCAGGCCTCCTCGACGAGGAAGATGCGCTTCTTGCGGTCCGGTCGGATCCAGGTGTGTTCCAGCCATACGCCGACGATCGCCATCAGGATCGGCATGGCGATGGAGTTGCGGTCGATGTGGGAGAGGTCGAAGACGATGAGGGGGGCGTCGAGGTCGATGCCTACGGTGGTCGGGCCGTCGAACATGCCGCGCAGGTCACCGTCGACCAGGCGGTCGATGACGAGCGCGACGTCCAAGCCCCAGGCGCGGACGTCGTCTATGGCGACGTTCATCGAGAGGGCCGACTCGGGTTCCGGGTGGCGCAGTTGTTCGACGATGTCCATCAGGACCGGTTGGCGGTCGCGGATCGTTTCGACCACGTAGGCGTGCGCGACCTTCAGGGCGAAGCCCGAGCGTTCGTCCAGGCCGTGGCCCATGGCGACTTCGATGATGGTTCGGAGCAGCGCGAGCTGGCCCGTCGCGGTGATCGCCGGGTCGAGGGGGTTGAGGCGGATCCCGTCGTCGTTGGCGGCGATGGGGTCCAGGCGGATGGGGGTTATTCCCAGCTGCTGGGCGATGAGGTTCCACTCGCCGACGCCGTCCTCGCCCTGGGCGTCCAGGACGACGACCTGGCGGTCCCGGAAGCGGAGCTGGCGTAGGACGTACGTCTTTTCCAGGGCTGATTTGCCGTTGCCGGACTCGCCCAGGACCAGCCAGTGGGGGGCGGGCAGTTGTTGGCCGTACAGCTGGAAGGGGTCGTAGATGTAGCCCTTGCCGCTGTAGACCTCACGGCCGATGATGACGCCGGAGTCGCCGAGTCCGGGGGCGGCCGTGGGGAGGTAGACGGCCTGTGCCTGGCCCGTGGACGTGCGGACGGGGAGTCTGGTGGTTTCCACCTTGCCGAACAGGAAGCTGGTGAAGGCGTCCGTCAGGGCGGACATGGGATCTCGCATGGGCGGCCATTCCCTCCAGCTAGCGTCGGATGCCGGTGGCGAACGGCAGGGTGTTGACGAAGGCGCGGTGGTGCTCGCGGTCACACCATTCGAGCTTCAGGTAGGACTTGCCCGCCGAGGCGCGGATGGTGCGCTTGTCGCGGGCAAGGGCTTCGGGGGAGCGGGAGGAGACCGTGATGTAGCCGACCAGGTTGACCCCGGCGGCGCCGCTCGCGAGGTCTTCGCCGCGCTGGTCGAGCCGGCCGTGCGCGGCGATGTCGCGGGGGTCGACGGTGCGGTTCATCTTGGCGGCGCGGCTGGCGTCGGCCTCGTCGTTCGTCTTCTCGGTGAGCATGCGCTCGATGGCGATCTCGGTGGGTTCCAGGTCCATGGTGACGGCGACCGTGCGGATGACGTCGGGGGTGTGGACGAGGAGCGGGGCGAGGAAGTTCACGCCGACCGGGGTCATCGGCCATTCCTTGACCCAGGCGGTGGCGTGGCACCAGGGGGCGCGGGTGGAGGACTCGCGGGTCTTGGCCTGGAGGTAGGTCGGTTCGACCGCGTCCAGTTCGGCGGGCCAGGCGTTGCGCTTGGTCATCGCCTGGATGTGGTCGATGGGGTGGTCCGGGTCGTACATGGAGTGCACGAGGGAGGAGAGGCGGCCCTGGCCCAGCGGCTGGCGGACGCGGATGTCCGCCTCGGCGAGGCGGGCGCAGATGTCGGTGAGCTCGCGGGCCATGACGATGGCGAGACCGGCGTCGCGGTCGACCCTGCGGCCCTTCTGGGGGGTGGCAGCGCGGGCGATGGTGTGGGCCTCGGCGGCGAGTTCGCGGGTGAAGTGGATGCAGGCGACGAGGTACGCGCGGTGCTGCTCGGAGGAGGTCGACACCATCGACTGGAGCTGGTCGTACGAATCGCGCAGCCAGACGGGGGCGTTGGTGTCGCCGCGGGCGGCCACGTCCTTGTCGTGGGCCTCCGGGTCGGCGGGCAGGGTGCGTACGAGCATCTGGAGGCGGGTGACGAAGCCGTCGCCGTTGGCCACGTGCTTGAGGAGGGTGCCGAAGCGGTCCACGAGGGCCTCTTGGTCCTCGCTGTCGCGCAGGCCCACTCCGGGGCCCTCGATCTCGATGGCGGCGGTGACGGTTCTGCGGTCCGCGTGGAGCAGGACGGCGATTTCGTCGGGGCCGAAGGGGGCGGCGAGCCAGTTGATGCGGCCGATGCCGGGGGGCGGGCCGACCTCGACCTCGCGGCCGTCGGCGGCGCGGATGCCCGCTTCCATGGAGCCGGAGCGGAACGTCGTGCCGCGGCGCAGGGTGCGCTTGTAGCTGCGGTTGATCTCGAACCAGCGGTAGAAGGTGCGGCCGCGGTAGGGGACGTAGACGGCGGCGAGGGCGAGCATCGGGAAGCCGGCGAGGGAGGCGATGCGCAGGGTGAGGGAGGGGACGAGCAGTCCGCTCATCATGCCGAGGAACGCGCCGACGATGATCAGGGCGATCTCGCCGGTCTCGCGGTTCTTGCCGACGATCGCGTTCGGCCGGGCCCGGCCGATGAGATACGTGCGGCGGGGCGTGACCGGGTGGAGCTGGTGGGACTGGGTCGTCACCGCCCGTCACCTCCTGTGTTCCTCGTGCTGGAGCCCGTACGGGGCGGGGGTGCGGCGGCGGGGCCGCCGCTGTTTCCGCCGCCGGAGCCGCGGCTGCTGTGTGCGGCCATGCCTCCGGAGATCTGGTTGGCGTCGCCGCCGGCGCGGTGGGCGCCGCCGCCGCCGCTGTTTCCGCCGCCGCGGCTGCTGTGGGTCTTGATTCCCTGGGAGACGAGGGAGGCCGGGGAGCTGATGACGGCGGCCGCCTGGGCGCCGTCGGTGGCCTTGCTGCGGTTGGTGCGGGCGGAGGCGATCTCGTCGCCGAAGCCGGGGACGAAGCGGTAGATCATCGCGGAGGCGAAGATCGCCAGGAGGATGATGGCGAGGCCGGAGACGACCGCGGAGAAGGCGTTCGGTCCCTTGTCGCCCGCCAGGGCTCCGGCGAGGCCGAGGACGATGACGATGACCGGCTTCACGAGGATGACGGCGATCATGATGCCCGCCCAGCGGCGGACGTGGCCCCAGAGGTTGCGGTCGACGAGGCCGGCGTAGACGACGGTGCCGAGCAGGGCGCCGACGTAGAGGAGCGCGGCGCGGATCACGAGCTCCAGGCAGAGGATGCCGGCGGCGAGGACGGTGACGAGTGCGACGACGATCAGCATGATCGGGCCGCCGCCGATGTCGTCGCCCTTTTTGAGGGCTTCGGCGAAGGAGCCGAAGAAGACGTCGGTCTGGCCGCCGGTGGCCGAGGCGATGACCTCGGTGACGCCGTCGGTGGCGGAGACGACGGTGTAGAGGATGAGGGGGGTGAAGGCGGAGGCGAGGACGGTGAGCCAGAGGAAGCCGATGGCTTCGGACATGGCGGTGGCGAAGGGGACGCCCCGGATGGCTCGTTTGGCTACGGCGAAGAGCCAGAGGATGAGCGTGAGGATGGTGGAGGCGGCGAAGACGATGGCGTACTGCTTGAGGAAGGCGCCGTTGGTGAAGTCGACGTTGGCGGTGCCGTTCACCGCTTTGCTGAGTTCGCCGACGATCCAGGCGGCGGCGTCGGCGCAGCCCTTTGCGAGGGAGGAGAGGGGGTTGAGGGCGTCGGTGGGGTCGCTGGGTGCGAGGCCTGCGCCGGGGGCGGGGGCGGAGCCGTCGCGTTCGCAGTAGTCCTTGGCCGGACCCGAGATCAACCCGCAGGGGTTGCTCGGGCTGGGCAACGGGGCTGGCGGCGGTGTCGGAGCGGCCGTCGCGCGGGCGGCGAAGAGGATGACGGCGGTTTGAACGGCTGCTGCCGTGGCACCGATGCCGCGGAGCGGCAGCTTGCGGCTACCGGGCATAGGTGAAGCCTCCGAACTCGGTGACGGCGCGGCCGATCTCGTCTGCGGTGGACACCGGGTTGTCGCCGGTCACGGGGGTAGGACCGTCCCTCTGCGCGGTCTCGAGGACCTTCCAGTCGGACCCGTTCCACTTCAGTGTCAGGGAGATGGTGAACCAGCCGCTGGTCACGGGGCGGGTGGACTTCTCACCGGTCAGGCCGAACATGCCGATGCACCAGACCTCGACCGAGGCGGTCCCGTTGGAGAAGCTCTTGACCTTGGCGCCGGCCGGAACGGTCCGGTTGACGAACGTGGAACCCGTGGGCGCGAGGCCGTCTTTGGTCAACCCGATCTGCGAGAGCAGACCGGGCGAGTAGTCGGCGTCGAAGCCGCTCTGGAGCTTCGTCCTGGTGCTGTCGTCTGCGACGGCGTCGACGATGGCGTGTCTGCGCACAGAGTTGAACATGCCGTCAGAGCCGAGTGCCACGGCGTAGTTCGATGCTGCGGACTGGGCTCCCTGCTGATCCTGCGGGAAACCGGAAGGCACCCCGGACGCCTTGCCGTCCACTGGGGCCACGCCCGTGGCGGCCGTGGGGTTGGCGGTCGGCGGCTTGTCCGGGTTGGCCGGGTCCTCGGGGGTGCGGGACTGGTTGGCGAAGGCGATGGCTGCGATGAGGAGGACCACTACGCCGACGACTGTGATCAGGCCTCGGGGGGTGCGGCGCGGTGGGGCGTACGGGTCCGTGGGCTCCGGGAAGCGGGTACGGGTCTGGCCGGTGCCGCCGACCTCGCCGCCACCGTATTGGTCGTCGGTGCTCATTCGGTGTTCGCCCCCTCCGCGTCGTACGACGGTAGCGCTGGTATCCGCGCAGGCGCGGCGTGGTGAGTCCTCATCAGAGCTCGGGCTAGACGGCCATTCCGTAGACGATCGTGAAGAGGGTGCCCAGTGAGCCGATGATGAAGACGCCCGTCAGGCCGGCCACGATGAGGCCCTTGCCCTGTTCCGCGCTGAAGGTGTCGCGCAGTGCGGTGGCGCCGATGCGCTGCTTGGCCGCGCCCCAGATGGCGATGCCCAGGCAGAGCAGGATCGCTACGGCCATGACCACTTCGATCATGATCTTCGCTTCGTTGCCGAGACTGCCGAACGGCCCCCAGTTCGGGGCGATTCCGCCGATGATGGTGGTGATGTCGCCCTTTTCGGCTGCCAGGATCATGTAACTCACCGCCCCTGTATGGGTAGTTCCGGTAGCCCGTGCCCGGACGGCAGGGGTCACGCTCTATCTTCCCTGATGAAACCGCCGTCGGATGTCGACTTGACTGCTCTCTTTACCCGATCCGTCGCCCCGGGTGCCGTTCATATGTCCTGACCTGGGGTCGGGCGGCGTGTGGGGGAAAGAACGTATGGTCACTCTGTGTATCACGAGGGGTGACTGCGGGCAACGATTGCCGTCTCGGTGTGCTCGGTGGTCGTCGCGGGGGCGCCGTTTGGCGCAACGGGGCGTGGTTCGTTCGACCATACCGATGATGTTTTCCGACATTCCGTCAGTCGGTCGACGCCGGTGCCGCGCCGGGCGCGGCACCCGCGGGGGGTCCGGGCTACGGGACGAAGATGTTCGAGGTGAACGGGGCGAAGCGGGTCTCGCCCGAGTGGATGACGCCGATGACCGGCCCGGTGCACCAGCGGCCGCTGGTGATGAAGACGGGGCTGTCGGTGTGGTTCGTGACCGCGGCGGGGCCGTTGTGCAGGATGCAGCCGGACGGTTCGTGGACCGTGTGGCCGTTGATGACCAGTTCGCCCGAGGACGCGTGCGCGGAGCCGCCGAGGCCGAGGACGAGGGTGGCGGCGGCCGCGAGGGTGCCGAGGGTCGTGGTCAGTGGTCGTCGCATGGTGGGGGGAGTCTCCAGTGGGCCGGTAGGTGACGATCATCTTCCGGTTCTGTGGCTCACCGTATGGGGCGGATAGCGGATGGTGACGCCCGTCGGGGGGCGCGTGGATGCGCTAGGGGCGCACAAGTGTCCGGTGTGCGCCGCCAGTCGCCGAGTCGGTTTGGAGTCGGCTTCGAATCGGACCTCGGGCGGACCCGAAGCCGCTCCTACGGGAGCCAGTGCGCGGGGCGGGTGAGGTTGGGCGGGATGCGGGTCGCGGCGTTGCCCCGGGCCGCGTTCAGCTGGGGCTGGGTGAGGAAGAGGGCCTCGCGGAGGTCGGCGTCGCGCAGGTCGGTGTCGCGGAAGTCCGCGCCGATCAGGTCGGCCGTGCGCAGGTCCGCGCCGCTGAGGTCGGCTGCGATCAGGTAGGCGCCGCGGAGGTTGGCGCCGCGCAGGTCCGCGCCGGGGAGGCGGGCGCCCATCAGGTCGGCGCCGCGGTGGTTCTTCCTGCGGCCCGCCACCTTGGCCCGTACGAGCTCGCTGGTCTTGAGGAGCAGGGTGTTCACCTCCTGGCGCAGCGGGGTGATGTCGAACTCCGTGAGGGCCTCCGGGGTCGCCGCGGTCCACTCGGTGGTGTCGGCCAGGGCGGTGCGCAGCTGCGCGTGGAGCGGGCGGGCGGCGGGGAGGGCGAGGGCCTCGGAGAGGTAGGAGAGCAGCTCGTGCAGGCTCCGCATCACCGGGAAGGCCGTGAACATCGCACGGGCCGTGCCGGGGTGGGTGCGCCAGTCGCGGCCGCCGAAGGTGACCTGGGAGACCTGCTGGCCGGCGCCGAAGCAGTCGAAGACGGTGCAGCCCTGGAAGCCCTGGTCGCGCAGCCCGGTGTGGATGCCGCAGCGGAAGTCCTGCCGGAGGTTCTTGCAGGGGGTGCCGGCGGACTTGTTCACGGCGAAGTCGCTGGACTTGGAGAAGGGCAGGGCCACGCAGCAGAGCGCGAAGCAGTTGGCGCAGTCCGCCTGGAGGAGCGGGAGCGGAGCGGGGGCGGCGGGAGGAGGCTTGGGCACGTCCCCATTGTCTCCCCTTGGGGGAGTTGGGTGGTCGTCGGGTGCCCGGGGCGCGGAAAGCCCTTGATCGTTGTGGGCGGGTCCGGGGAGCATCGCCGTATGACCGAAGTGATCGCAGTAGCCGTCATCACCTTCCTCGCCGTCATCAGTCCCGGCGCGGATTTCGCCATGGTCGTCCGCAACAGCTACCTCTACGGGCGGCCCACCGGGCTGTTCGCGGCCGCGGGTGTCGCGGCCGGGGTGCTGGTCCACGTCTCGTACACGATGCTCGGGGTCGGTCTGCTGATCGCCTCCTCCGCCGAGCTGTTCACGGTGATCAAGCTCGCGGGCGCCGCGTACCTGGTGTGGATCGGGATACGGACCTTCCGGGCGCGGGCCGAGCTGACCGTGGACCTGGAGGAGAAGGGCGGGCTGACGCCGTTCGGGGCGCTCAGGAGCGGTTTCCTGACCAACGTGCTCAACCCGAAGACCACCCTGTTCGTCGTGTCCACCTTCACGCAGGTGGTCGGGCCGGGGACCCCGGTGTGGCAGCAGGTCGGGTACGGGCTGTTCATGTCGGCGGCGCACCTGGGCTGGTTCGGGGCGGTCGCGCTGTTCTTCTCCAACTCCCGGCTGCGCGACCGGATGCTGAAGGCGCAGAAGGCGCTGAACCGGGCCATCGGCTCGGTCCTGGTGGGGCTCGGGGTGGGGCTGGGCTTCGCCCGCTGAGGGGGCGGGGGCTGGCGGTCGCCGGTTACCACTCGGTAGCGTGGCGGCCATGGGTGCCGAGGGCAAGGTCAGTGATGTAGAGGGGTTCTACGAGCGGATCGACGTGGGGCGGTTCCTGGCGAGCGGCTACACGCGCGGACCGTGGGATCCCGGCGCGCAGCACGCCGGTCCGCCGGCCGCGCTGCTCGGGCGGGCGATCGAGGAGCGGCCGGGCGGGCGGGACGACATGCGGATCGCCCGGATCACTTACGAGATCCTGCGCCCGGTGCCGATCGGCCCGTTGGAGCTGACGACCAGCGTGCTGCGGGCCGGCCGCGGCACCGAGGTGGTCGAGGCCGCGCTCGCCCCCGCCGGGGCCGCGCCCGTGATGCTGGCGCGGGCGCTGCGGATCCGGGTGGCGGGGGAGTCCGTGCCGTCCGTCGTGCCCGGGCCGGAACTGCCGCCGCCCGGGGAGGTGGGGCTGACGCCGTTCTTCCCGGTGCCGTGGGAGACGGGCTACCACTCGGCGATGGAGAGCCGGTTCACGCGGGGCGCGTTCGTCGAACTCGGTCCCGGGACCTGCTGGATGCGGATGCGGGTGCCGCTCGTCGCCGGGGAGGAGCCCCGGCCCCTGGACCGGGTCCTGGTCGCGGCGGACTCGGGCAACGGCATCAGCTCCGTCATGGACTTCGGGCGGTACGTCTTCGTCAACGGCGACCTGACCGTGCACCTGCACCGCCATCCGGCCGGTGAATGGGTGTGCGTGGAGGCTCGTACGAGCGTGGACGCGGCGGGCATCGGGCTGGCGGACGCACGGCTGCACGACGAGAAGGGCCCGATCGGGCGGAGCGTGCAGAGCCTGTTCGTGGCCCCGAGGGGGTAGAGGGGCCGAGGAGCCCAAGTAACTCGTATCGTCGTATGAGTTCACCCGTACGCCGGGGTCCGTGCTCCAAGTGCCCGTGGTGCGGCGGTTCCTGTGGCGGTTCCCCGGCGGGATGATTCGACACGGGGTGGCGCAAGCCCCGGGAAAAACCGTTCGATGGGGGAAGGTTGGCGGGTGCGCAGACTCTGGGTGGTCGGTGGAATCAGCTTCGGGGCGTGCCTGTGCTTTCTCGCCCTGCTCGTGGTCGGTACGTACTCGGCGGCCGCGGGCATCGCGACCGGCGCCGGCGGGCGGGCCGGCGGGCTCGCGAAGGGGGCCGTGCCGGGGAAGTACCAGTCCCTCGTCCAGAAGTGGGGCAACCTCTGCCCGACGCTGACCCCGGCGCTGCTGGCCGCCCAGCTCTATTCGGAGAGCGGCTGGAACCCGGGCGCGGTGAGCCCGGCCGACGCGCGGGGCATCGCGCAGTTCATCCCGGGGACCTGGGCCACGCACGGCGTCGACGGGGACGGCGACGGGGACCGTGACATCTGGGATCCGAACGACGCGATCCCGTCGGCGGCTTCGTACGACTGCGAGCTGGCGCGGTACGTGTCCAAGGTGCCCGGCGACCCGGTCAAGAACATGCTGGCCGCCTACAACGCGGGGCCCGGCGCGGTGAAGCAGTACGGGGGCGTCCCGCCGTACCGGGAGACCGAGGGGTACGTGAAGACCATCACGACCCTCGCCAAGAGCTTCGAGGCCCCCATCGGGCGGGTGGCGCCCTCGCAGCAGGCCGCCGGGGCGATCTACTTCGCGCAGAAGCAGCTGGGGACCCCGTATCTGTGGGGCGGGAACGGGACGCCCGAGCAGGGCGGGCGGTTCGACTGCTCGGGGCTGACCAAGGCCGCGTACGAGTCGGTGGGGATCGATCTGCCGCGCGTGGCGAACGACCAGTACAACGCCGGTCCGCATCCCTCGCGCGCGGAACTGCTGCCGGGGGACCTGGTGTTCTTCTCCGACGATCTGACGAACTCCCGGGAGATCCGGCACGTCGGGCTCTACGTGGGCGGCGGGTACATGATCAACGCCCCGTTCACCGGAGCCGTGATCCGCTTCGACAAGATCGACACGCCCGACTACTTCGGCGCGACGCGCGTGACGAAGGACGGCGCGGAGGCGCTGCCCCGGCGCGAGGGCGTTGGCAACACAGCGTGAAGCGAAGGCCCTGAGCTGCGACGATGAGTCACTCTTCGATAACGTTGGGGTGATCATTCGGTGGAGAGTGGAACGTAGCAGCCAGAACGGGCGTTCCATGGTCACTGGGGCAGGACGAGCGGAAGCGCCGGATTGATCACCGGGGGCGAAGGGCCGCACATCGGGGTGCGGCCGTACGGGTACCAAGGCAAGGGCAAGGGGCCGCATCACCATGGCTGGACTCACAACAGGTGGGCCGAACGTGGATGTAAGCCTGCTGTACGAGATCAACGGACTGGCGCGGCAGGCCCCGGAGTGGCTGGACCGGACGGTCGCGCTCCTGGGCGAGTACGGGATCCTGCTGGCCCTCGTCCTCCTGGTGCTCTGGTGCTGGCGCGGAGCGCGCCGGCAGGACGAGCCCGCCGCCGTCGAGTCCTTCACCGCGCTCGTGTGGGCCCCGCTCGCCGCCGGGGCCGCGCTGCTCCTCAACATCCCGCTGCGGGAGTTCGTGGGCCGGCCGCGGCCGGCCGCGCAGCACGGCGGGGTGGAGGTGCTGGAATCCGGCGCCGGGATCGGCGACAGCGCCTTCTCGTTCGTCAGCGACCACGCGACGCTCGCGATGGCGCTCGGCGTCGGCCTGTTCGTCGCCCACCGCAAGCTCGGCTTCATCGGGATCGGGCTGGCCCTGGCGGAGGGGTTCACGCGGGTCTACATGGGCCTGCACTATCCGACCGACGTCATCGGGGGGCTCGCCCTGGGCACCGCGGTGGTGCTGCTGCTCGCGCCGCTCGCGATGGCGCTGCTGACCCCGGCGGTGCGGGCCGTGGCCCGGTCCCCGCGGCTGGGCGTACTGGTCCGGGCACGCGACCGCGTGGTGGCCCGGCCGGTGGACCTCGCGGCGACGGAGCCGGCGGGGCGCGGGCACGAGAGCGACCTCGCCGCCTGAGGCGGTGCTCCGGGCGGTGCCCGGAGCCTCAGCCGATGCGGCACGAGTCCCAGACGGTCAGCGCCACGGCGACCAGCAGGCACAGCGCCGCGGCCCCGAAGCAGACGCGGACCGCGGTCGGACGGGAGCGCGGGGGCGGGGTCACGGATCGCCGCCGGGGTCCGTGCCTTCGGCATCCGCGTCGGTGCGCCGGTAGTGGGAGCGCAGCCACAGGCCGGTCGCGGTGGCCGCGGCGGTGGTGACCCCGATGGCCAGGGCGACGTCGCCGGGCCCGTCGGCCGTGCCCAGGGGGCTGGCCCGGGCCGGGGTGGCGGGGGCAAACGCGATCAGCAGGGCCCAGAGGAGGGCGGCGAGTCGTGGCGCGGGTCCGGGCATGAGACAAGGGCATCCGCTCCCGGGCGCGCCGGCCAGCCGGGCCGTCCGATCGGGCGAACCGGGGGCGGGCGGGGTGCCGGGGCCGGGGCCCGTCGCGGGCCGTCCCGGGCTACTGCGCGGCGTGGCCGGTGGCGTCCTTGCGGGCCAGATCGCGGGAGCGGCGGGCCGCGCCGCGCCAGCCGCACGTACAGACGGCCAGGCTGAACGAGCCGCGGTCCGAGGTGCTGGTGGTGTGGCCGACGGGCGGTGTCCCCGCCGGGCCCGAGGGGTCGCGGGGCAGCGGTACTGCGGCAAGCGGAGGGACGAGAGTCGCTTCGGTGTGCGGTTCCACTCCACCAAGGTACCGGGCCGGGGGCGGGTGGGGCACTGGCCCGGGGCGAGGAGTGCGCGGCCGTGACGGGAGGCCCGGGACCTCGTTAAGCGGAGCGGGTGGGGCCTCGGGCAAACAGCGGTCACGCGTTGGGGGTTGGCAGGCGATGGTGGTGCACCAGCACAGGCGGAGGCGGCGACGCGCGGGTCGGGTCGCGGTCGCGGTCGGCCTGGCCCTGACGGTGGCGGCGTTGAGCGGGTGCGGTGGCGACGCCGTCGCGGGCGACGACGCCCGGCCCGCCGACGACCCGGCGGCGGCGGTCCGCGGAGCCGCCGACGCGCTCCTCAGGACCGGGAGCGCGCAGACCCGTACGGCCATGGAGATGGCGACAGGCGGCACCCGGGTCACGATCCGGGGCGAGGGCGGGGTCGACTTCAAGAACCGGATGGGGCAGCTGCTCGTCATGCTGCCCGACGACGCCAAGGGCAAGGCCGAACACCGGCCCATCACCGAACTCCTGGT
The DNA here is from genome assembly GCF_056428985.1 of Streptomyces sp. CA189. Lineage (NCBI taxonomy): Bacteria > Bacillati > Actinomycetota > Actinomycetes > Kitasatosporales > Streptomycetaceae > Streptomyces > Streptomyces sp. CA189. Next base: position 44,993 of record NZ_JBWJVM010000056.1, on the reverse strand, counting down.
GCCCGGCGCGCTCTACATGAAGAACCGGGGCGCGGGCGTCCCCGACGACAAGTGGGTCCGGGTCGACACGACGGCCCTCGCCGACGGGAACCTCGTCACCGGCGGGGCCACCGACCCGATGGCCGCCGCCGAGCTGCTGCGCGGGGCGCAGGAGGTGACGTACGTGGGCGAGACCGAGGTGGCCGGGACCAAGGTGCGGCACTACCGGGGTACGACCGATATCGCGCGGGCCGCGGCGCAGGCCTCACCGGCGGTGAAGGGGGCGCTGGAGGCGGCGGCGAAAGGGTTCAGCAAGGGCGCGGTGCCGTTCGACGCCTACCTCGACTCCGAGGGCCTGCTGCGGAAGGTCCGCCACCGCTTCACTTACGTCAACAAGGGCGTGATCGATGTGTCCTCCACCACGCTGCTCTACGGCTTCGGGACCCCGGTCACCGTCGTGCTGCCGGCGGAAGGGGACATTTATGCCGGGAAGATCGCCGATTAGCCGGCCGGAGCCCCCGGGGGCGGCGCGATCGGGCCATGGCCGGCCATCGGTCCCCTGTGAGGGGGCCGGAAATGGTCCATCCGTGTCATGCGCGCCGCGCCGTGCGCTCCCTACGCTGAGAAGCCGAGTGCCGGCGACCGGACGACGGCAGATTGAGGTGACACGCGTGACTCCCGCAGGCGGTTCGACGGTGCAGGACCTCGTGGCTCTGGCCGAGATCGAACTGTGCGGAGAGCTGATCATCGCGGCGTCGGCCGTGGCCGAGGACAGGCTCAGCCAGGACCGGATCGACGAGGTGCTGATGGGCGTGTGGTCGGGCTGACCGCCGCTCCCCGGGTCAGGTGCGCAGCAGTCGGGCGATCGCCTTCGTCGCTTCCTCGACCTTGGCGTCGATCTCTCCCCCGCCCTTGAGGGCCGCGTCGGCGACGCAGTGCCGCAGGTGCTCCTCCAGGAGCTGGAGCGCGAAGGACTGGAGCGCCTTCGTGCTCGCCGAGACCTGCGTGAGTATGTCGATGCAGTAGACGTCCTCGTCGACGAGGCGCTGGAGGCCGCGGATCTGGCCCTCGATCCGGCGCAGCCGCTTGAGGTGCTCGTCCTTCTGGTGGTGGTAGCCGTGCACCGCGCCGGCGCCCGTGTCCGTGGCCGGGGCCGGGGCCGTATCCGCGCCCGTGGCCGTGTCCGCGGCCGTGGTGGCTCCGGAGCCCTCCGCCTGGATGGCAGTCATGCGTCCTCCCGTGGTCCGGAATGGGGGACCTATACCCCTCATGGGTATAGGGTACCGGCCCCCGGCCGCAGGGGCAGGGGGCCGTCGTCCTCACTCTGCCTGATGGAGGACACTGGGGAACTGCCGGTTAGCCGTGGCCGGGGGATGCGCCTAGCATCAGCCTGACCGAATCCAATGCACCCCGAGGACCTCACGTGCGATTTCGTCTGACCCCCAGGGAGACGAGCTTCTACGACATGTTCGCCGCATCCGCGGACAACATCGTCACGGGCTCCAAGCTCCTCATGGAACTGCTCGGAGCGGACTCCTCCGCCCGGGTCGAGATCGCGGAGCGGATGCGGGCAGCGGAGCACGCGGGAGACGACGCCACGCACGCGATCTTCCACCAGCTCAACTCCTCCTTCATCACACCGTTCGACCGCGAGGACATCTACAAGCTGGCGTCCTGCCTCGACGACATCATGGACTTCATGGAGGAGGCGGTCGACCTGGTCGTCCTCTACAACGTGGAGGAGCTTCCCAAGGGCGTCGAGCAGCAGATCGAGGTACTGGCGCGCGCGGCCGAGCTGACCGCCGAGGCCATGCCCCACCTGCGCACGATGGAGAACCTGACCGAGTACTGGATCGAGGTCAACCGCCTGGAGAACCAGGCCGACCAGATCCACCGCAAGCTGCTCGCCCAGCTCTTCAACGGTAAGTACGACGCCATCGAGGTGCTGAAGCTCAAGCAGATCGTCGACGTGCTCGAAGAGGCGGCCGACGCGTTCGAGCACGTCGCGAACACGGTGGAGACCATCGCGGTCAAGGAGTCCTGAACCTCGTGGACACCTTCGCTCTGGTCGTGACCATCGGTGTCGCGCTCGGCTTTACGTATACGAATGGTTTTCACGACTCGGCGAACGCGATCGCGACCTCGGTCTCGACCCGTGCGCTGACCCCGCGCGCCGCGCTCGCGATGGCCGCGGTCATGAACCTCGCGGGTGCCTTCCTCGGCAGCGGGGTCGCCAAGACGGTGAGTGAGGGTCTGATCGAGACGCCCCACGGAAACCGGGGCATGTGGATCCTCTTCGCGGCGCTCGTCGGCGCGATCGTGTGGAACCTGATCACCTGGTACTTCGGCCTGCCCTCGTCCTCCTCGCACGCGCTGTTCGGCGGCATGGTGGGCGCGGCGCTGGCGGGCGGCACCGAGGTGCTCTGGTCGGGCGTGGTCGACAAGGTCGTCATCCCGATGTTCATCTCGCCGGTCGTCGGCCTCGTCGTCGGCTACCTGGTGATGGTCGCCATCATGTGGATGTTCCGCCGCGCCAACCCGCACAAGGCCAAGCGCGGGTTCCGCATCGCGCAGACGGTCTCGGCGGCCGGCATGGCGCTCGGCCACGGCCTGCAGGACGCGCAGAAGACCATGGGCATCGTGATGATGGCCCTGGTCATCGCCGACGTGCAGAACGCGGGCGACTCGATCCCGGTCTGGGTCAAGATCGCCTGTGCCGTGATGCTCTCGCTGGGTACGTACGCGGGCGGCTGGCGCATCATGCGCACCCTCGGCCGCAAGATCATCGAGCTGGACCCGCCGCAGGGCTTCGCGGCGGAGACCACCGGTGCCTCGATCATGTTCGGTTCGGCGTTCCTCTTCCACGCGCCGATCTCCACCACCCACGTGATCACCTCGGCGATCATGGGTGTGGGCGCGACCAAGCGGGTGAACGCGGTCCGCTGGGGCGTCGCCAAGAACATCATCCTGGGCTGGTTCATCACCATGCCGGCCGCGGCGCTGGTCGCGGCGCTCAGCTTCTGGGTGGTCAACCTCGCCTTCGTGTGACCGTCCGAGTCGTCGTACGGACACCAGTGAGCCCCGCCGGATCGGAAGATCCGGCGGGGCTTTCGTCTTCCCCGCATCCGGGTCGGCTCAGGAAAAGAAGCGGGCCGGCTCCCCCCACCCAGGGGGAGCCGGCCCTTTCGCCTTGCGGTGGCACCGCCATGCAGCACCGCAGGACGCTGTTCACATCCCGGTTTAGCCGAAGCGGCCCGAGATGTAGTCCTCGGTCGCCTGCACGGACGGGTTCGAGAAGATCCGGTCCGTGTCGTCGATCTCGATCAGCTTGCCGGGCTGGCCGACCGCGGAGAGGTTGAAGAAGGCCGTGCGGTCGGAGACGCGCGCCGCCTGCTGCATGTTGTGCGTGACGATGACGATCGTGAAGCGCGCCTTGAGCTCGCCGATCAGGTCCTCGATGGCGAGGGTGGAGATCGGGTCGAGGGCCGAGCAGGGCTCGTCCATCAGCAGGACCTGGGGCTCGACCGCGATGGCGCGGGCGATGCACAGGCGCTGCTGCTGGCCGCCGGAGAGGCCGGAGCCGGGCTTGTTCAGGCGGTCCTTGACCTCGTTCCAGAGGTTGGCGCCCTGGAGGGACTTCTCGACGATCTCCGCGAGCTCGGACTTCTTGAAGGAGCCGTTGAGGCGCAGACCCGCGGCCACGTTGTCGAAGATCGACATGGTGGGGAAGGGGTTCGGGCGCTGGAAGACCATGCCGACCGTGCGGCGGACCGCGACCGGGTCGACACCGGGGCCGTACAGGTTCTCGTCGTCCAGCAGCACCTTGCCCTCGACGCGGCCGCCGGGGGTGACCTCGTGCATGCGGTTCAGGGTGCGCAGGAAGGTGGACTTGCCGCAGCCGGAGGGGCCGATGAAGGCCGTCACGGAGCGGGGCTCCACGGTCATCGAGATGTCGTCGATGGCCTTGTGGGTGCCGTAGAAGGCGGACAGTCCGCTGACGTCGATTCGCTTTGCCATGAGGGGTCACTTCGCTTTCATGAGTCGCGTCAGCGACCGGTCTTGGGGGCCTTCCAGCGGGCGATGCCGCGAGCCACCAGATTGAGGATCATGACGAAGGCGATCAGGACGAGCGCTGCGCCCCATGCCCGGTCGTAGGAGGCTTCACTGCCGACCTTGTACTGCTCCCAGATGTACAGGGGGAGCGAGGACTGGGCACCTTCGAAGGGGTTGTTGTTGATCAGCTGGGTGCCGAAGACCAGCAGCATGATCGGGGCGGTCTCACCCGCGATGCGGGCCACGGCCAGCATCACGCCGGTGGCGATGCCGCCGATGGCCGTGGGGAGCACGACCTTGACGATCACGCGCCACTTCGGCACACCGAGGGCCAGGGCGGCCTCGCGCAGCTCGTTCGGGACGAGCTTGAGCATCTCCTCGGTGGAGCGGACCACGACGGGCATCATCAGGATCGACAGGGCCAGGGATCCGGCGAAGCCGGAGGGGCCGAAGCCGAGCATCAGGGTCCATGTCGTCAGGATGAACAGACCCGCGACGATGGAGGGGATGCCGGTCATGACGTCGACGAAGAAGGTGACGGCCTTGGCGAGCGGGCCCTTGCCGTACTCGACCAGGTAGACGGCGGTCAGCAGGCCGATGGGGGCCGAGATCGCGGTGGCCAGGGCGACCTGCTCGATGGTGCCGAGCAGGGCGTGGTAGACGCCGCCGCCGGGCTCGAAGCTGGTCACGCCGTTCATCGAGTGGCTGAGGAAGTCCCCGTCGAGGACCTTCATGCCGCGGCTGATGGTCGTCCACAGCAGCGAGAGCAGCGGGGCGAGGGCGAGGACGAAGCAGACCCAGACGACGGAGGTCGCGACCCGGTCCTTGGCCTGGCGGCGGTTCTCGACGATCGAGCTGGCCGTGTACGTGATGATCACGAACAGGGCGGCCGCGAGCAGACCCCACTGGATCTTGCTGTGGAGGCCGAAGAGGGCGCCGAGGCCGGAGCCGAGGGCGGCCGAGAGGACGGCGATGCCGGCCGGGGCCCAGCGGGGCAGGTGGCCCTGCGTCAGGCTGCTGGGGGCGGCGGACTTGGCGGCCCGGGAGGGGCGCCGGTCCTGGAGTGCGTGGCTCATCAGGCGTTCGCCCCCGAGAAGTCCTTGCGACGGGCGATGATCAGCCGGGCGGCGCCGTTGACCAGCAGGGTGAGCAGGAAGAGCACGAGACCGGAGGCGATCAGGGCGTCGCGGCCGAACTCGTTGGCCTCGTCGAACTTCGCGGCGATGTTCTGCGCGAACGTGCCGCCGCCCGGGTCCAGGATGTGGCCGGAGATCAGGAAGCTCGGGGAGAGGACGGTCGCGACGGCCATCGTCTCGCCGAGCGCGCGGCCGAGGCCGAGCATCGAGGCGGAGATGACTCCGGAGCGGCCGAAGGGCAGCACCGACATGCGGATGACTTCCCAGCGGGTCGCGCCGAGGGCCAGTGCGGCCTCCTCGTTCATGCGCGGGACCTGCAGGAAGACCTCGCGGCTGACGCTGGTCACGATCGGCAGGATCATGATCGCGAGCAGGATGCCGACGGTGAAGAGCGAGCGCGCGACGCCGACCTGGGTCTTGTCGAAGACGTAGGTCCAGCCCATGTACTCGTCGAGCCAGAGGTTCAGCCCGGCGAGCTGCGGGACGAGGAAGAGGGCGCCCCAGATGCCGTAGATGATCGACGGCACGGCGGCCAGCAGGTCGACCACGTAGGCGAGGGGTGCGGCCAGCTTGCGCGGCGCGTAGTGCGAGATGAAGAGGGCGATGCCGACGGCGATCGGAACCGCGATGGCCATCGCGATGATCGAGCTGACGACGGTGCCGAAGAGCAGGACGGCGATGCCGAAGACGGGGGGGTTGGCCGACGCGTTCCAGTCGAACGTGGTGAGGAAGTTGCCCTCGTTGTCGGCCAGCGCGATGGAGGCGCGGTAGGTGAGGAAGACGGCGATCGACGCCATGATCACCAGGAGCAGGATGCCGGAGCCCTTGGAGAGGCCCGCGAAGATCTTGTCACCGGCGCGGCCGGTGGACCTTCCGCTCTTGGAGACGGGCGGAGCCGTGTCTATCTGGGTGGGTGTGGTGGAAGCCATGATCTTTCCGGTCTGGATGGGGGGCAGGCCCCCTGGCGGCGGTGCACCGGATCCCCTGGGTGGAGGGGAGGGTCCCCGGGCCGGTCCGCCCCCCGGACGGGGGGAGCGGACCGGTGGTCCCGGGGGTCTGTATTAGGCGAGCTTCGCGATGACTTCGCGGACCTTGGCGTTGATCTCGGCCGGGATCGGCGCGTAGCCGTTGTCGGTCAGGACCTTCTGGCCCGCGTCGGACGCGGTGTAGTTCAGGAAGGACTTCACGGTCGGGAGCGTCTCGGCCTTGTTGCCCTTGTCGCAGACGACCTCGTAGGTCACCAGGACGATCGGGTAGGCGCCCTCGGCCTTGGTGGCGTAGTCGAGCTTCAGCGCCAGGTCGCTGCCGGTGCCGGAGATCTTGGCGGCGGCGATGGCCTTGGAGGCGTTCTCGCCGGTGGCCTTGACCGGAGCGGCGGCGCCGGTGGCGACGTCCACGGTCTTGATGCTCTGCGAGGAGGCGTACGAGAGCTCGAAGTAGCCGATCGCACCGTCAACGGCCTTGACCTGCGAGGCGACACCGGAGGAGCCGGAGGCGGCCTGGCCACCCGGGGCCGGCCACTTCTTCGCGGCCTCGTACGTCCAGGCCTCGGGAGCGGCGGCCTTGAGGTACTTGCCGAGGTTCTCGGTGGTGCCCGAGTCCTCGGAGCGGTGGAACGCCTGGATCGCGGTGGCGGGAAGCGTGACGCCGGGGTTCAGCTTCTTGATCGCCTCGTCGTCCCACTTCTTGATCTTGTCGTTGAAGATCGCGGCGAGGGTGGGGGCGTCCAGCGTCAGCTTGTCCACGCCGGCGACGTTGAAGCCGATGGCGATGGGGCCGCCGACCATCGGCAGGTCGATGGCCTGACCGCCGGTGCAGATCTTCTTCGACTCCTCGACGGCCTCGGGCTTCAGCGCCGAGTCCGTGCCGGCGAAGCCGACGCTGCCCTGGTTGAACGCGACGATGCCCTCACCGGAGGAGGAGGACTTGTAGTTCACCTCGACGCCGGTGCAGGCCGCCATGTAGTTCTTGACCCACAGGTCGACCGCGTTCTTCTGCGCGGAGGAGCCCGAGGCGAGGAGCTTGCCCTTGGCGCCGTCGCACTTGATGTCGCCCACGGCGGCGGAAGGCTTGCCCGAGGCGCCGGCGTCGGTCTTGGTGTTGTCGTCCGAGCCGCACGCCGTGAGGACCAGGGCGCCGGACACGACGAGCGCCCCGAGGGCGGAGGCACGAAGCATGTTCTTGCGCTGAAGCTTCACTTTCGGGTGTTTCCTTCCAGAAGCCGCCGGCCGCTTTCTGCATCGGGGCGGCGTGCGAAGAGGACTACGTCGATTGCCCGGAGGAATCGTCCACGTTCGCGGCGACTCGCTCCCTGCTCCTACGAAGTTAGGCAGATCAGGTGAAGCGGCCGACCGCGCTAAGTGAACGGATGGTGAACCGTGGCGGACGGGGTGGTGTGTACCGGCGGGTTCGGTGTCCGGCGTCATCTCTCGTTACCCCGCCGTTACCGATGCGTGACCGTGTCGGCGTGGGTCCGGTGCGGCCCGGCGTGGCTGGATTTGGCCGAGGGAGGTCACACGCCGACGTGGCTGGAACCGGCCGGTTCCCAGATGTGCTGGAAGGTGGCGCGGGAGGACTCGACCTCGTGGCGCTGGTCCGCGTGCAGGACGCCCAGGGCGTACGCCGTCGCCGGGGCGATGCGGGGGGTGCGGGCCGCCGTGGCCGAGGCGGCGGCGGCCTCCGCGGCGTCCCGGTGGTGGGTCAGGGCCTCGCCCGCGGCCGTCAGGCGGGCCACGTCGCCGCCCAGGGCCTCCTGCGCGTAGCGGTGGACGCGCAGCAGCCGGCGTACCTCGTTCCACGAGCCGTCGTGGTCCGCGTCGTACGGGTGCGAGGGCGAGGGGGCGGGGAGGGAGTGCACCGCCAGGGACAGGCGGGAATGCGCCACCTCGGCGAGGGGCACCAGGACGTCGTCCACCCGGCCCCGGGCCGCCACCGGGTCCAGCGGGACCTCCGAGGCCAGTACCGCCACCGCGTCCGCGACCGCGTGGAACCGGGAGGAGCCCAGCGCCTGCAGGGTCGCGGAGTGGGCCCGGGTGCGGGCCAGGGTGAGCTGGCGCTCCAGCAGGGCGCCCGCGCGGGCCGAGCCCACGGTCAGGGAGCCCGCCGTACCCCTGGGCGCCGGCACCTCGGGGTTCCCCGACAGCCGTTGCAGGGCGTCCATCAGCCGCGCCAGCCGGGCCGCGTACGCGTGCTCGTCGGCCAGCGTCCCCGAGAGCCAGACCAGCTCGGTGCGCAGCGAATCCGCCCAGGCGGAATCGGCCACCGCCCTGAACGTGGACAGGGAGCAGGAGATCCGGCGCGCAGCCCCCCGCAGGCTGCGCGCGGCCTCGCCGCCCTCGGCACTGCCGCTCGCTGCGCCCTCCTCGTGCAGGCGCAGGCCCCGCAGGAAAGCGGTGGCCTGCGCCCGCAGGTACGTACCGAGTACGGTGCCTGCCGTCGTCGCGGTCAGGTCATGGTTTGGCTGAGCCACGCCGGCGCCTCCGGGCCTCAATGAGCATCTCCTGAACGTGCCGCAGCGGCTGGCCCTCGCCGTCCGTGCTGTGCCGGGTCCATTCGCCGTCCGGGCCCAGGTGCCAGGAGGTGGTGGCGTCGGACATCCCGGTTTCCAGCAGCCGGTCCAGAGCCGCGCGGTGGGCCGGGTCGGCGACCCTGACCAGTGCCTCGATACGGCGGTCGAGGTTGCGGTGCATCATGTCGGCGCTGCCGATGTACACCTCGGGTTCGCCGCCGTTGCCGAAGGCGAAGACCCGGGAGTGCTCCAGGAAGCGGCCGAGGATCGAGCGGACCCGGATGTTGTCCGAGAGCCCGGGGACACCGGGGCGGATCGCGCAGATGCCGCGGACCCAGATGTCGATGGGCACGCCCGCCTGCGAGGCCCGGTAGAGGGAGTCGATGAGCGCCTCGTCGACGATCGAGTTCATCTTGAGGCGCACGTACGCGGGGCGGCCCGCCTTGTGGTGGGCCGCCTCCTTGTCGATCCGGGAGATCAGGCCGTCGCGCAGCGAGCGCGGGGCCACCAGCAGCCGGCGGTAGGTCTCGCGGCGCGAGTAGCCGGACAGCCGGTTGAAGAGGTCGGAGAGGTCCGCGCCGACCTGCGGGTCGGCGGTGAGCAGGCCGAGGTCCTCGTAGAGCCGTGCCGTCTTGGGGTGGTAGTTGCCGGTGCCGACGTGGGAGTAGCGGCGCAGCGTGTCGCCCTCCTGGCGGACGACGAGCGACAGCTTGCAGTGGGTCTTGAGGCCGACCAGCCCGTAGACGACGTGGCAGCCGGACTCCTCCAGCTTGCGCGCCCACTTGATGTTGGCCTGCTCGTCGAAGCGGGCCTTGATCTCGACGAGTACGAGGACCTGCTTGCCGGATTCGGCGGCGTCGATCAGGGCGTCCACGATCGGGGAGTCGCCGGAGGTCCGGTACAGCGTCTGCTTGATCGCGAGCACGTCCGGGTCGGCGGCGGCCTGCTCCAGGAAGGCCTGCACGGAGGTGGAGAAGGAGTCGTACGGGTGGTGCAGCAGCACGTCCCGCTCGCGCAGCGCCGCGAAGATGTCGGGCGCGGACGCGGACTCGACCTCGGCGAGGTCGCGGTGCGTGCCGGCGACGAACTTCGGGAACTTCAGCTCCGGGCGGTCCAGGGAGGCGATCCCGAAGAGGGCCGTGAGGTCGAGCGGGCCGGGGAGCGGGTACACCTCGGACGGGTTGACCTTCAGCTCCTGCACGAGCAGGTCCAGGACCCCGGGGTCGATGGACTCCTCGACCTCCAGGCGCACCGGCGGGCCGAAGCGGCGCCGCATGAGCTCCTTCTCCAGGGCCTGGAGGAGGTTCTCGGCGTCGTCCTCCTCCACTTCCAGGTCCTCGTTGCGGGTCACGCGGAACATGTGGTGCGCGAGCACCTCCATGCCGGGGAACAGCTCCTCCAGGTGCGCGGCGATGACGTCCTCCAGCGGGACGTAGCGCTGCGGGGAGGCCTCCAGGAAGCGGGAGAGGAGCGGGGGGACCTTGACCCGGGCGAAGTGGCGGTGGCCGCTGACGGGATTGCGTACGACCACGGCCAGGTTCAGGGAGAGGCCGGAGATGTAGGGGAACGGGTGCGCGGGGTCCACGGCCAGCGGGGTGAGCACCGGGAAGATCTGGTTGCGGAACAGGGTGAAGAGGCGCGCCTGCTCCTTCTCGGTGAGGTCGGGCCACCGGATGAGGTGAACGCCCTCCTCGGCGAGCTGCGGGGAGATGTCCTGCTGGAAGCAGGCGGCGTGGCGGGCCATGAGCTCGCGGGAGCGGGTCCAGATGAGGTCGAGGACCTCACGGGGCTGCAGCCCTGAGGCCGAACGGGTGGCGACGCCGGTCGCGATGCGGCGCTTGAGGCCGGCGACGCGGACCATGAAGAACTCGTCGAGGTTGCTGGCGAAGATCGCCAGGAAGTTCGCGCGCTCCAGGAGGGGCGTGGCGGGGTCCTCGGCGAGCTCCAGGACCCGCTCGTTGAAGGCGAGCCAGCTGCGCTCCCGGTCGAGGAAGCGGCCCGGGGGCAGCTCGCCGGTGTCCTTCTCGTCGTAGGCGTCCAGATCCGCGTCGAGATCCGGTTCCAGGTCGACGTGCGGGCGGTGGGCGGCTATGGACCCCAGGCGGGCGTGCGCGCCGGTGGCCGCGCGGGCCGCCACCGCCTCGGGCGTGGCGGCGGCCGCGGCCACGGAGGCGGAGATGTCCGCGGCCGTCGGCGCGGACGGGGACGCGAACTTCTGCGGCGGCTGCTGGGTGGGGACCTCGGTGGGGGCTGCGCTGGGCTTGTGGCTCATGACTCCATTCTTCCGCGCACGCGGGAGGACAGGCGCGTCGGACGGGTCGGCCGTCAGTCGGAGTCGGGGCTGCATGCCGTCAGCTTCGCGACCGCGCATTAATGCCCGGTTAATGGCGTATGGCTTCCAGGGTCCGGGCGGGGGTCGTCTGGTGCGGGGGTCGGCTGGTGCCGACCGGGAGCGGGGGGAGCCGGGGGTGCGCCCGCGAAGCGGGGGCTGCCGCCCCCGGCGGGTGCGCGGCCGGCGGCGCCAGCGGGAGAGGTGCCAGCGGGTGCGTGGGGGCGGGGGGTGTTCTAGCGTCGGTAGGAGGGAGGGATGTCCTGCCGAGCCGGTCCGGTACGGGGACCGGGCCCGGGGCCGTACGCCGGCCGCGCGTGCTCGGCGCCGTTCCCGCGTGGTCCGGTACGTCGCTGGGCCCGGCACGCCCCGGTACGCCGAGGCAGGTTCGGGTCGCGGTGCGGCCGCGCGGAGATCCCGGAGAGCAGGTACGTCCCATGCGCACGTCGACCCGTATCGCAAGTGTCCTCACCGGCCTGACCCTCGCCCTGGGAGGCGCGGCCCTGACGGTGCCCGCCGCCCAGGCCGCCGTCCCCGCGGACGTTTCGGCCTGCATCAACCAGGTCGAGCGGGAGCTGAAGGGCGGCGAGGCTCCGGCAGCCGTCCGCGCGGCGTGCTACATCGCGGTGACCGGGGCCCAGGACGAGTGTGTGACCGGCCTGACCGAGGTCAGCGGCGTGACCAAGGCGACCGCGGAGAGCGCCTGCAAGGTGGGCGCCGAGTAGGAAACCGGTTAGAGCCGGGAACGCGGGGCGGCCCCGGGCCCCGGGGCCGCCCCGCGGGTCGGCTCCGCCCGCGGGTCAGCTCTCCGTGCGGTACATCAGGTCCACCTCGTGGGTGGTGAAGCCGAGGCCCGCGTAGACGGCCAGGGCCGCCGGGTTGTCGGCGTCCACGTAGAGCATCGCGGTGGGCAGGCCCGCCGCGGCCAGGTGGCGCAGGCCGATCGCGGTGAGGGCCTTGCCGAGGCCGCCGCCCTGCGCGCCGGGGCGCACCCCGAGCACGTAGACCTCGCCCAGCTGCTGCTCGGCGTGCACCTTCGTCCAGTGGAAGCCGATCAGTTCGCCGTCGCGCTCCGCGAGGAAGAAGCCCTCGGCGTCGAACCAGGGCTGCGCGATGCGGTCGTTCAGGTCCCGCTGCGTGAGCGAGCCCTGCTCGGGGTGGTGCGCGAAGGCCGCCGCGTTGACGGCCAGCCAGGCGGCGTCGTCGGTGCCGGGCACGAAGGTGCGTACGGTCACGCCCGCGGGCAGGACGGCCTCCGGCAGGGCGGCCGCTTGCGCGCCGAGCGGGCGGCGGAGCTGGCGCAGTTCGCGGAACAGGGTCAGGCCGAGCACCTGCGCGAGGTGGCGGGCCGCTGACTTGCCGCCGTGCGCCCACACCCGGATCCGCTTGCCGGAGGCGGCCAGCAGGGCGCTGCCCAGCGCCCGCCCGTGCCCGCGCCCGCGCATCGCGGGGTGTACGACGAGCTCGGCCGCGGGGGCCTCCACCGGGTCGGTGTCCTCCAGTTGCCCGTACGCGGTGAGCCGCCCGTCTGAGGTGAGGAGGAAGTGGCGGATCCCCTCCCGCGCCCCGCCGCGCAGCTGGAGCCGGCCCTGCTCGGACACGGCGGTGGTGCCGTCGGTGCGGGCCGCGTCCTCGATCAGGGTGAGAACGGCGTCGGCCTGTTCGTCCGTCAGTTCGTCGAGGGTCTGGATCTGCCGTCCCGGCTCCAGGACCACTGCTGCGTCGTCAGTCATGGAACCGAGCCTACGACCACGGTGGGGGCCCGGCGGGATACGGCCCGGACGGGCGCCCCGACAGCCGCGCGAACAGGCCGCCGACGGCCCCGCCGACGGCCGCCCGTCTCCTCCGTGTAACCAGCTCGATACCCGGTACCCCCTGTCGCGCTACGCGCGTTGACTCTAGGCTTCGGCAGACTTCCCGAGATGTATCGCTGTCCACAAAGGGGACCAAATGTCAGCGACGCCACAACGGCACCGCCGAACCCGCCGGTTGGCCCTCACCGCTCTCGCCGTTGCCACGGCGGGCGGTGCGATGATCGCCGCCGCCCTTCCGGCCGGAGCCGCGAGTGGTGACGGATATGGCCGTGACCACGGCCGCACCGTCGACGTGCAGATGCTGTCGTTCAACGACCTCCACGGCACGCTGGAGCCCCCGCAGGGCTCCTCGGGCACCGTGACCGAGCGTCAGGCCGACGGCACCACCAAGGCCATACCCGCGGGCGGTGTCGAGTACCTCGCCACCAGCCTGCGCGAGGCCCGCAAGGGTCACCGCTACTCCGTCACCGCCGCGGCCGGCGACATGATCGGCGCCAGCCCGATGGTGTCGGGCCTCTTCCACGACGAGCCGGCGATCGAGGCGCTCAACGACCTCGACCTGGACGTGAGCGGCGTCGGCAACCACGAGTTCGACGAGGGCAAGACCGAGCTGCGCCGCATGCAGTACGGCGGCTGCCACCCGGTCGAGGGCTGCTTCGAGTACGGCAAGGAGTTCGGCGGCGCCGACTTCAAGTACCTCGCCGCGAACGTGGTGGACGAGAAGACCAACCGTCCGATGATGAACCCCACCTTCATCTGGAAGAAGGGGGACGTGAAGATCGGCTTCATCGGCGTCACCCTGGAGGGCACGCCCGACATCGTGACCGCCGACGGGGTCAAGGGCCTCAAGTTCGGCGACGAGGCCGAGACGGTCAACAAGTACGCCGAGGAGCTGAACCGCCAGGGCGTGAAGTCGATCGTGGCGCTGATCCACGAGGGCGGCCTGCCCGCGAGCGGCGCGTACAACTACGACTGCGACGTGCCGGGCGCCGGCGCCGGCATCTCCGGGGCCATCGTCGACATCGCGAAGAACATCTCGCCGAAGGTCGACGCCCTGGTCACCGGCCACACGCACCAGGCGTACGCGTGCAACATCCCCGACCCGGCGGGCAATCCGCGCACGGTCACCTCGGCCGCCTCGTACGGCCGGCTGTACACGGACACCACCCTGACCTACGACCGCGCGACCAAGGACATCGTCCGTACGCCGGTCACGTCGCCGAAGGCGGTCCAGAAGGTCGTCACCCGGGACCAGCCCAAGGCCCCGGACCTGACCGCGCTGATCGAGCGCTGGAACGCGCTGGCCGCGCCGATCGCGAACCGTCCCATGGGCTACATCTCGGCCGACATCCCGGGCCGCGGCTCGTCGGAGTACGAGAAGCCGCTCGGTGACGTGATCGCCGACGCGCAGCTGGAGGCCCTGGCCCCGGCGGCCAAGGGCGGCGCCCAGCTCGCCCTCATGAACCCGGGCGGCATCCGCGCGGACCTGGCCTACAAGGCCGCCGGCGCCGAGGGCGACGGGGTGGTGACCTACGGGGAGTCGTACACCGTCCAGCCGTTCACCAATATGATGACGGTCGTCGACCTGACCGGCGCCCAGCTGATCACCGCGCTGCAGCAGCAGGTCAGCGGCCCGGTCAACGGGGTGAGCCCGAAGATCCTGCAGGTCTCCAAGGGCTTCTCCTACACCCTGGACACCACCAAGGCGGGCGCCGAGCGCATCGTCGTGGACTCGGTGAAGCTGAACGGCGAGGCCATCGACCCCGCCCGGACCTACCGGGTCGCGATGAACGAGTTCCTCGCGGGTGGCGGTGACGGCTTCGGCGTCCTGAAGGAGCACAAGAACAAGCTCGTCGGCGCGTCCGACCTGGACATCTTCAACGCCTACCTGGCCGGGCACTCCTCGGCGGCCGCGCCGCTGGCCCCGCCGGTGGCGGACCGGATCACGGTCGTCAAGTAGCACCTGCTTCTCCGGGGGCGGCGGGCCATCGGCCCGCCGCCCCTTCGGCGTTCCCGGGTCCTACAGCGTGGCGAGGAAGCCGCGTACGGCCTCCGCGAAGCCCTTCGGGTCCTGGAAGGGCACGAAGTGCTCGGTGTCGAGGCCGACGTACGAGGTCCCGGGGCGCCGGGCGACCATCGCGTCGGCCAGCTCCCGGGGGAGTACGTCGCTGCGCAGCCCGTGGACGAGCAGCGCGGGGCAGCTGCTCGCGAGCCAGACGTCCCAGCGCGAGGCGTCGTCGCCGGCGAGGGTGGCCAGGGTGGCCCCGGGGTCGAACGGCAGCCGCCAGCCGGAGCCGTCCGGCAGGGGGCGCAGGAAGGGCGCGGTCCCCTCGCCGAGCGGGCCGAGTGCGGCGACGAGTTCCTCGCGGGTCGGCGCCGTGTACGGGAGGTCGCGCAGGAAGTCCCAGAAGGACGGGCCGTCCTCGCGCGGGCTCTGCACCGGGGCGTCGACGTTGATCAGGGCGGACACCAGGTCGGGCCGGGCGGCGGCCAGCTGGTAGGCGTTGACCCCGCCGAGGGAGAAGCCGAGGACGGGCACCGGGCCGCCGGGGGCGAGGTGTTCCAGCAGGGCGGCGGCGTCGGCGACGTAGCCGGCGCGGCCGTACTCGGGGGCGGGGTCGGAATCGCCGTGCCCGCGCTGGTCGGGGGCGATGACCCGCCACTGCTCGCCGAGGTCGGCGGCGAGGGCGGTGAAGTGGGCGGCCTCGGAGAGGCCGCCGTGCAGGGCGAGCAGCGGGCGGCCGGGCCCGCCGAAGTCCAGGTAGGACAGGGTGCGGTCGTCGATCTTCAGCTCGTGGCGCATGGCGTTGGTCGGCATGGTGTCGCTCTCCCCGTGTGTGCCGGTGGTCGGTGGGCCCGGCACCAGGCTGCCAGGATTTGGGCGAGCGCGCAATACGTTCGTATAGCGCGTTTGCCCAAGACGGGGGCGCGGATACGATCCGGGCATGGGAAATCGCGAGGACCTGCTGGCCGGAGCCCGGCGCTGCCTGGAGGAGAAGGGGTACCTCCGGACGACCGTGCGCGACATCGCCTCGGCCGCGCAGGTGAGCATGGCCGCGATCGGCTACCACTTCGGCACCCGCGAGGTGCTGCTCAACCAGGCGCTGTTCGCGGCCATGGACGAGTGGGCCGCGGGGTCGGGCCGGCTCGCCGGGCAGGGCGACACCGCGCGGGAGCGGTACGCCGACACCTGGGACCGCAAGATCCGGGACTTCGGCGAGATGCGCTGGCTCTGGACCGCCTCCGTCGAGGCCTTCGTGCACGCGCAGTCCTCGCCCGAGCTGCTCGCCGTCCTGGCCGAGGGGCAGCGCCGCAACCGGCGCATGGTGGCCGCGCAGTTGCGCGGGGTCCCCGTCGAGGAGGTCGCGGAGGAGGACGTACGGAGCCTCGGCTCGGTGCACATCGCGCTGCTGACCGGGGTCATGGTGCAGTGCCTGACCGACCCGGAGCACGCGCCGGACGGCCGGTCCCTCGCCCAAGGGCTGCGCGCGATGGCGGAGTTGCTCGAAAGCTGACGCCTACCCGTGGGTAGTAATGCATGGCTCCGCACGCCATAATCCGGGCCACCACTGGGTCGGCAAAGGGGCGGGCATGGGCGTGGGCACGGATGCGAGCGCGGGTACGGCCGCGGGTACGGGCGCGGGGCTGCGGCGGCGCGGCTTCCTGGCGGGGGCGGCGGCCCTGGGCGGCGCGACCCTGCTCGGCGCGGGCGCCGGGACGGCCTCGGCCGCCACCCGGGCCACCGGGGCCACCGGCACGGCGGCGAGCGCGCTCTCCACCCAGGACTGGATGAGCGGGCTCGGCGACTCCACCGCCCTCCAGCGGATGACCATCCCCGGCACCCACGACTCGGGCGCCACCCGGGGCGGGCTCTACGTCGCCTGCCAGAACACCTCCATCGCCGACCAGCTCGGCTCCGGGATCCGCTTCCTCGACGTCCGCTGCCGGGTGACCGGCGGATCGTTCGCGATCCACCACGGCGCGTACTACCAGAACCTGATGTTCGGCGACGTCCTCGGCGCCTGCTGGAACTTCCTCGCCGCGCACCCCTCCGAGACCGTGCTGATGCGGCTCAAGCAGGAGTACTCCGAGGAGAGCGACGCCACCTTCCGCGCCGTCTTCGACGACTACCTGAACAACCGCGGCTGGCGCCCGCTCTTCACGATCGCGGACTCGCTGCCCGCCCTCGGCCAGGTACGCGGCAAGGTGCTGCTGCTCCCCGACAACGGCGGCCTGCCCGGTGGCCTGCGCTACGGCGACGGCAACGTCTTCGACGTCCAGGACGACTACATGGCCGAGCCCTTCGCCAAACGGGGCAAGATCGAGAACCACTTCCGCAAGGCCGTCCAGCAGCCCGGCAGGTTCTTCGTGAACTACACCAGCACGGCCGCGGCCCTGCCGCCCCGCTGGAACTCCGACCGCCTGGGCCCGCAGGTGCACGCCTTCGTCGACGGCGCCGAACTGGCCGGCCGGACCGGGCTCGGGATCGTCCCGATGGACTTCCCCAACACCCGCTCCGGCCTGGTCGCCTCACTGATCCGGCACAACTGACGCCTGCGCGGGCGGCGGAGCCGGGGCGCCCGGGATGCTGAGGACCGCCTCAGTGCCCGGGCCGCCACCCGTCGGGGCGCGGAGCTCGGCCGTGCCGCCCGCGCGCTGCACCGTACGGGCCACGATGGACAGGCCGAGGCCGCTGCCGGGCAGGGCCCGGGCGGACGGGGAGCGCCAGAAGCGCTCGAAGACGTGCGGGAGGTCGTCGGCCGGGATGCCGGGGCCGCGGTCCCGTACGGTCAGCTCGCCCGCGCGCAGCGACACGGTGACCGTGCTGCCCGGCGGGCTGAACTTCACCGCGTTGTCGAGGACGTTGACCACTGCCCGCTCCAGGGCCGCCGCCTCGCCGCGTACGTACCAGGGCGCCAGGTCCGAGTCGAAGTCCAGCTCCGGACCGCGCAGCCGGGCCCGGGACAGCGCCGCGCCCGCGATCTCGTGCAGGGCCACCACCCCGAGGGGGCCGGGGGCGGCCGCGTCCGGGCGCGACAGCTCCTGCAAGTCGCCGATCAGCGAGGCGAGTTCCGTCATCTGCGCCTTGACCGAGGCCAGCAGCTCCTTGCGGTCCTCCGGCGGAATGGCCCGGCCGGTCTCCTCGCTGCGCGCCAGCAGCTCGATGTTGGTGCGCAGCGAGGTGAGCGGGGTGCGCAGCTCGTGCCCGGCGTCCGCGATCAGCTGGGCCTGGCGCTCCTGGGAGGAGGCGAGCGCGGCCGTCATGGAGTTGAAGGAGCGCGAGAGGCGGGCGATCTCGTCGTCGCCCTGGTCGGGGATGCGGACGGTGAGGTCCTCGGTGCGGGCGATGTGCTCGACCGCGCCGGTCAGCTCGTCGACCGGGCGCAGCCCCGTACGGGCCACCCAGAGGCCGGCCACGCCGGCGCCGAGGATGCCGACGCCGGATACGAAGACGAGCACCCAGGCCAGGGTGGACAGCGGTTCGGTGATGTCCGAGAGGGGCTTGGCCACCGAGATCGCGGCGACGGAGTTCTGTGCGCCCGGCCCGGCGGACAGCTCCACGGGCTGGGTGTAGACGCGTACCGGGGTGCCGTCCGTGGTCTTGCCGTCGTACAGGACCGCGCCGCGCAGCCCCTTGGCCACCTCGAGGTCGTAGTCGGTGACCGGGAGCGTGTTCTTTCCGTCCACCCAGCAGCGGCCGCCCGTGGGCAGCACGATCTGCACGGGTGCGCTCAGGTTGTTCTCCCAGGGGCCGGGCGCCTTCTCCCGGCATCCGAGCCCGGTCAGCGTCTGGCTCGCCTGCGCCCGGGCGTTGGTGGAGCGCAGCGAACTGTTCAGCTGGTCGTTCAGCTGCGTGCGGACCATGAACCAGCTCACGCAGGCGACCGCCGCCACGGCCAGCGCCACCGCGACGGTGACCAGCAGGGCGAGGCGGGAGCGGAGCGGGAGGGCGCGGAATCTGGCGCTGGGGCTCACTCGGGACCGCCGGTGTCGCCGGCCCCGGCCGCGCGCAGTACGTAGCCCACCCCGCGCACGGTGTGGACCAGGCGGGGCTCGCCCCCGGCCTCGGTCTTGCGGCGCAGGTACATCACGTACACGTCCAGGGAGTTGGAGCTGGGCTCGAAGTCGAAGCCCCATACGGTCTTGAGGATCTGCTCGCGGGTCAGGACCTGGCGCGGGTGCGCGAGGAACATCTCCAGCAGGGTGAACTCGGTACGGGTCAGCTCCACCGGGCGGCCGCCGCGGGTGACCTCGCGGGTGGCGAGGTCCATGCGCAGGTCGCCGAAGGTCAGCGCGTCCTCAGGCTCGCCGTCTCCGGCGGAGGGCGCGGCGTAGGAGCTGCGCCGCAGCAGGGCGCGCACCCGGGCGAAGAGCTCGTCCAGCTCGAACGGCTTGACCAGGTAGTCGTCGGCGCCCGCGTCGAGGCCGGTGACGCGGTCGCCGACCGTATCGCGGGCGGTCAGCATCAGGACGGGCGTGGTGCTGCCGGAGGCGCGCAGCCGGCGGGCCGCCGTCAGACCGTCCATCCGCGGCATCTGGATGTCCAGGATGATCAGGTCGGGTGCGTACGAGTCCGCCTTGTCGAGGGCGTCGAGCCCGTCGACGGCGGTCTGCGTGCCGTACCCCTCGAAGGCCAGGCTGCGGCGCAGGGCCTCGCGTACGGCCGGTTCGTCGTCGACGACGAGGATGCGCTGCTGGTCGCCTTCGGCGCTCATACGGGGTCCCCCCAGGTGGTGGTCGGTCTCCTACCAGGCTCGCACGGGCGGGCTAGAAGGAGGTCCCGAAACCGTTCGCGGCGTTGCCGGCGCCGTTGCCGGCACCGCCGGCGCCGCCCTTGCGGAGGGAGGGGAGGTCGGCCTTGATCGTGTTGACCGGGATGGCGAAGCCGAGGCCGACGCTGCCCGCGGAGTCGCCGCCGCTGGAGGGGGAGTAGATCGCGGAGGGCATGCCCACGATCTCGCCGTTCATGTTGACGAGGGCGCCGCCGGAGTTGCCGGGGTTGAGGGAGGCGTCGGTCTGGATGGCCTTGTACGAGGTGGTGTCCGTGCCGGTGTTCCCGTTGAACTGTTGGCCGCCGTAGGAGAACGGGTAACCGCCCTGCGGGGACTGCTGCTTCTCGGACTTCGGGACGTTCACCTCGCGGTCGAGCGCGGAGACGATGCCGCTGGTGACCGTGCCGGTGAGGCGGTCGGGGGAGCCGATGGCGACGACCTCGTCGCCGACCTTGAGGTTGTCGGAGTTGCCGAGGGCGGCGGGCTTGAGGCCGCTCGCGCCTTCCAGCTTGATGAGGGCGAGGTCCTTGTCCGGGTCCGTTCCGACGATCTTCGCGCTGTACTTCTTGCCGTCGCTCATCGTCACCTGGATCTGGCTCGCGCCGTCGATCACGTGGTTGTTGGTGACGATCTCGCCGTCGGCGGTGATCACGATGCCGGAGCCGGTGCCCTGGCCGGAGGTGGTGCGGGTGTCGATGCGGACGACGGAGGGGCTGACGTTCTCGGCGACGCCGGAGACGGTGCCGTTGTTCGACCGGGAGATGGTGCTGCCGTTGACGCCGGTGCCGGTGCCGTTGGTCTTGCTCAGCATCTGCTGCACGGCGGCGGCCGTTCCGCCGCCGACGGCGGCGGCCGCGAGGGCCACGGCGGCGAGGAGGGCGACCGGGCGCTTGGCGCGGGCGTGGCCCTGCGGGGCGGGTCCGGCCGGGGCGGCCTCGCCCCAGGTGGCCCAGCCGCCGGTGCCGCCGGAGCCGCCTGCGCTCTGGGGGACGGTCTCGCCCTGGATGACCGGGGGAGTGTGCGCCTCGTGCCAGCCGGGGGCCGGGGTGGCCGGGGGGTAGGAGGGCGGCGGCGGGTACGCGGCGTCCTGTGCGAGCCGGTCACGACCGCGCTGCCAGTCCTCGCCCCACGGGGCGGGCTGCTGGGGGCGGTGTTCCTGGGGGTACTCGCCTTCGCGGCGGAGGTTCTCGGTCATGCATATGACTGTGTCCGCCGATCATGAGAGCTTCCTGAGTCCCCGCTGAGAAGCCCGACAGAACCGTGTATGCCCGATATAAGAGCGGGCTGGGCCCGGTGGCCCGGGTGCGGGTGGTCGGGCCCTGCGGGGCGAAGTCCCCTACCCGCCCTTCCACCGTTCCCCGGGCGCTGCCCGGACCCCGCGCCTCAAACGCCGGCGAGGCTGAATATGGCTGACACCGGCGAAAATCCAGCCCCTCCGGCGTTTGAGGAGCAGGGGTCCGGGGACTGGTCCCCGGGTACGGCGCCGCGCGCGGGTACGGCGGGCAGCACGCTCCGGGGTGCCGGTTACATCAGCGGCTAGCGGCACCCGCAGGAGCGGCGGATGACCAGGGCCGACGGGAACTGCTTCAGGCGTTCGCGGCGGGAGCCCGCCACCCGCAGGGCATCGTCCAGGACGAGGTCCACCGCCGCGCGGGCCATCGCCGGGCGGTCCGAGGCGATCGTGGTCAGGGGCGGGTCCGTCAGGGCCGCCTCCTTGACGTCGTCGAAGCCGGCCACCGCCAGCTGCTCGGGCACGTCGATGCGCAGCTCGCGCGCGGCGCGCAGGACGCCGATCGCCTGGTCGTCCGTAGCGCAGAAGATCGCCGGCGGGCGGTCCGGCCCGGCCAGCAGTTCCAGGGCGACCTTGTACGCGTCGTAGCGGTTGTACGGGGCCTGGAAGAGCCGGCCCTCCACCGAGCGGCCGGATTCGAGCATGGCCCGCCGCCAGCCCTCGACGTGGTCGGCCACCGGGTCGCCGACCTCGGGGGTGTTCTCGACGCCGCCCAGGCAGGCCACGTACGGGTGCCCGTGTTCGAGGAGGTGCCGGGTGGCGAGCTGCGCGCCGCCGATGTCGTCCGTGACGACGGCGACGTCGTCGATGGCCTCGGGGCGCTCGTGGAGGAGGACGACGCGGGCGTCCCACGCCTCGATCTCCGAGGCGGCCCGCTCGCTCATGCCCTGGCTGACCAGGATCAGGCCCGAGACCCGCATGCCCAGGAAGGCCCGCAGGTAGTGGACCTCGCGCTCGTCGCGGTAGTCGGAGTTCCCGACGAGCACCATCTTCCCGCGCTCGGCGGCGGCCTGCTCGACCGCGTGCGCCATCTCCGCGAAGAACGGCTGACGGGCATCGGGGACGATCATGCCTATGAGGTCGGTGCGCCGTGAGGCCATCGCCTGGGCGACCCGGTCGGGGCGGTAGCCCAGATCCTTGATCGCGGCGAGGACACGCTCGCGCGTGGCCGGGGCAACCGGCCTGGGTCCGTTGTTGATGACGTAGCTCACGACGGCGGTAGAAGTACCCGCAAGTCGTGCCACGTCATCCCGCGTCACCTTGGCCACGCGCGGAAGTCTACGCGGGGTGACCTACCTCTGGGCAGGGCGTCCGGAGGAGGTCATTCCCACAGCCTTCACACGAGCTCCCTAGTCCATCCGGGTGAGTGCCGCCGCGGCCCGCGCGGAGGCCTCGGCGGCCGCCTTCGTGGCCGCCTGCGCGGCCGCTTCCGCCGCCGCCCGCTCCACCTTCTCCGGGGTGACGAAGCGGTACCCGACGTTGCGGACGGTACCGATCAGCGACTCGTGCTCGGGCCCGAGTTTCGCGCGCAGCCGCCGTACGTGCACGTCGACCGTGCGGGTGCCGCCGAAGTAGTCGTAGCCCCACACCTCCTGGAGGAGCTGGGCGCGGGTGAAGACCCGGCCCGGGTGCTGGGCGAGGTACTTGAGGAGCTCGAACTCCTTGAAGGTCAGGTCCAGGACCCGGCCCTTCAGCTTCGCCGAGTACGTCGCCTCGTCGACGGACAGGTCGCCGTTGCGGATCTCCATCGGGGAGTCGTCCGAGCCGAGCTGCTGGCGGCCGGTGGCGAGGCGCAGCCGCGCTTCGACCTCGGCCGGTCCCGCGGTGTCGAGGAGGACGTCGTCGATGCCCCAGTCGGCGGTGACGGCCGCGAGGCCGCCCTCGGTGACGACGAGGATCAGCGGGCAGCCGGGGCCCGTGGAGCGCAGCAGCTGGCACAGCGACCGCACTTGGGGCAGGTCGCGGCGGCCGTCGACGAGGATCACGTCGGCGCCAGGGGTGTCCACGAGGGCGGGGCCCTCGGCGGGGGCCACCCGGACACTGTGGAGCAGCAGGCCGAGGGCGGGCAGCACCTCGGTGGACGGCTGCAGGGCATTGGTCAGGAGCAGGAGTGAGCTCATGCCCGACCACCTGCCCGGGTCGGGCGGTGGTACTGGTGTGCGTGAACGTGCGCAGGTACGTGCTCCTGCGCCTGCTCCTGCACGACGGTTCGCTGGTCCATCACGTCGGTTCCTCCTCGGTCCCGTCGAGGACTTTCGCGGCACTGCTTCGTACGACTTGCCTGGTGTCCGTCCGGTCCCCGCGCCCTGAGGTCCGGATGGATACCACTGTTCTCGGTCCGTTCAACGTGCTGAAAGCACAAAAGGACCCGGGGGCTACGTTGCCCGGATCCTCTCGCCAGCAGAATAGCCCACCCTCCCCGGCCGGGCCGAGGCTTCGGAACGTTCCACTTCTGTGGTTCCCACCACCCCCGGGACCTGCGTATGCCCCGGTTTCACCGTATCGGTGGACTCCGTGCGGGCCGCCTGGGCGCACGCGGGGCGCGCGGAGGCACGCCGGGATCGGGGGCCCGAGGCGTCATGATGGAGGCCGACGGCAGAGCGCCGACGAGAGGAGCCTGCAGTGGCAACCGGAACCATCCGCTACTGGGCGGCGGCGAAGGCCGCGGCCAAGACGGCGGAGGAGCCGTACTCGGCGCGGACACTGGCCGAGGCGCTCGACGCCGTGCGGGAACGCCACCCCGGGGAACTGACCCGGGTCCTGCTGCGCTGCTCCTTCCTCGTGAACGAAGAGCCCGTGGGCAAGCGCCCGCACGATTCCGTCGAGCTGACGGAGGGGGGCACCGTCGAGGTGCTCCCGCCGTTCGCGGGCGGGTGAGCGGAGCCCCATGAGCACGCCCGAGGAACAGCGGCAACAGCTACAACAGCAGCAGCTTCAGCAACAGCAGTTTCTGGAGCAGCAGCAGTTTCTGGAGCAGCAGCAACAGGAACAGCAGCAACAACAGCAGCAGCAGCCGGATCCGTACGGGACCCAGACCTGGCAGTCCCCTACGTGGGACACCTCGTACCAGCCGGTGCAGGCGCCGCTGGACGGCGTACCGGCGCAGTACCCGGTAGCCCCCGAGGGGTGGTTCCGCGAGGAGCCGCAGGCACAGGCACCCGGCCAGGAGTGGCCGGCCCAGCAGTACGCGGACCCCTACGCGGAGCCTTACGCGGACCCCTACGCGGAGCCTTACGCCGCCCCGGCGTACCCGCAGACTTCGGCCCCGGACCACTGGTTCCGCGACGAGCCGCAGGCGCAGGCGCAGGCCCCTGCCCCTGCCTCGGAGCCTTCGCCGCAGGGGGACGAGCTGCAGGCGTACCTGCACCTGTACCCCGGCCCGGTCGACCCCTTCCAGACTCCGGCCCCGGCCCCGGGCCAGGAGTGGGCGGACCCGGCCGCGCACCTCCCGCATCAGGCGGCCCCGGCTCCCGCGGGCCCGGCCGGTGCGCCGCCCTCCTCGGAGGAGCCCGCCTGGTCGCCGCCCACGCTCGCCGGCAACACGCTGCGCGCCGTGAACCCGGCCCAGGCCCGCGCCGAAGGCCGCTCGCCGATCATCGATCCCGGTCCGCAGGCGGCCATACTGACGGCCGCCCTCGGGCTGGTCCTCGCGGCCGCCGCGGCGCTGGGCGAGTTCGCGCTGCTCGCGCCCCTGATCGCCCTCCAGGGCCTCACGGCGGCGGGCTGGTTCCGGCTCAACGGCATGTGGCCGGCCCGTCAGGGCATCGCCCTGGCCTTCGCCGGGGCGGTCGTCGCCGATGCGGCCGTGCTCGCGGTGGACGAGCCGTACGGGCCCGGCGCGATCATCGGCACCCTCGGGGCCTGGGTGCTGCTGACGCTGGTGCTCCAGCTGCGCAGCCACGCCGATCCGGACGAGCGGATGTACGGGCTGATGGCCTCGGTGGCCTCGGCCGCGCTGGCCATCGTCTGCGCCGGCTACCTCGCGGCCGACTCCGCCGCCGCGAGCGTGGGCGCCGCCGCCGTGGCGGTGGCCGTCTTCGCCCGGGCGCTCCCGCTGCCCACCGCGCCCTCGGTCGGCGTCTCGCTGGCCGCCGCGGCCGGTGCGGGCATCGCCGTGGGCGGGCTGACGTCCGTCGGGGCGGGCGGTGCGCTGATCGGCCTGGCGGCCGGGGTGTGCGCGCTGATCGGGCTGCGCGTGGCGGCGTACGACTACCCGTCGAAGTTCGTCCACATGACGGCCGGCGTCGCGCTGCCGCTGGCCGCGGCGGCACCGGCGGTCTACCTGATCGGCAGGGTGGTGGGCTGACGCCGTCACCTCGGGTCATCTCACAGCGCCCTCACGGCCGGACATGGTCCACTGGGCCGACGTACCAATCGTCTGGGGGGTGGGCACGTGCGTGTCCTGCGTGTCGTTGTGATCATCGGAGTGGTCCTCGGCGGCCTGTTCGTCGGGCTGGACCGCTGGGCCGCCGGCTATGCCGAGGACCGGCTGGCGGACCGGATCCAGGCCAGGCAGGGCCTGTCCGGGGTGGAGGTGGACATCCACGGGTTCCCCTTCCTGACCCAGGCGCTCTCCCACGACCTCGACCAGGTCGACCTGAAGGTGGCCGGCCTCGACGCGGTGACCGCGGACGGCCGTACGACGCACCTGTCCCGGCTGCGGGTCGCCTTCCGCGGAGTGGAGCTGAACGTCGACTACAGCGGCGGCACCGCCCGGTCCGCCAAGGGCTCGGCCCTCGTCACGTACACGGACCTGACCGCGGCCGCGCAGCCCGGGGTGACGGTCGGCTACGGCGGGGCGCCGGGCAAGCTGAAGGTCACCGCGAGCGTGGAGTTCCTCGGCCGGACGCTCAGCCGCAGCGTGGTCTCGACGGTCTCCCTCGTCGACTCCGGGGACGGGAAGGGCCCGAAGGTCGTCCGGGTCCGCGCCGACGAGGTGCCGGGTGAGGGCCTCCCCGGGATCGAGGCCGCGGTCCGCAAGAAGACCGACTTCGACCGGCGGATCGACGGCGGCCTGCCGTCCGGAGTCCAGCTGACGACGCTGACCTCGGACGAGACCGGTCTGGTGCTCACTCTGGGCGGTACGAATCTGACGCTGGCCGGATAGTGAGACGGGGAGGTCCGATCCGCAGATGGGAGGGCCGTACGGGGCCCCGGGCGCCCCGCGCCGGAAGATCACCGAGGGCTCCGATCCCAGTATTCGGACGATCCTGTCTCGAAATATGACACGGCGGTGACAGGGCGGCCGATTCGTCCCTACGATCCATGGCTATGAAGCATCAGCAGGCGGACCTCACGAAGCGACGGGCAGTAGACCTGTGTCGCGTCGCCGCCATGCTCTGTCGATCCATGTGACGTGTGAGCGCATCCCGCTCCATAGCCGGACGACGGCCTTCCGCTTTCCCGTGTGACCACCTCTGCCTCCCGCCCTCCTGAAGCCTCCCCGCAACAGGATCTGCAGGGGGCACCTCCCAGCGGTAGCTGGGGGAGCACCCGGACACACGCACCCCGCACCACCAGCACCACCCCGCCGCACACTGCCCCGGAGGAGAACATCATGAGCCGCAGCGACGTCCTTGTAGACGCCGACTGGGTCGAGGCCCACCTGAACGACGCGAACGTCGTCATCGTCGAGGTGGACGAGGACACGTCCGCGTACGACAAGAACCACATCACCAACGCCGTCCGGATCGACTGGAAGAGCGACCTCCAGGACCCGGTCCGCCGCGACTTCGTGGACCAGGAGGGCTTCGAGAAGCTCCTCTCCGCCAAGGGCATCTCCAACGACGACACCGTCGTCCTCTACGGCGGCAACAACAACTGGTTCGCGTCCTACGCCTACTGGTACTTCAAGCTCTACGGCCACCAGGACGTCCGCCTGCTCGACGGCGGCCGCAAGAAGTGGGAGCTCGACTCCCGCGACCTGGTCGACGGCACCGAGGTCCCCAGCCGCCCGGCCACCCAGTACAAGGCCAAGGCCCAGGACACCTCGATCCGCGCCTTCCGTGACGACGCGGTCGCCGCGATCGGCACGAAGAACCTGGTCGACGTCCGCTCGCCCGACGAGTTCTCGGGCAAGCTGCTCGCGCCGGCGCACCTCCCGCAGGAGCAGTCGCAGCGTCCGGGCCACATCCCGAGCGCCCGCAACATCCCGTGGTCGAAGAACGCCAACGACGACGGCACGTTCAAGTCCGACGAGGAGCTCACCGCCCTCTACCAGGCCGAGCAGGTCGACCTGGCGAAGGACACCATCGCCTACTGCCGCATCGGCGAGCGCTCCGCGCTCACCTGGTTCGTGCTGCACGAGCTCCTGGGCCAGGAGAACGTCAAGAACTACGACGGCTCGTGGACCGAGTACGGCTCGCTGGTCGGCGTGCCGATCGAGCTCGGCGCCAACAAGTAGTTCCGGGCAACAAGTGTTCCGGGGCACGCGACGCCCCGTAGTCATACCTCTCTAGGACAGGACAGAGAACATGTGTGGAGCAAAGATCGGCGGGCCCGACCTCTCGACGCTGAAGCCCGGTGAGACGGCCATCCAGGGCCAGATCACCAAGGACGGCGAGCCCGTCAGCGGTTACGTCCGCCTGCTGGACTCGACCGGCGAGTTCACCGCCGAGGTCCCGACCTCGGCGACCGGCCAGTTCCGCTTCTACGCGGCCGAGGGCTCCTGGACGCTGCGCGCGCTCGTGCCCGGCGCCCAGGCGGACCGCGCCGTGGTCGTCGTCGAGTCCGGCGGCGTCACGGACGTGGCGATCGCGGTCTGAGCACCGCACCTGTGTGACCGTATGACCGGCCAGAGGGCCGCACCCCCGGGGGGTTGGACGCCACTGTTTCGGGGTGCGGTCCTTTGGTTCGCTCGTGTGAGTGATACCGCTACTTGGGTGATTCCGATTACGGTCGGTTGTGTGAATCTCGAGGGGCGGGCGAAGGCGCGCACGATGGCATGCGATGGCTGATTCGGCCGGGGGGCTGCGTGCCATCGCTCCGTCGTTCGTGGTGCCCGGTCCATCCGGTGTGGCTGTTCGCGACCGTCTCAAGGGTCTGTGCGCCGAGGACGAGGACGTTCTCCGGTTGGTCGGTGCGCATCAGGGGGCTCTGGCTTCCCGTGACCTCAAGCAGCGTTGCGCGGACGGCGCCGATCATTCGTCCGATACGTGGGCTGACCGTAAGCGCGGGCTGACGGGGGAGTCGTCTTCGCGGATCGCCGGGGCGATCACCAAGGCAAGCCACGATCAGTGGGCACTCGCCCGCCGCTGCCAGGCCGCGCATATTCAGAACCTGGTTACCGGCATCAAGACGCTGAAGCACCGTCTCACCCTGTCCATCGGGGCGAAGGGCACCAAGCGGGCCGCGGGCGGCTACCGCTCCAAGAGCGAGTGGTTCCGCAAGTCGCGGCGTCTGGCCACTCTGGAGGCGCGCCATGAAGCCGCTCTCACAGACTGGCGGGCGGGTCGGGTCCGTGTGGTGCGGGGTGGGAAGCGGCTGGCGAACACCCGCCACCACCTGGAGGAAGCCCAGCTCACCGCGGAGCAGTGGCGTGCCCGTTGGGAAGCCGAGCGCTGGTTCCTGGCCGCTGATGGCGAGTCCGGGAAGCGGTTCGGGAACGAGACGATCCGTGTCACCCCCGACGGCGAGATCAGCGTCAAGCTGCCCGCTCCGCTCGCGCACCTGGCCAACAGCAAGCACGGACGGTACGTGCTGGCCTGCCGTATCGTGTTCGCGCACCGGGGCGCGGAATGGGCCGACCGAATCGAAGCGAATCGGGCCGTTGCCTACCGCATCCACCTGGATGCCGCACGCGGCCGCTGGTACCTGACCGCCTCCTGGCAACGCCCCGCCGTCCAGACGGTCCCGCTCGCCGCCGCACGCGCGAAGGGCATGGTCGGCGTCGATACCAACGCCGACCATTTCGCGGCCTATCGACTCGACCCGCACGGCAACCCCCTCGGCGAGCCGCACCGCTTCCCCTACGACCTGTCCGGCACTGCTGATCACCGAGACGCCCAGATTCGGCACGCCCTCACCAGGCTGCTGCACTGGGCGAAGAGTGTCGGCGTCAGGGCCATCGCGATCGAAGACCTCGACTTCGCCACTGAGAAGACCCGCGAGAAGCACGGCCGCAGGAAACGGTTCCGGCAGCTGATCTCCGGCATCCCGACCGGCAAGCTCAAAGCCCGACTCGCCTCGATGGCCGCCGAACACGGCCTCGCCATCGTCGCGGTCGATCCCGCCCACACCTCCAAGTGGGGAGGCCAGCACTGGCAAAAGTCGCTGGTCACCCCCCGCCGAAAGATGTCCCGTCATGATGCCGCCGGCATCGCGATCGGACGACGCGCCCTCGGACACCCGATCCGGCGTCGGACGGCACCGCCCCCACACGACCAGAGTGATTGTGTGGGGCATCGGACCGGCCAGGCCGGACCAGGCACCCGCAGGCGTGAGGGAAACCGCCCACCCACCACGGACCGGCTTCATGGAGAGCCGACGCCGAGCGGGAAGAGAACGCGGGGACCCAGCGCATCCAAAACCGTTCGGGATGCGCCCAGTAAGCGTGAGTGGGTCCAAGACCCGCTCCTGCACACTGGCTAGGAACGGTGCGGCCCTTCGGTCTTTTCGGGGCCCTTCGCAGGATCCGGGTCCGGCTCTACCCTGGAGTCATGTACGCCCGGCGCCGGCGCGTCTACTTCCTGCTCATGGGCGGATGCCTGTTCCTCTTCGTCTCCGCCTGGTCCTTCGTGCGCCTGTGGTCCGTCGAGGCCGCCGTGGCGCTGTGCGTGGTCGCCATGGTCATTCCGCCGGTCGCCGCGGTGGTCGCGAACCGGCGCGGCCCGGACGACCGCTGGTGGGACGACCCCTCGGGTGACCAGAAGTCCGACGAGTGGTGGGACGAACTGGACGGAAAGCGGCGTCGCGAGGATTGAAACCGGCCGAGATAAAACCGTAATAAGTATGAGTACAACATCTTCCCGGGGCAGGGTGTCCTCTCTGTGCGCGGTCAATTGGCCCGCGATCAAAGCCCTGCGGGGGGACCTCCCTTGGAACACGAACAGACCATCCCTGAGCAGCGGAAAGGGGCGGAGAGCGGCCCGGAACCGGGCACTCCGGACGCCGCTCAGGCCGGTCCCCGCCGCCGTCGTGGTGGCCGTACCGTCCTCCTGATCGCGGGCGCCGTCGTGCTCGGCGTCCTGGCGGGCACGGTCACCGGCTACGCGATCCAGTACGACCGCGAACCGACACCGCTGGCGCCCCTGGCGCAGGCGGACCTGACGCACCCGAAGGCGCTCGCGCCGGACGACGCCACCACGAACAAGACGATCAACGCGAACCGCTGGCACAAGACGGACGACGACCTCGCGAAGCTGCTGATCGAGGCGCCGGGCGGGGCGAAGCTCGAGGCTTCGGGCTATGAACCCATCGAGTACTTCGCGACCTTCTTCAAGAAGCCGGACAGCCAGTTGAGCTACCTCGCCGAACAGAACATCCGGCGGATCGCGTCGGTGAGCTGGGCGGTGAACGACACGACCTTCGTCGACGTGCGGCTGATCCAGTTCAACGACCGCTCCGGGGCGGACAGCTACCAGATCGGTCAGTCCAGGTACATGCCCGAGGAGGAGTACGCGGGCAACGCCGGTGTGGCGATTCCGGGTCTCCCGTCGGAGCTCGGGCACGTCTGGGTGGACGCCAAGACCGAGGAGGAGGCGGGGTACCACCCGATGCGTGGAGCCCGCGCCATCGCCCGTCGGGGCGACATCGTGCTCGACATCCACTACGTGAACAACCGCGGCAAGGTCAGCGAAGGCGACGTCGTGGACCTGGCCAAGCGACAGCTGGAGCGACTGTGACCGAGCCGCAGAACGACCTGACTCCGGCCGGGGCGGAGGTTCCGGTCACGGACCCGACGTCCGGGGCGGAGCCCGAGCCGACCCCCACGGCGGCCGCGAAGTCAGCGCGCAAGGTCAACCGCAAGACGGTCGCCCTGATCGCCGGCGGCGTGGCAGCCGCGGTGCTCGTGGGCGGCGGTGTCTGGGCGTCCTCCGCGATCGCGGACGCCGACCGGGACGCGCCCACCGCCTACTGGATCCCCCTCGGTGAGGAGCCCGCGAAGCGCGAAGGGCCCGGGTCCGTGCCGACGAGCGCCCTCTCGGGCAAGCTGCTGCCGTTTCCGGCCGGGTTCCTCCCGGGTCCGGACCTCGAGGAGGACGGCAACAACTTCTTCGTCTCCGGCGAGAAGGCCCTCGAGGGCTTCAAGGAGACCCGCGCCGGCCTCACCAGCTCCGAGCGCAAGGAGCGCGACAAGATGCTGGCCGGGCTGAAGCTCAAGGGACTGGCGGGGCGCAGCTACGTGAACGAGCGGACCAGCTGGTTCGCCGAGGTCCGCATCATGCAGGCCGACCCGAAGGCCGTGGGCGCGTTCTCGGAGGTCAGCAAGAAGTTCCTCGACTTCACGGGTGACGGCCGTGAGGCGCCGAAGGTGGACGGGTTCCCGGACGCCAAGTGCTCGTTGGAGGCGATCGGCGAGAAGAAGAAGGAAAAGATCGACTCCATCGACTGCGTGGCCGTCGAGGGGGACGTGATGGTCACCTTCCGTGCGTACGGGCCCAAGCCCTTCGCCACCGCCAACGCCGTCGCGCTCTTCCAGAGCCAGATGAACCACCTGAAGTCCCCCGGGGAGTCCGCGTGACCGAGCAGAACACCACCGGAGCCGTGCCGACGGCCACCGAGGACGAAGCCGCACCGAGGCCCGCCGTGGCCGCGGACACCGTCGTGGAGCTGGTCGCCGCGCCGGTTCCGGTTCCCGATGCCCCCGCCCTCGATGCCGCCGCCTTCGAAGCCCCCGCCGCCCCGGACGTCCCGGCCGCGCCCAAAGACCGCCGCAAGCTGTTCGCGGCGCTGCGCTGGACCGCCGCCGTACTCGTCTTCGCCGCGGTCGCCGCCGGAGTCGCGTACGAGGTCGCCCAGCCCGAGCGCACCGACATCCCGGGCCTGTCCACCAAGGCCGACGGCCGCTGGGTCTACCCGGCGCTGGCCAAGCCGGCGCTGCCGCCGGGCGCCGCCCTGCCGTTCGCCGAGGACAACCCGCTCGGCATCCACTACGCGGGCCTCACCCAGCTGCTCCTGCCGCCGCCCACCGGTTCCACGCCCGACTCCACACTGAAGCTGGAGAAGGACGAGGTGGTGACGGTCGACACCTTCCTGGCGGAGTACGTGGACTCCTTCCGCGAGAAGATGAAGGTGGAACTCGAGAACGAGGGTCTGCGCCAGATCGTCGCCCGCGGCTGGACCACCACGGACGGCACGCGTACCCGTGTCTACCTGCTGCGCTTCCACTCGCCCGAGTTCGTGAGCGCCTTCAAGGGCTGCAACGTTTCCATGGGCCTGAGCAGCGCCCTCGTGCTGGAGGCCGACCCGGTCTGGAGGACGGTCAAGTCCTCCCAGCGCAGCACCCTGGAGTCCCACGGAAACGGTCCGATCACGCAGGGGAGCACCAGCGCGGTCAGCACGTACCAGGAGGCCAAGCCCACGGGCGACGACCAGACCAAGCTCGCGTGCATCCAGTCCGGCGACATCCAGGCCCTGGTCCTCCAGAACCGCAAGGGCGAAGTGGCCGCCGTGCCCTTCCACCAGACGGTGATCCTCCAGCACCAACTGCTCGGCTAGCGCGCGGCCGCCGCGGCAGCGCGTCGTACGGGCTACCTCACACGGTGCCCCGGTCCCCAGGCCAGTAGGCTTGGGGACCGGCCCCGTAACGCCACCCTTAACACTCCGAGGAGCACCCCGTGCTTGAGGCAGTCTTCACCTCCCTGCTGGTCCTGGTCTGCGTCGGCGTCCTCGCCTTCTCCGTCCTGGCCGTGAAGAAGCTGTACCAGGGCCAGCGCTGATCCCCTCGGATCCGCAGCGCCCGCCCCGGACACCGCAAACCCTCCCAACAGATCGCCTGAGCTGAGCAGCCATTCATGATCCAGATCCCGTCCGACCTGAACCCGGGGCTCGTCCCCCTCGCCTTCCTCCTCGGCAACTGGGAGGGCGCAGGCGTCTTCGACTTCCCCGGTGAGGAGAAGTGCAACTTCGGCCAGGAAGTCGTCTTCAGCCACGACGGCCGGGACTTCCTGGAGTACACCTCGCACACCTGGGTGCTCGACGCCGAGGGCGGCAAGGTGCGGCCGCTGGAGTCCGAGTCGGGCTACTGGCGCATCGACAAGGACCGCAAGGTCGAGATCGTCATGGTCCGCGACCAGGGCGTCGTCGAGGTCTGGTACGGCGAGCTCGCCGACAAGAAGCCGCAGATCGACGTGGTCACCGACGCGGTCGCGCGCACCGCGGCCTCCGGCCCGTACAGCGGTGGCAAGCGGCTCTACGGCTACGTGAAGAGCGACCTGATGTGGGTCGGCGAGAAGGCCACCCCCGAGGTGGAGCTGCGCCCGTACATGTCGGCGCAGCTGAAGAAGGTCGTCACGCCCGAGGAGGTCGCGGAGATGGCGCGCAACCTGCCGGACATGCCGGACGACGGCATCGCCTTCTTCCGCTAGGCCGTCAGGCCGGGCAAGGAAGTACGTACGCGCGGGAGCCCCCGGCAGCCTCGGCCGCCGGGGGCTCCCGCACGTGCGGCGCCATCCCGCACCGCTATCCCCCCACCGCCATCCCCGCGCCATCCCGCACCGCCTCCCCGCTCCCCTCGTGCGGGCCCGAGGCCTACACTGGCCGGGTGGTGACCACCGACAGCACCGAGAACCTCGCCGCCGACGGCGGCGACTGGAAGAGCGACCTGCGCCAGCGCGGATACCGCCTGACCCCGCAGCGCCAGCTCGTGCTGGAAGCCGTGGACGCCCTGGAGCACGCCACCCCGGACGAGATCCTCGTAGAGGTGCGCAAGACGGCCTCCGGGGTCAACATCTCCACGGTCTACCGCACGCTCGAGCTCCTGGAGGAGCTGAAGCTCGTCTCGCACGCCCACCTCGGGCACGGGGCCCCCACCTACCACCTCGCCGACCGGCACCACCACATCCACCTGGTCTGCCGCGACTGCACCGAGGTCATCGAGGCGGACGTGGACATCGCCGCCGAGTTCACGTCCAAGCTCCGCGACACCTTCGGCTTCGAGACCGACATGAAGCACTTCGCGATCTTCGGCCGCTGCAAGAACTGCGCCGCCAAGCAGCACACGGGCTGATCCGGTGGGCACGGCCTAGGACTGCCCGGGGCAGGGTCGTACGCTGGTGCCATGACCAGCAGCCCTTTGCTCCATCTCCCCGGCGCCGTGCAGGCCGAAGGCCGCGACGAGGGCGTCGCCGCCCACTACGGAGAGCTGTACGGCGAACAGCGCGCACTCGCCGACGGCCGAGGCTTCGTGGACCTCTCCCACCGCGGGGTCGTCACCGTCACCGGTTCGGACCGGCTGAGCTGGCTGCACCTGCTGATCACTCAGCACGTCTCCGCGCTCCCGGCCGGCGAGGCCACCGAAGCGCTGATCCTCTCCGCGAACGGCCACATCGAGCACGCGCTCTACATCGTCGACGACGGCGAGACGACGTGGATGCACGTCGAGCCCGGCACCCAGGAGGCGCTCATCGCCTACCTGGAGTCGATGAAGTTCTTCTACCGCGTCGAAGTCGCCGACCGCACCGCCGAGTTCGCCGTCGTGCACCTGCCGGCCGGCTCCATCGCCGAGGTCGCCAAGGAACTCGCCGTACGGGAGACCCCGTACGGCCGTGACGTGTTCCTGCCGCGCGACGGGCTGGAGGACTTCGCCGTCTCCCACGGCCCGGCCGCCGGACTGCTCGCGTACGAGGCCCTGCGCGTCGAGGCCCACCGGCCGCGGCTCGGCCTGGAGACCGACCACCGCACCATCCCGCACGAGCTCGGCTGGATCGGCACCGCCGTGCACCTGCAGAAGGGCTGCTACCGCGGCCAGGAGACGGTGGCGCGCGTCCACAACCTGGGGAAGCCGCCGCGCCGGCTGGTCTTCCTGCACCTGGACGGCTCCGAGGTACTGCTCCCCGCGCACGGCGCGCCCGTACGGCTGGCCGCGGACGGGGAGGAGGGCCGCCAACTGGGCTTCGTGACCACCTCGGTCCGCCACCACGAACTCGGCCCGATCGCCCTCGCGCTGGTCAAGCGGAACGTCCCGGTGGACGCCCCGCTGCTGGTGGGCAAGACGGCCGCCGCACAGGAGGTCGTCGTAGCGCCGTGACCGCCGCGCGCTAGATGTCGATGACGATGGTGAACGGGCCGTGGTTGGTCAGCGAGACCCGCATGTCCGCGCCGAACCGGCCCGTCTCCACCGTCGCGCCCAGCGCCCGCAGCTGCGCCACGACCGCGTCCACGAGCGGCTCGGCGAAGGCCCCGCCGGCGGCCGCGTTCCACGTGGGGCGGCGGCCCTTGCGGGCGTCTCCGTAGAGCGTGAACTGGGAGATCACCAGCAGCGGCGCGTTCACGTCGCTGCAGGACTTCTCGGCCTCCAGGATCCGCACCGACCAGAGCTTGCGCGCCAGCAGCTCCGCCTTCTCCGGCGTGTCGTCGTGGGTCACCCCCACCAGCACGCACAGCCCCTCGCCGACGATCTCCCCGACGGTCTCGCCGGCCACCACGACGCTCGCGCCGTCCACCCTCTGCACCACTGCTCGCATAACACCTGTGTACCAGGCGTGCACCGTTGCTATCGATGCGGGCCGGTACCGGCCCCATCGCTGCCCGCCGGCCTGGCCGGTTGTCCCCCCGAACGGTCTTGGGGGACGGGGAACAGTGCGAGCTGGTCGCTTCGGTCCTGGCAGGTCTTGTCACCCGGGTGGGGTGTGCCTGTGGTCCTGGGCGGGCTCGCGGTCCCTCGCGCCCTCGGTGCGAGAACGGTCTGGCCGGTAGCTCTCCGCGCGACGATCCTCTGGTCGTGTGCGGTCACACCTGGCCGACGCCGGATCCCGTGTCCGAGGGCGCGTCTGCCGATCGCCACGGCGGCCGCGTGGTGGCCGGTGACGGTCGTGGTCTTTGATTGTTTCTGGAGCGGGGCCTGCCAGTGCTGAGCTCCCCAGCGGGAGGTGTAGGCCGGATCAACCGCAATGACGACGAGTCCGGCGTGGTGGGCCATGCCGGCCAGCCGGTCGCGGAAGCGTGCCGTGGGCAATCCCGCAACCGTGCGCCGGAACGCCTTACCGCGCTTGCCCCGGCCCATCGCCTCCCGTCCGGTGGCGCGGGCGTCGGCGAAGTCGAGGTTCTCGATCGCCAGACCGACGCAGCCGTGCTGGTGGGCGAGGCGGATGAGGTGGCTGATCGCCTGCCGGAGGCGCCCGTCGCGCTGGGAGGTGGGTCCGGCCAGGTCGGTGGCGATGGTGATCGGCCGGTCGACGGGGTTGCCGTGCGCGTCCATGACGCAGGCGGCGAGGTGGCCGGCATTGAGGTCCACGGCCAGCAGCCGGGCGCCGGCTGCGGTCAGCTCGGCGGGTGTGGGGAGAGGCGTTGCCGGGGTGGACCAGGAGGCGTCGAGGTACCAGCGCCCGCGTTCCGGGCCGCACACGATGTCGTAGCGGACGGAGCGGTTGGTGGTGATCCGGTCCAGCCACTCGGTTCGGCGGTGGTTGAAGGTGACGGTGCAGGCAAGCCGGTAGCGGCCGCGCGGGGCGTTGGCGAGGTGCCTGAGCGGTTCGGGCAGGGCGAGGGTGACCGTGCCTTCAGAGGGATCGATGCTGATCGTGTAGTTCCCGTAAGGAGACCCCGACTCCCCGTCGGCGGTCAGGAACATCCGCCGCGCGTTCCAGCCTTCCCGCCACTCGGCTTGGGCGAGCCCGGCGGCGGTGAGGTTGTGCCGGGTCGCCACGAGCTTCCGGCCGCCGACCACGATCGCCGGACGACCGGCTTCGATACGCCGCTCCACCTCGGCCGGCCGCGCGGTCAAGACCTGCAACCGTCGCTGCATCTGCGCCCGCTCAGCCCGGCTCGGATACCCCCGGACACCACCCACCCGCTGGCCGCAGGGCACTGCCAAGCGCTTGCGGATCTTCGCGATGGCCCGTCGCAGCGAGGTCCGGTCATCGAACAGACACCGCAGGGACAGCTGGTACTGATCCTCCGCCACGCGAGTGATCGCCCCCGCCCACCGGGACGACGGCACCCTCGTCAGCGCCCGCTTACGCTCCGCGCGCCGATTTTCCTTCGCGGGCACCATCCCGATCCGCACCCGCTCGGCGAGATCGGCACGGGCGTACCTGCCGAGGTGGTCGCCCACGATCCGCACGACCTCGACATCGCAGGCGGACAGGCGCAGACGATCACGGATGCGTGCACCCGCGGGCGCCGACACGGTGAAGGGATCGGCCGACGTGCGCAACGGACGCGTGTGCCTCCGTCGCTCCGCCCCGACGCGTGCCACGGGCAGCCTCTCCCCCTCTCCGACGACAGCACGGATGTTCTGTTCTGAGACTGACGTCTCCATGAAGGCGTGCGTGTCCCGATTCTTTCCCCTTCACCCATATGAGGTATCTGGTGAACGGCAACGGCTGACAAGCGAATCAGTTGGGCCGTCCGGGGCCGATCGGGTGGAGTGGGACTGCGTCAGTACCACGGAGAGTGGCACGATGCACGCAGGCGGTGCCCCCAGCACCGGTCGAGGGGACGGACACGAACGCATGAATACTTCTGGTACCTCCGCACCTGCTTCTGCGCCCATCGCGCCCATCGGGACCATGGGGTCCGGCGGGCCCGTCGCACCCGTGGCGTCCGCGGCGTCCGCCGAGACCTCGGCGCCGCGCCCGCCCGCGCAGCGGACCGGGGCCGCGGACGCCGCGCCGACGGCGACCACCGCGCTCGGCCTGCCGGAGCTGCGCGGGCTGCGCCGCGACGCGCAGCGCGACGAGGCCGACCTGAGCTACGTACGCCGGCTGCTCCAGGGCCGCATCGACATCCTGCGCGCCGAGCTCGCCCGCCGTACGGACCCCGAGGCGCCGGTGGTGGACCGGCTCTCGGAGATCCTCGCGGACGCCCCCTCCAGCCGCAGCGCCTCCGCCCGGCACGTCACGCTCGGCACCCCGCACGGGGAGGAGTACCGGCTGCTGGCGGCCGAGATGCTCTCCGACGTGGAGCTGTCGGACCTGGGAGCGCGCACGGACGAGGAACTCCACGAGGGCATGGGCCGGTTGGTGCGTTACGAGCAGCAGGTCTCGCGGCGCCGGCAGCAGCTCCAGCGCACGGCCGACGACTGCAGTGCGGAGATCACCCGGCGCTACCGGGAGGGCGAGGCCCAGGTGGACGACCTGCTGGCCTGAGCGGGCGGAGCGGGCGGGGCGACAGGAGCCGACCGGGCGCACGCGGAAATGCGGGCGACGCGGGCGGGCCGGGCCGATTAGCGTGGGCCGCTATGAGCGCTGACGTCCGGCCGATCGCCGTATCCGAGCTTCCCGAGTGGCTGAAGACCCTGCACACCGGATTCCTGCGCCCGGACCGGGGCACGGCCGAGGACGTCGAGCGGCTGGCCGAGTACGCCGACCCGGCGCGGACGCAGGGCGCGTTCGACGCCGATGCCGGCCGGTGCGTGGCGACCTTCCGCTCCTTCGCCCAGGAACTGACCGTGCCGGGCGGGGCGTTCGTCCCGTCGAGCGCTGTCACGCACGTGTCCGTGCTGCCCACGCACCGCAGGCAGGGCCTGCTGACCCGGATGATGGCCGCCGATCTGGCGGCCGCCCACGCGCGCGGCGACGTGCTGTCGACGCTGATCGCCGCCGAGTACCCGATCTACGGGCGGTACGGGTTCGGGGCCGCGACCTCCGCCGCGGAATGGGAGATCGACGTACCGCGCACCGGACTCGACGGGCGCTGGTCGGCGCCCGAGGAGGGCGGGCGGATCGAGCTGGTGGACGTGGACGAGGTGCGGAAGGCGGGCCCCGCGCTGCACGAGCGGCTGCGGGCGGCCACGCCCGGCGCGGTGAGCCGCGACGCCCGCTGGTGGCGGCTGACCACGGGCGAGGAGGAGATGTCGCACCACCGGTACGAGCCCGGGTTCCACGCCGTGTACCGAAACGCCCTGGGCGAGGTGACCGGCCTGGTCAGGTACGGAACGGACGACAACTGGACCGATGCGAAGGTCCCCCACAACACCCTGCGGGTCAAGCAGCTCATCGCCGTCACACCGGAGGCGGAGCGGGCGCTGTGGCACTTCCTCTGCTCCGTCGACTGGGTGGTGAAGGTCCGCACCGGCTACCGCGCCCCCGACGACCTCGTCGCCCGGCTGCTGCCCGACGCGCGCGCCGCCCGGCTGGTGACCTCGGCGGACTGGCTGTGGGTGCGGCTGCTGGACGTCGTACGGGCCCTGCGCGCGCGGACGTACGCCGTACCCGGGGTCCTTGTCCTGGAGGTCGCCGACCCGTCCGGGCCGGCGGGCGGGCGCTACCGGCTGGACGCGGGCGCGGGGGGCTGCGTACGCACGGAGGAGCCGGCCGATCTGCGCCTGGACGTGGGCACACTGGGGTCGCTGTACCTGGGCGACGAGTCGGCGGTGCGGCTGGGGGCGCTCGGCGCGATCGTGGAGGAGCGCCCCGGGGCGCTCGCGCTCGCGGACGCGGTGTTCCGCACGGCGCGCCGGCCGTGGTGCCCGGACATCTTCTGAGGCGTGGAGGACTGAGGTAGTTGGCAACACTGGTGGAAGCCCTGCGCGCGGCCGGCTGCGTCTTCGCGGAGGAGGAGGCGGAGCTGCTGACGGCCGCCGCGCGGGACGCGGGGCACCTGGAGGGGCTGCTGGCCCGGCGGGTCGCGGGCGAACCGCTGGAACACGTCGTCGGCTGGGCGGAGTTCTGCGGGCTGCGCATGGAGGTCGGCGAGGGGGCCTTCGTGCCGCGCCGGCGCAGTGAGTTCCTCGCGCGGGAGGCGGTGGAGGCGGCCCGGCCCGGCGCGGTGGTCGTGGACCTGTGCTGCGGGGTGGGCGCGCTCGGCGCCGCCGTGGCCGCGCAGGTGCCGGGGGCCGAACTGCACGCGGCGGACATCGACCCGGTCGCGCTCGCCTACGCCCGGCGCAACGTGGCCCCGTACGGCGGCCGGGTGTGGGAGGGCGACCTCTACGCCCCCCTGCCGGCCGGGCTCCGGGGCCGGGTGGACGTCCTGGTGGTCAATGCCCCGTACGTCCCGACCGGGGAGATCGGCCTGCTGCCGGCAGAGGCCCGCGACCACGAACCGCCCGTCTCCCTGGACGGCGGGGCGGACGGCCTGGACGTCCACCGCCGGGTGGCGGCCGGGGCCACGCCCTGGCTCGCGCCGGGCGGCAGCCTGCTCATCGAGACGAGCGCCCGCCAGGCACCGGTCACGGCCTCGGCCCTGACGGCGGCGGGCCTGTCGGTACGGGCGGTGGCCTCGGAGGAGTACTACGCGACGGTGGTCATTGCGACGGCGCCGTAGCCCGGAACACTGAGGCCGTGACCGCGGCGACACGCGGCGACACGGTGAGAACCCAGGAGACGCGTTGATCACGGAATACCAGCAGAAGCTGCGCGAGCGCTACCTCGCCGCCCCCGTCATGCGGGCCCCGGAGCCGTGGCGGCCGACGCTGGATCGCAGGACTCCCATCGGGGGTCTGCTCGGCATCGGCTTCGCCGTTCATCCCGACAGCGGGCACGACCTCGTCATGGTCGTGTCCCATGACGGTGGTCACGGCCTCTTCGACGCGGTCACCGGCGAGAAGATCGCCCGGGACCGGGATCCCGACCCCGAGACCAGCACCCCCGACGGGTCGCCGGACCTGACCTGCCCCGGGCTCGGCCCGGTCGAGGGCGCCCGGGTCCGCATCGCCGGGCTCTTCGGCGGCGGCCTGCACGGCACCACCCCGGACGGCTGGACCCTGGACGTCGTCAGCCCCGAGTGGCCCCACGACCGCGTGATCCTCTCCGCCGACGGCGGGGTGCACGAAGGGCCGGCGGGAGGGACGTGGTGGCACGTCTTCCACTCCGAGTACTCGGAACTCCGCGCCGCCGGCTTCTCCCCCTCCGGCCGCACCCTGGCCGTCGCCACCAGCAGCGACCTCACCCTCTGGACCCGCCCCGATCTCCACTTCGGAGACTGACCGCCCGGCGGCCGCCGGGTGAGTGTGACTGAGCACGGAAGTTGTCACCTGTGAGCTGCCCAGACCTTGCTCTCCGGGGCAGCGTGAGCACGATTGCTGTCACCGAAGGTGCATTGTTCTTGTCACCTTGAGATCGTTTGCGGTCTTGTTGTCACCAGTACCGGAGATCGCCTACGCCGTACGCCGGGCTCCGCTTCTCTGAAGGGGTGGCGGAGCTTCAGGGATCCGGCGGGGTACATGCCGGGGCGGCCGACGGTGCGGGATGCAGGCCCTTGTGGTCGCATTTGTGCCGGTGGGACGACCTGCTGGTCCCCGTCTCGCTCGGTGCCGGGCGGGATGGGCTCGACCTGGCCGAGGGCTGGACGCGCCGGTGGACGGCGACCTGGCGGCACGCCGGGGGCGAGGTGACCTGTCCGGTGGCCGACCTGGCAGCCGCTCCGGTCACCAGGCTGGGTCCGATGCGTGGCTTCACGTGGAGGCGGGATCAGCGTCATCGTCCCGGGCTGGAGTACATGGTCAGTACAGGGCGTCTGCACGGTTTCGAAAGCTTGGAGGAAGCCGGACTGCTGCTGGCCCTGGACTTCGCCGGCGATGTGACCGAAATTCTCTCGCAGCCGCTGCGCCTGAAGTTCCGTACGGCCGCCGGTTGGCGCAAGCACACCCCGGACTTCCTCGCGATCAGCCGCCTGGGCATCTGGCTGATCGACGTCCGCCCCGCCGACCTGATCCAGGACGAGGACCGGGAGTCCTTTGCCGCGACGGCCGAGGCCGCGCTGACCTGCGGCTGGCACTACACGGTGGCCGCAGGGTGGAGGCCGCACGTGCTGATGGCGGTGGACGAGATGTCGTCGCGGCGGCGGCCGCTGGTGGACCCGCTGGGTGTTCAGCCGGGCCTGTTCGCCGGGGCCGGCGAGGGCTTGACCTTTGGGGAGATCGCGGCGGGCAGCGCGTTCGAACCGGTCGCGCGGGCGCATCTCCTCCATCTGCTCTGGCACCGCCGTCTTGGTGTTGATCTGAACCAGCCGCTCGCGGACCGCTCGACGGTTGTACTCGCATCGGACCGCTCATGAGCACCGCTCGTGCACTGGATCTGTCCGTCGGTGCCGGGGTGGTGCTCGACGATGTGGAGTGGACCGTTGAACTGCGTGAACCGCATCTCGGGCGGGTGCAACTGGTGGGGCCGGACGGTTCCCGGCAACGACTGACCTTCCACTTCCTCGCCAATCACAGGCATTGCCGTTCCTCTTCCCGAACCTCGGCGTCGGGGGCGAGCCGGGGCCGACAGCCCGCGTCGGCGGGGGACTTGGACTCTGGCAAGCGCCGACTGGCCGAGCTACGCGCGGCTCACTTGCTGGAAGTGAAGACGGGGTTCCGCAGTGGGGATCCGCTGCGGCCGGGGCCGGGCGAACCGAAGCCCGAGTACGACCCCGAGGCGACCACGCTGACGCAGCGGCGGATGGCGAAGGTCGCTGAGCTCAAGGCCCTGGCCAGCCAGGAGGCGAGGATGCTCGGCCTCGCCGAGGTGGGCTACCGCACCCTGATCCGTTGGGAGAAGAGCCGCAGCCGCTTCGGGCTGGTCGGCTGCGCGGACGACCGCTGGCTGCGCAAGAGCGGCGGGCATCCGAGCATCAGCGAGGAGGTCCGGGAGGCGATCTTCGCGGTGAGGGCCGAGACCCTGCACCGTTCGCGGGTGGACGGCCGCACTCGGGAGTCCATGGTTCATCAGTACGTACGCGAGACCTTCGGGCCGGACGTTGCGGTCCCGGGCTATCACACGCTGCTGAGGGTCTGGAAGGAGTGGTTCGGCCCGGGTGGGGCCCGCCAGCGCTATGCGCGGTCGGCAGAGCTGCCCACCAAAGCGGGGCACGTGGTGGTCCACCGTCCCGGGCAGGTGGTGGCGCTGGACACCACGGTGCTACCGGTCATGGTCCGTGAGAGCGTGTTCGGCGACCCGGTGAAGGTCCATCTCACCCTCGCCATAGACGTCTACACGCACTCGCTGTGCGCGTTCCGGCTCACGCTGGTCTCAGACACCTCGGTGGACGTGGCGATGTTGCTGCGGGACGTGATGCTGCCGCTGCCGATGCGGGCGGACTGGGGCGAGGAGATGGAATGGCCGTATCCCGGACTGCCCGCCGCGGTGGTGGCGGAGTTCGCCGGCCACAAGGTCGCAGGGCTGCCGTTCTTCGCTCCGGAGACAGTGACGACCGACCACGGGTCGGTCTACCGAAACCATCACCTCGTCGATGTACAGCGCGTCCTCGGATGCAACATCCTTCCCTCCCGTGTCCTGCGTCCCACGGACAAGCAGGTCGTGGAGAGGGCCTTTGGCAGTATCCGGTCCCTGCTGTTCGAGCATCTGCTGGGGTACACCGGGGTGGACGTCGCCGACCGCGGAGCCGACCCGGAGGGCGATGCGACGTGGACCATAGAGGAGATGGAACACCTGATCGCGACCTGGATCGTTCAGGTGTGGCAACAGCG
The DNA here is from genome assembly GCF_056428985.1 of Streptomyces sp. CA189. NCBI lineage: Bacteria > Bacillati > Actinomycetota > Actinomycetes > Kitasatosporales > Streptomycetaceae > Streptomyces > Streptomyces sp. CA189. Next base: position 1,597 of record NZ_JBWJVM010000056.1, on the reverse strand, counting down.
CCGCCTGGGCGAGCACTCACCGAGCTGGGACCCGGGCGGGGAGCACAGTCCGAACTCACTGTTCGCTGCCTCCTTCGCCCAAGGCGGCTTCGCGATGGAGATCCCCTCGCCTGAGCTCTACTACCAGTTGCTGCCCGAACACTCGGTGACGAGGATCCACGGCCGGCGCGGGGTGAAAGTCCGCGGACTTTGGTACGACGGCCCGGCCCTGGACCCCTACCGTGACCAGAGGTCCACCCGAGGCGGCAAACGTAAGTGGCAGTGGATCGTCCACCGGGAACCACGCGACCGCCGCACGGTGTTCTTCCAGGACCCGCTCTCCCACGAGTGGCATCCGCTGAGCTGGACGGGGCTGCCACCGGAGGGAAAGGTGCCGGCCTTCGGCGACGCACGGGTACGTGACCTCTTGCAGCGCGCGGAGAAAGCCGGTCTGAAGCCGAAGACTGATGACGAATTCCTGCCACTGGTTCTGGACTTGATCGGCGTGCGGACACCGGTCAGCCAGTGGCCAACCCGCCTGAAGAAGTCCCAGCGCACCGAGTACGCCCGTGATGTCACACAGGCCAAGGCGGCAGCTGCCGACCGGCCCGCCGCCGCACGAAGCGAGGAGAAACCCGCCGTCCGCGCGGCGGGCGACACGGTCGTCCATCTGCACTGGCCGGATCAGGCACGGCAGGCCGCCGAGAGTCTGGACGCAGAGCGCCGTCGGCGCCGGGAACAGGCCGGGCCGTCCCGGCCCGCACTGCCGCCCCCGCTGGGGGCCAGCTACCGCAAGGGAAACCTGTTCATCCTCCCCAATGAGGACGAGAGCGACACGGCCGAGCCGGGCCCGGTTCCGGAAGGAGAGGACTGAGATGGCAGACGGTCAAAGCGGACCACAGGACGGTGTCGTCCCGTTCCTCCGGTTCGGCCCCTCGCCGAACCGCGTGACCCATGAGGGATTCCAGCGGTGGCGCCAGACGCGAGGAACGTTCATCCCGGCCCCGAGACTCTCGCTGGACCAGTACCGGGCCATGAGCCCGCGCAAGCGGGGTCTGCACGACCTGCACCGCGCGGCCACTCACGTGAACATGCGGATGCAGGAGACGCCGATGAGCGCGCAGGTCACCGCGCTGATGAGGTCGCGGATCCAGAACAACGCGCTGAAGCAGACTCCCGGCACACGAGACGGCCTGATGATCAACGGCGGTGGCTATCAGGGCAAGACGGAGACGGCTTGCGAGACGGCTGCCGAGTTCGAGGACTTCTGGCGCGACCTGCACCACCAGCTCAACCCGAACGCGATCCCCGGTACCCGAGACCTGTTCCTGCCGGTGGCCTACTGCCAGACGCCGGTCAAGGCCACCCCGAAGGGACTGTGCGAAGCCATACTGGACTTCTACGGCGCCCCGCACGCCAAGACCCTGCGCGGGCTGATCCGCAACGTCCGTGAATCCCTGCACGTACACTGCACGACTGCGCTTCTGCTTGACTTTACCGACCGCTGGTAGCGCTGCCCGTGATGTCCGGCTGGGCCTGTGACCAAGACGTCATGGGCTCGTTTACCGACCGGGTCCGGAGCGTCCGTCATGTTCCGGCGTCGGTACGGAGGACGAGG
>NZ_JBWJVM010000055.1:0-61772 GCF_056428985.1 Streptomyces sp. CA189 | reverse complement strand
GTTCCGGGGCGGGATGCCCCGGAACCGCACGCCGGCCGTCAGGTCCGTTCCGTCCGGTCCGTTCCGGCCGTTCAGTCGGCGTACGTCTCTCCCCGATCGGCCTTCGCCACCAGGGAGGCGGGCGGGGTGAAGCGCTCGCCGTACTTCTCGGCCAGCTCGCGGGCGCGGGCCACGAAGCCCGTAAGACCGCCCTCGTAGCCGTTGATGTACTGGATCACGCCACCGGTCCAGGCCGGGAAGCCGATGCCCATGATGGAACCGATGTTGGCGTCGGCGTACGAGGTCAGGACCCCCTCGTCGAAGCAGCGGACGGTGTCCAGCGCCTCGGAGAAGAGCATCCGCTCCTTCATGTCCTCGAAGGGGATCCGGTACCCCTCCTTGGTGAAGTGCTCCCGCAGCCCCGGCCAGATCCCGGCGCGCTTGCCGCTCTCGTCGTACGCGTAGAACCCGCCGCCTCCGCTGCGCCCCGGGCGCCCGAACTCGTCGACCATCCGGTCGATGACGGTGTCGGCCGGGTGCTCCGGCCAGGCCCGGCCCTCGGCCTCGAAGGCCTTGCGGGTCTCGTTGCGGATCTTGCGGGGCAGCGTGAGGGTCAGCTCATCCATCAGGGAGAGCACCTTGGCCGGGTACCCGGCCTGGGCCGCGGCCTGTTCGATGGAGGCGGGCTCGATGCCCTCGCCGACCATGGCGACGCCCTCGTTGATGAACTGGCCGATGACCCGCGAGGTGAAGAACCCGCGCGAGTCGTTGACCACGATCGGGGTCTTGTTGATCTGCCGTACGAGGTCGAAGGCGCGGGCGATGGCCTCGTCGCCGGTCCGCTCGCCCTTGATGATCTCCACCAGCGGCATCTTGTCCACGGGCGAGAAGAAGTGCAGTCCGATGAAGTCGACGGGCCGCGAAACCCCTTCCGCGAGGCCCGTGATGGGCAGCGTGGAGGTGTTGGAGCAGAGCAGCGCGTCGGGCGTGAGGTACTCCTGGATCTCCTGGAACACCTTGTGCTTGAGCGCGGTGTCCTCGAAGACGGCCTCGATGACGGCGTCGCAGCCCGCCACGTCGGCGGCCTCGGCGGTCGGGGTGATCCGGGCGAGCAGCTCGGCGCGCTTGGCCTCGGTGGTGCGGCCCCGGGACAGGGCCTTGTCGAGCAGCTTCTCGGAGTACGCCTTGCCCTGGGCGGCGGCCTCGGGGGTGACGTCCTTCAGTACCACCTCGATGCCCGCGCGGGCGCAGGAGTAGGCGATTCCGGCGCCCATCATGCCGGCGCCGAGCACGGCCACCTTGGCGACCTTGCGGGGCGCGACGCCCTGCGGGCGGCTGCGGCCGGCGTTGACGGCCTGGAGGTCGAAGAAGAACGCCTGGATCATGTTCTTGGCGGTCTGCCCGGTGACCAGCTCGGTGAAGTAGCGGGCCTCGATGGTCAGCGCGGTCTCGAAGTCCACCTGGGCGCCTTCGACGGCGCAGGCCAGGATGTTGATCGGGGCCGGGTACGGGGCTCCGTTCAGCTGCTTCTTCAAGTTGGCCGGGAAGGCCGGGAGGTTGGCGGCGAACCGCGGGTTGGACGGCGTACCGCCCGGGATCTTGTAGCCGGGGACGTCCCACGGCTGCTTCGACTCCGGGTTGGCGTCGATGAAGGCGCGCGCCTTGGCGAGCATCTCCTCGGGCGTGGCGGCGAGTTCGTGCACCAGGCCGTTGTCCAGGGCCCGCCGGGGGTTGTACTGGGTCCCCTGCAGCAGCACCTTGAGCAGCGCGTCGGCGATGCCCATCAGGCGGACGGTCCGGGTGACGCCGCCGCCGGCCGGGAGCAGGCCGAGGGTGACCTCGGGCAGGCCGATCTTGGAGCCGGGGGCGTCGAGGGCCACGCGGTGGTGGGAGGCCAGGCAGATCTCGTAACCGCCGCCGAGGGCGGTGCCGTTGATGGCGGCGACCACGGGCTTGCCGAGGGTCTCGATGCGGCGCAGCGAGGCCTTGATGGCGGTGCCGGTGTCGAAGGCCAGCTGCGCGTGCTCGGGGCGGAGCCGGATCATGTCCTTCAGGTCGCCGCCCGCGAAGAAGGTCTTCTTGGCGGAGGTGAAGATGATGCCCCGGATGGAGTCCTTCTCGGCCTCGGCGCGCTCGGCGATCGCCGCGATCGAGTCCTTGAAGGCCTGGTTCATCGTGTTGGCGGACTGGTTGGGGTCGTCGAGGACCAGGGTGACGACGCCGGTCTCGTCCTGTTCCCAGCGGATCGTGGTGGACTCGCTCATGTTCGCAACTTCCGTGTCGGGGGTGGGATCAGGGATCAGGGATCAGGACGGGATTCAGAGGCGTTCGACGATGGTGGCGACGCCCATGCCGCCGCCGACGCAGAGGGTGACGAGGCCGTAGCGCTTGTCCTGGCGCTCCAGTTCGTCGACGACCGTGCCGAGGATCATCGCGCCCGTGGCGCCGAGCGGGTGGCCCAGCGCGATGGCGCCGCCGTTGACGTTGACCTTGTCCAGGGAGACGCCCATGTCCTTGACGAAGCGGAGCACGACGCCGGCGAAGGCCTCGTTGATCTCGATCAGGTCGATGTCGTCGATGGTCAGGCCTGCCTTGGCCAGGGCCTTGCGGGTGGCCGGGGCGGGGCCGGTGAGCATGATGGTGGGCTCGGAGCCGGAGACGGCGGCCGAGACGATCCGGGCGCGCGGCGTCAGACCGTTGCGCTCCCCCGCCTCGCGGGAGCCGATGGCGACGAGGGACGCCCCGTCGACGATGCCGGAGGAGTTGCCCGCGTGGTGGACGTGGTCGATCTTCTCGACCCAGTGGTACTTCTGCAGGGCGACGGCGTCGAAGCCGCCGAGGTCGCCGATGTCCGCGAAGGAGGGCTTCAGCCGGGCGAGGGTGTCGGCGGTGGTGCCGGGGCGGACGAACTCGTCGTGGTCCAGGACCACCAGGCCGTTGCGGTCGGTGACCGGGACGATCGACTTGGCGAAGCGGCCGTCCTTGATGGCGGCGGCGGCCCGCTCCTGGGACAGGGCCGCGTACTCGTCCACGTCGCGCCGGGAGAATCCCTCGATCGTGGCGATCAGGTCGGCGCCGATGCCCTGCGGGACGAAGTCGGTGTCCCAGCCGGTCATCGGGTCGTTGAACCAGGCTCCGCCGTCCGAGGCCATCGGGACCCGGGACATCGACTCCACGCCGCCCGCGAGGACCAGGTCCTCCCAGCCGGAGCGGACCTTCGCGGCAGCCAGGTTGACGGCCTCCAGGCCGGAGGCGCAGAAGCGGTTCTCCTGGAGTCCGGCCACGGTGTCCGGCAGCCCGGCGGCGATCGCCGCGATGCGGGCGATGTCGGAGCCCTGGTCGCCGACCGGGCTGACGACGCCGAGCACGATGTCGTCGATGGTGGCGGGGTCCAGTCCGGGGTTGCGCTCGCGCAGGGCGTGGATGAGGCCGACGACCAGGTCGATCGGCTTGGTGCCGTGCAGGGAGCCGTTGGCCTTGCCTCGGCCGCGCGGCGTGCGGATCGCGTCGTATACGTACGCTTCGGTGCTCACTGGTCAAGCCTTTCGGGGGTGCGGAGGCGTGGGGAAGGTCGGGGGAGGTCAGGCCGGCAGGGCCGGGGGAGGTCAGGCCAGCAGGGAACGGCCGATGATCTCCTTCATGATCTCGGTCGTGCCGCCGTAGATGGTCTGGATACGGCCGTCCGTGAAGGCCCGCGCGACCCGGTACTCGGTCATGTATCCGTATCCGCCATGCAGTTGCAGACAGCGGTCGGCGACCCGCTTCTGGAGTTCGGTGGCCCACCACTTCGCCATCGAGGCGTGGACGTGGTCCAGTTCCCCCTTGGAGTGGTCGGCGATGCAGCGGTCGAGGAAGGTACGGGTGACCGCGCACTCGGTGGCCATCTCCGCGATCTCGAAGCGGACGTGCTGGAGCTTGGAGAGCGGGCGCCCGAAGGCCTCGCGCTCCTTCACGTACTGCGTGGTGATCTCCAGCAGGTACTCGGCGGCGGCGATGCCGGCCATCGCGATGCCCATCCGCTCCTGCGCGAGATTGGTCATCAGGTGGACGAAGGCGCCGTTGAGTTCGCCGAGCAGGTTCTCCTTGGGGACGCGCACGTCGTTGAAGAACAGCTCGGCGGTGTCCTGCGCCTTCTGGCCGATCTTGTCGAGGTTGCGGCCGCGCTCGAAGCCCTCGGTGCCGCGCTCCACGACCAGCAGCGACATCCCGTGCGCCCCGCCCTCGGGGGTGGTCTTCGCCACGACGATCACCAGGTCGGCGAGGATGCCGTTGGAGATGAATGTCTTGGAGCCGTTGAGCACCCAGTGGTCGCCCGCGTCCTCGGCGGTGGTCCGGATCCCCTGGAGGTCGGAGCCCGCGCCCGGCTCGGTCATCGCGATGGCGGTGATGATCTCGCCGGAGCAGAAGCCGGGCAGCCAGCGGCGCTTCTGCTCCTCGGTGGCCAGTGAGGTCAGGTAGGGCCCGATGATGTCGTTGTGCAGGCCGATCGCGAGCCCGGCGGCGCCCGCCCGGGTGAACTCCTCGGCGATCACCGCCGCGTACCGGAAGTCGGCGTTCCCGCCGCCCCCGTATTCCTCCGGGACGGCCAGGCCCAGCAGACCCTGCCGGCCGGCGGCCCGCCAGGCCTCGCGGCTGACGATCCCGTCCTTCTCCCACTGCTCGTAGTGCGGCAGCACCTCCTTGGTGAGGAAGGTGCGGACGGTCTCACGGAACGCCTCGTGGTCGGCGTCGAAGATCTGGCGCTTCATCAGACGGCTCCTTACAGCCAGTTCTTCACGGTTTCGACGAGCCGGGCCGGCTCGGGCCCGACGGGCGTGACGTTGAGCATGGTGACCCCGGCGGCCCGGAAGGCCTCGCCGCGCTCGCGCACGTAACCCTCCGGCGCGCGCAGGGCCGCGCCCTCGGCGAGCGCGCTCCCCCACACGGCGCCGGCCTTCTCCGGTACGAAGAGGGCGGGCAGCCGGCCGTCGGCGATCTCGGCCGTCATCTTCACGTTGGCGGGTCCCAGCCTGCCCTCGACCACCTGCCGGCCGAGGCCCCGAGGCCGAGCAGCGCCCGGCCGCCGGACATCGCGTCCAGACCCGCCGGCTGAGCGGTGAGCCCGGGGACGCGCGAGTAGACGTCCAGGATGCCCGAGCCGATCCCCAGCTGCTCGGTGCGGCCTAGACACCCCATGATCGTCGGGGCGTCGAAGCCCCAGGCCTCGGCGGCCCACACGGCGTCCGAGACCGCTCAGCCCGGCCGCCTCCAGCTCTGCCGCCGCGTCGGCGGCGCGGCGCGGGTCCGCGGAGCAGTCGAGCATCATCGAGAGTTCCATCAGGCGCCGGCCTCCTTCCCGAGCAGCCCCGGCACGCCCCAGTCCGCCGCCACGGACTCCGTGTGCGCGCCCGGCAGCGCGGGCCCGCCCACGGTGGTGGCCGGGGTCGCGGAGAAGCGGGGCGCGGGGGCTGGCTGGGTGATCCCGGCGGCCTCGACGAAGGTGCCCCGGGCTGCCAGGTGCGGGTGGTGCGGGGCCTCGCGCAGCGAGAGAACGGGTGCCACGCAGGCGTCGGTTCCCGCGAAGACGGCCGTCCACTCCTCGCGGGTACGGGACTTGAAGCGCGCGGCGACGGCCTCGCGGAGCTCGCCCCAGCGGGCCAGGTCCTTGCGGGCGGGGGCCTGGTCCTTGATGCCGAGGAGCTCCACGAAGGTGTCGTAGAACTGCTGCTCCAGTGCGCCGACCGCCATGTACCCGCCGTCGGAGGTCTCGTAGCTGCCGTAGAAGGGGCAGCCGCCGTCGAGCAGGTTGGCCCCGCGCCGGTCCTGCCAGCCGCCGGCCGCCATCATCCCGTGGATCATGGCCGTGAGGTGGGCAGTCCCGTCGACGATGGCCGCGTCGACGACCTGGCCGGCGCCACCCGGGGTGCGGGCGTGCTGGAGGGCGGCGAGGACGCCGATGACGAGGTAGAGCGAGCCGCCCGCGTAGTCACCGACCAGGTTGGCGGGCACGGCGGGGGGTTCGCCCGGGCTGCCGATCATGCCGAGGGCGCCGGTGACGGCGATGTACGCGATGTCGTGCCCGGCGGTGTGGGCGAGCGGGCCCTCCTGGCCCCAGCCGGTCATCCGGCCGTAGACGAGCCGGGGGTTGCGGGCGTGGCAGTCGGCCGGGCCCACGCCGAGCCGTTCGGCGACCCCGGGGCGGAAGCCCTCGATGAGCACGTCGGCGCGCTCGACCAGGTCCAGCACGCGGGCCGGGCCGTCGGCGGACTTCAGGTCGACGAGGACGGAGCGCTTGTTGCGGTTGGTGATGTCGTAGGCCGGATTCACGGCCAGCCCGCCGCCGCCCGGGCGGTCCACCCGCACCACGTCGGCCCCCAGGTCGGCGAGGACCATGGCGGCGAACGGGCCCGGCCCGATGCCCGCCAGCTCGACGACGCGCACGCCCGCGAGCGGGCCCCCGCCGCTCCCGGGCACGCTCCCCGTCAGGTTCCCTGTCACTGCCATCGAGCCCCCAGCATCCGGTGGCACCACTGCCGCCACTGTGTGACACAACTGATGTAACACCAGTGATGCTAGGAACCTGTTCCACTCAGCACAAGAGCAAGCGCTTAGCCGGTTGCGGAGTCTCCCCATGCGCCGGGTCCGGCGGTCCGCGCGTCGAGCTCCTTGAGGTCCCGCTTGAGCGCGACGGTCCGGTAGCTCTCCTCCACCCATTCGCACAGCACCTCGGCGGAGGGCGCACCCTTCAGCCCCAGCGGCACGGAGACCCAGCCGGCCTTCCCCAGCCCGTATCCGGTCGGCTCCGCGCCGGGCGCGGTCATGGCGTGACCGTGCAGCGCCTCGTCCTTGAGCTTCACGGAGATCCCGGGCGACGGGCCGTCGGTGTTCCCCAGGAAGACGAAGATCTTCTTGTTGACCTTCACCACGCAGTCCTCGGGACCCCACGGGAACTCCTCCCGCGCCTGCGGCAGCCCCAGGGCGAACTCCCGGACCGCCTCCCACGTGCGCACCCCAGCCTTCACGCGAACCTCCAGTCGCCGCGGGCCCCGCCCGCTCGCACGGACCCGTCCCTCCTCACGCTAGACCGGCAGGCCGCGAAGGGGCCGGAGGAATCGGACCGCGGGGCCCAATCCATGCAAACGCAAACAGATAAACCCGGGTGATCCACGGCCCGGTGCTTCTGTAGTCTGAGCGGGCTTTCAGCCCTGTTCCAGGGCGCACAGACATTTGGGGGGGGGCTCGGTGTCTCATCGCCGACTCGTAGCATCCGCGACCATCCTCGCGGCAGGCATTTCTCTCGTACCGGGGCTGGCCCAGGCGGCCGACCCCGCGCCGGCGGGCAAACTCCAGGGGATATCCAAGCCCGACCTGGACTCGGCCATCGCGGCCGAGACCACCACGTTCGACAGCCCGGCCGACCGCTCGGTCCAGGTCCCGGCCGCCGGCAACGGCAAGGTGGCGTCCACACTGGCCGCCTCCGACCCGAACCCCGAGCTCGCGGTCGCCCTGCACGGCCTCGCGTCCAACGCCCACTCCCTGGAGCTGTCCATGGACGTCACGAGCGTGAACACCACGCTCACGCTCAGCATCGACTGGGGCGACCAGACCTCGGAGACGGCCTACGCCAACGGCACCGCATCGGTGCAGGCCAGGCACGTGTATGCCGAGGTCGGCACGTACACGGTCAAGGTCAAGGTGACCGACACGGCCAACCAGCTCTCGGAGGAGAACTCCCTCACCATCACCACCAAGGGCTCGGACTTCACCCCGTACTCCCCGACCCGGCTGCTGGACACCCGTGACGGCACGGGCGCGCCGAAGGCGGCCAAGGTCGCCCCGTACGCCTCCGCGCGGGTGAAGGTCGGCGGCTACGGCACCATCCCCGCCGGCGTCACCGCGGTGGCCCTCAACGTCACCGTCACCAACACCAAGAGCGGCGGCCACGTCACCGCCTTCGCCGCGGGCACCACCCGTCCGACCACCTCGAACCTCAACTACGAGCCCGGCCAGACGGTCCCCAACCTGGTCATCGTGCCGGTCGGCGCCAACGGCTACGTCGACCTCTACAACGGCGGCTGGGAATCGGTCGACCTGATCGCCGACATCACCGGCTACTTCACCCGGTCCGCCTCCAGCGGCTACACCTCGGTCACCCCGACCCGGTTCGTCGACACCCGCATCGGTCTCGGCACCGGCAAGGGCCAGGTCCCCGGCTACGGGACCTTCAGCACGAAGATGGCGGGCAACCCCGGCGTCCCCACCGGGGCCGAGGCCGTGGCGCTCAACGTGACGGTCACCAACCCGAGGAGCGACGGCCACCTCACCGTCTTCCCCACCGGGAAGGCCGCACCGACCGCGTCCAACCTGAACTTCAGCTCCGGCCAGACCATCGCCAACTCGGTGATCGTCCCCCTCGGCGCCGACGGCAAGATCAGCATCCGCAACGGCGGCTGGAACCCGGCCGACGTGATCGTCGACGTCGTCGGCTACTACAGCCCCAACAGCTCCAGCGCGTACGTGCCCTCCTTCGCGCCGCAGCGACTGGAGGACACCCGCAAGACGAAGCCGCTGCCCGGCCGCCGGTACATCGCGCGCGGATACGGCGAAGTCAACCAGAACATCACGGGCTTCGTCCTGAACACCACGGTGACCAACGCCAAGGGCGCCGGCTTCCTCGCGGTCGCTCCGGACCCGAACACCAGCGAGGACTACAGGAACGAAACCGACGTCGAGGTGCCGATCCCGACGTCCTCGAACCTGAACTTCACCGCGAACAAGACCGTCCCGAACCTGGTCCAGGCCGGCCGCGGCAACACCGGTGTCATCGACTTCTTCAACTGGAGCGACGCCAACATCGACCTCATCATCGACATGTTCGGCGTCTACATGGACAACTGATCCACCGGTAGGCACGGGAGGCCGCCCCACGAGGCCGCCATCCGTGCACCACAATGGATCACGGTGCCCCGCGGCGCGGCCGTCCAGGCCGCTCCCCGGGGCACCACCCACCGCACGCCGGGCCAGGGAGGGCCCCGCGTGCGACCACCCGCGGGTCAGACCGGCGGGTTCTCCGGCCCTGCTCAAGGGCCGGCACACACACGACAGGGGGGGCTCGGTGTCTCATCGCCGACTCGTAGCATCCGCGACCATCCTCGCGGCAGGCATTTCTCTCATACCGGGGCTGGCCCAGGCGGCCGACCCCGCGACGGGCAAGGGCACGGCCCACGGGGTCGCGCTGCCCGACCAGGACCTGAGCGAGGTGCGGCCCACCAGGACCTTCACCAGCCCGGCCGAGCGCACCACCAAGTCCGCGGCCCCGGCTGCCGGCACGCCCAAGGCCGCCGGCGCCCCGCAGGCGCAGACCGCCGCCGACCCGGCGTACAAGGTCGGGCTGACGGCCGCGCACACCAGCGCCCACGGGATCGAGCTGGCGGCCGAGCTCACGGCCGCGGCCGACCAGTCCCTCCAGGTCACCATCGACTGGGGCGACAACAGCTGGCAGGAAACCTACGGCGCCACCGGTGCCGGGCTTGAGCGCCGACTGCACACCTACACCGAGGTGGGTACCTACCTCATCACCGTCAAGGTCGAGGACACCGCCGCCGGCACCTCGGTCACGAACACGGTCTCGATCACGACGATGGGCTCCGAGTTCACCCCGCACGCCCCGACCCGGCTGCTCGACACCCGTGACGGCACGGGCGCCCCGAAGGGCAAGGTCGGCCGGGACGCCTCGGCGCGCGTGAAGGTCGGAGGCGTCGGCAAGATCCCCGCCGGTGCGACCACGGCGGTCCTCAACGTCACCGTCACCAACGCAACCCACGCCGGCCACATCACCGCCTTCGCCGCGGGCACCACCCGCCCGACGACCTCGAACCTCAACTTCGAGCCCGGCCAGACGGTCCCGAACCTGGTCGTCGTGCCGATCGGCGCCGACGGCTACGTGGAGCTCTACAACAGCGGCTGGGGGACGGTCGACCTGATCGCCGACGTCACCGGCTACTTCACCCAGTCCGCCGCCAGCGGCTACACCGCGATCACCCCTGAGCGCTTCGTCGACACCCGTACCGGGCTCGGCACCCGCAAGGGACAGGTCGCGGGCTACACCGGGTTCGGCACCGCGATCTCGGGTGTCGGCAGCGTCCCCGCCGGGGCCACCGCCGTCGCCCTCAACGTGACCGTCACCAACCCGAAGGACGCCGGCCACCTGACCGTCTACCCGGGTTCCACGACGGCTCCGACGGCCTCCAACCTGAACTTCCGCGGCGGCCAGACCGTCGCCAACTCGGTGATCGTCCCCATCGGCGCCGACGGCAGGATCAACATCCGCAACGGCGGCTGGAAGGGCACCGACGTCATCGTCGACGTCGTCGGCTACTACAGCCCCGCCAGCCAGGCCGCGTACGTACCGTTCCAGCCGTTCCGCTGGCTGGACACCCGCGAATGGAAGTGGGGCCCGCTGCCGGGCCGCCACTACATCCCCATGAGGCTCAGCACGAAGTACCCGGGCACCAAGGCCTTCGTCATGAACACCACGGTGACCAACCCCAAGGACGTCGGCTTCCTCGCCGTCGCACCGGACCCGAACTCGAAGGAGGCGTACGACGGCGACTACGACAGCGCGCCGGACTCGCCCAGCTCCTCGACCCTGAACTTCACTCCGGGCAAGACCGTCCCGAACCTGGTCCAGGCGAGCACCGGCTACCACGGCATCGTCGACGTCTTCAACGAGAGCGACCGCAACATCGACGTCATCGTGGACATCTTCGGCGACTACGAGGACGACTAATCCGCCGGTGAGCGGTGAATGCGGCTGAACCCAGCCACCGCACACAGCGCCCCGGGAACGGCCGTCCAGGCCGCTCTCGGGGCGCTGTCCGTCGCCCTCCCGGCAACGGACGGCCAGCGGAAGGCAACAGGACGGCAACGGAAGGACCCCCCTCCCAGGCCGGTCGGCGGGCTCTGTAGCCTGAGCGCTCTTTCAGCCCCTGACCAGGGGCTCACTGACATTTCGGAGGCTCGGTGTCATATCGCCGACTCGCTGCATCCGCAGCCGTTTTCGCAGCGGGCATTTCCCTCGTACCGGGCATGGCTCAGGCGGCCGGGCCGGCCAACGGCGGCGCCCAGGGCATCAGCACTCCGGACCTGGCCCAGGACGTCCTGGAGGACGCGCCCAAGTCCACGAGCCCCGCCGGGCAGTCGACCCTGCGGACCGCCCCGGCCGCCAAGAGCGCGCCGACGGCCACGACGCTGTCCGCGACCGCCGAGGGCAACCAGGGCCTCAAGGTGGGACTGACCGCGACCCCCCTCAGCGCGCACGCGATCGAGCTCAAGAGCGAGATCACCAGCGAGGCCACGCCGCTCACCGTCGTCATCGACTACGGCGACACGCACTCGACGGTCGTCCACGCCTCTGGCAGCCAGACCCTGACCGAGCAGCACACCTACACCGAGCTCGGCACGTACACGGTCAAGGTGACCGTGACGGACAGCACCAACAACGTGGTGGCCTCCAACCAGCTGTCCGTCACGACCGCGGGCTCGGACTACACCCCGTACGGCCCGACCCGCCTGCTGGACACCCGTAACGGCACCGGTGCGATCGCGCACAAGGTCGCCCCGTACACCTCCGCGCGGGTGAAGATCGGCGGCAACGGCACCATTCCCGCCGGCGTGACCGCCGTGGTCCTCAACGTCACCGTCACGAACACCACGAGCGGCGGCCACATCACCGCCTTCGCCGACGGCACCACGCGTCCGACCACGTCGAACGTCAACTTCGCACCCGGCCAGAGCGTCCCGAACCTGGTCATCGTGCCCGTCGGCGCCAACGGCTACGTCGACCTCTACAACGGCGGCTGGGAATCGGTCGACCTGATCGCCGACGTCACCGGCTACTTCACCCAGTCCGCCTCCAGCGGCTACACCCCGCTGGCCCCGGCCCGCTTCGTCGACAGCCGCATAGCCCTCGGCGCCCCCAAGGGCCAGGTCCCCGGCTACGCGATCTTCAGCACCCAGATCACCGGCCTCCGCCAGGTGCCCGCCTCCGGGGTCACCGCCGTGGCCCTCAACGTCACGGTCACCAACCCGAGGAGCGACGGCCACCTGACCGTCTTCCCGAGCGGGCAGCAGGTGCCGACCGCGTCCAACGTGAACTTCACGACGGGCCAGACCATCGCCAACTCGGTGATCGTCCCGGTCGGCCCCGACGGCAGGATCAGCATCCGCAACGGCGGCTGGAACCCGGCCGACGTCATCGTCGACGTCGTCGGCTACTACAGCCCGCAGAGCAAGGGCTCCTACCTGCCCTTCGAAGAGCCGGCGCGTTTCGTCGACACCCGTGACCCCGATGACGACGTGTACGGCCCCCTGGCCGGCCGCGACTACATCCACGCTCCGCTGTCCGCACCGGGTTACGGCGTCACGGGCTTCGTACTGAACGCCACGGTGACCAACACCAAGGACAGCGGCTTCCTCTCGGTCGGACCCGAACCGAGCACGGGCGAGCCCGTGGCGCCCACCTCCTCGACCCTGAACTGGACGCCCGGCAAGACCGTCCCGAACCTGGTTCAGACGAGCACCGGCGAGACCGGCATCGTCAACTTCTGGAACCAGAGCGACGGAGACATCGACCTCATCCTCGACGTCTTCGGCCTGTACCAGGAGGACTGACCCAAGAGGCCGAGCACCCGCCCGGCCGCCCGTACAGCGCCCCGGGAACGGCCCTCGCAGGCCGCACCCGGGGCGCTGTCCGTCGTACGGCGGCCACCCGCTAGCCTCAGCCACCACCGACACCGTCTGGGAGGCTCCCGATGAACGCAGCTGTCCGGCACGAACCGCGCACCGCGGAACGGGAGTACGACCTCGTGCTCTTCGGCGCGACCGGGTTCGTGGGGGCGCTGACCGCCGAGTACCTCGCGGCGCACGCCCCCGCGGACTGCCGTTGGGCCCTCGCCGGGCGCGACCTCGCGAAGCTGGAGCGGCTGCGCGAGCGGCTGACCGCCCTCGACCCGCGCTGTGCGGACCTGCCGCTGCTGCGCGCGGACGCCCAGGACGTCGCGGCGACGCGCGAACTGGCCGCCTCCACCCGGGTGCTGGCCACGACCGTGGGTCCGTACGTCTGGTACGGGGCCCCGCTGGTGGCCGCCTGCGCCGAGGCGGGCACCGACTACCTGGACCTGACCGGCGAGCCGGAGTTCGTGGACCGGATGTACGTCGAGCACGACGCGCGGGCCCGCGAGAGCGGCGCCCGGATCGTGCACGCCTGCGGCTTCGACTCCATCCCGGCCGACCTCGGGGCGTATTTCACGGTCGGACAGCTGCCGGCCGGGGTCCCGCTGACCGTGGACGCGTTCCTGCGCTCCAACGCCCTCTTCTCGGGCGGCACCTTCACCACGGTGCTCACCGCGCTGGGCCGCGGACCGCAGAACCTGGCCGCCGCCCGCGCGCGCCGGATGCACGAGCCCCGGCTGCTGGGGCGGCGGGTGCGGGTGCCCGTCGGTGCGCCGCGCTTCAGCCGGGAGACGGGCACCTGGGCCCTGCCGCTGCCCGTCCTGGACGTCCAGGTGGTGGCCCGCTCGGCCGCCGCGCTGGAGCGGTACGGCCCGGACTTCCGCTACCGGCACTACGCCTCCGTACGGCACCTGCCCGTCGCGGTGGGCGGTACGGCCGCGGTCGGCGGGGTGGCCGCCCTCGCGCAGATCCCGCCGGTGCGCCGATGGCTCGCGGACCGCTGGGAGCCGGGCCAGGGCCCGGACGCGGAGCGGCGGGCGCGGAGCTGGTTCAGCGTGCGGTTCGTGGGCGAGGGCGGCGGCCGCCGGGTCTTCACCGAGGTCTCGGGCGGCGACCCGGGGTACGGGGAGACCGCGAAGATGCTGGCGGAGTCCGCGCTCTGCCTCGCCTACGACGCCCTGCCCGAGCTCTCCGGCCAGTTGACCACCGCCGTGGCGATGGGCGACGCCCTGCTGGACCGGCTCCAGAAGGCGGGCATCCGCTTCCGGGTGGCGGCCTCCGACTGAGCCTGCGGGTGAGCCTGCGGCCCGGCCGCAGGCTCGGTCGGGCCCTATGCGGTGGCTTCGCGCAGGGCCCGCCGGCACAGCGAGTCGGCGTGCCGGGTGGTCTCCGGGATCCGGAAGCGGGGGCTCAGCGCCAGGGCGTGCGCGCAGGCGTTGTCCAGGGACACCCGGTGGCCCACCGACACGTACACGGGCTTGATCCCGTCCTGCGTGCGCAGCGCCCGACCGACGACCTCGCCGTCGGGTGCGCGGAGCGGGGAGAGGTCCCCGCGCCGGGCGCCCGGTTCCTCGTAGGTGAAGGTGAAGGGGTTCTTCGCGACGCCGATGGCCGGCAGCCCGCTGACCACCCCGAGGTGGCAGGCGAGCCCGAAGCGGCGCGGGTGGGCCAGCCCGTAGCCGTCGCAGACGACCAGACCGGGCGTGACGGTCAGCGCCTCCAGCGCGGCGAGCACGGTCGGCAGCTCGCGGAAGGCGAGCAGTCCCGGCACGTAGGGGAAGCTGACGCGGCCGACGGAGGTGGCCTCCTCGACGACCCGCAGGGTCGCGGCGTCGAGGACGACGGCCGCGGCGGCCACCAGGTCGCGCTCGTCGTCGTAGGCCACGTCCACCCCCGCGATCAGCCCTTCGCCGGGCGGGGGTCCGCTTTCGGTCAGGACGACCCGGCCGCGCAGTTCGTCCTGTACCGCCTTGGCCCCGGCCTCGTCGGCGGGGATCTTCGCACTCGTCATAGTGGTGCGAGAGTAGCCTGGCGATCATGTTCGTCATGGAGCTCACCTACACCGCGCCCGTCGAAGCCGTCGAAGAAGAGATGGACGCGCACATCGCCTGGCTGGACGGCTACTACGCCGCCGGCATCTTCCTCGCCTCGGGCCGCAAGGTCCCGCGCGACGGGGGTGTGATCCTGGCCGGCGGAGTCTCCCGTGCGGAGATCGAGAAGATCGCGTCCGAGGACCCCTTCACGACGGCGGGAGTCTGCGCCTACCGCATCACCGAGTTCATCGCGACGAAGACGTCGGCGGACCTGGCGACGGTACGGGACACCCCGGCCCTCTAGCGGGACGCGGATCGGTCCGGAGGTCCGCTCCGGAGTCCCTTTGGGCCTGTGGAGTGAGCGGGAACCGGCCGTACTGCGGCCGCTCCGGAGCCCGCGGACGGGTCCGGGAGGCCCACGCCACCCGTCACCCTGTGCGATCACACAGGCATGTTCAGGCCACTCGGTGACACAGCTCACTCCACGTCGCGTGCACGGATTCGCCGCATCACGCGTCTATCCCGTTGCCGGGCCCCCACCCCGCGGTCCGGCACGAGATCCGCCGCAAGGGAGCGAGCCTTGATCACTGTCATCGAGCAGGCCGTGCAGGCCCGACTGGTCGCCACCGCGCCGAAGGTCGACACCGTACCCGTCACGCTCTGCTACGACCGGTCGGATCCCTTCGCCGTCCGGATGGCCTTCCCCGCGCCCGCCACCCTGGAGGGCATCGAGGTCTCGTGGACGTTCTCGCGGGAGCTGCTGGAGTCCGGCCTGGACCGCCCGTCCGGCTGCGGAGACGTCCGCGTGCGCCCGTACGACGCCGACCGGACCACCGTGGAGTTCCACGCCCCCGAGGGGGTCGCGATCGTCCTGATGGTGACGGCCGAGCTGCACCGCTTCCTGGAGCGGGCCTCGACGATCGTGCCGCCCGGCCTGGAGCACCTGTACCTCGACATGGACCAGAGCCTCGCCGATCTGATGCGCGGATCCTGCTGACCCCTTCGCGCCCGCTCCGGTCCCGTCCCCCGGGTCCGGTCGCTCCGCCTCGCTTAATTCGTTTGCCCGCCGCTCCGGCCGCCCCGTAGCTTCGTAGACGCCCCATCGCCGTCGAAACGGAGCAGGACGTTGCTTCTCTGAGGTCCGAGACACCGACCACCGCCCTCACCCGCGGTCCGCTGTCTCCCCGCGTTGCACTCACCACTCACGCAACCTGGAGGCCTCCATGAGTCCTGCTCCCACCTTCGTCACCTGCTCCGACCTGTCCTTCGACTGGCCCGACGGAACACCCGTCTTCGACGGGTTCCACTTGGCCGTCGGCCCCGGCCGCACCGGCCTGATCGGGCGCAACGGCTGCGGGAAGTCCACCCTGCTGAAACTCATCGCGGGGGAACTCACCCCGAGTGAAGGCCAGTTGGCCGTAGCCGGCACCGTCGGCCAGCTTTCGCAGACCGTCACCTTCGACACCTCCCTACGGGTGGACGAGGCGCTCGGAGTCCACACCGCCCGGGCCGCCCTGCACGCCATCGAGGCGGGCGAGGCGACCGAGGCGAACTTCGCGGCGGTCGGCGACGACTGGGACGTGGAGGAGCGGGCCCTCGCCACCCTCGACCAGCTCGGGCTCGGCCGGATCGGGCTGGACCGCACCACCGGCGAACTGTCGGGCGGGGAATGCGTGCTGCTCCGGCTGGCCGCCCTGCTGCTGAGCCGTCCGGACGTCCTGCTGCTGGACGAGCCCACCAACAACCTCGATCTGCGGGCCCGACGCCGGCTGTACGCGGCCGTCGAATCCTGGTCCGGGGTGATGCTCCTGGTCAGCCACGACCGGGAGCTGCTCGACCGGGTCGACCAGATCGCCGACCTGCGCGACGGAGAACTCCGCTGGTACGGCGGAAACTTCACGGGCTACGAGGAGATGCTCGCGGCCGAGCAGGAGGCGGCCGAGCGAATGGTCCGGGTCGCGGAGGGCGACGTACAGCGGCAGAAGCGCGAACTGGCGCAGGCACAGGCCAAACTGGCCCGGCGCAAGCGCTACGGCCAGAAGATGTTCGAGACCAAGCGTGAGCCGAAGATCGTCATGGGTGCCCGCAAGCGCGCGGCGCAGGAGTCGGCGGGCAAGCACCGCATCATGCACACCGAAAAGCTGGCGGAGGCCGAGGAACGCCTCGACCAGGCGGCGCTGGCGGTTCGCGACGACGCCGAGATCCGCATCAAACTGCCCGCCACCCAGGTCCCGCCGGGCCGCCGTGTGCTCACCCTGAGCGGGTTGCACCCCGTCCACGGCGCCGCGATCGCGGGCGAGTGGGAGCTGCGCGGTCCGGAGCGGATCGCGCTGGTGGGGGCCAACGGCTCGGGCAAGACCACGCTGCTGCGCACGATCGCCGGGGAACTGGCCCCGCGGTCGGGCGATTCGGCGGCCCACGTCCCGGCCCGGTTCCTGCCGCAGCGGCTCGACGTACTGGACGACGAGCGCTCGGTCGTGGAGAACGTGGCGCGCTTCGCCCCGCACGCGACGAACAACCTGATCCGGGCGCGGCTCGCGCACTTCCTGTTCCGGGGAGCGCGGGCGGACCGGCCGGCCGGCACGCTGTCGGGCGGCGAGCGGTTCCGGGCGACACTGGCGGCGCTGCTGCTCGCGGAACCCGCCCCGCAGTTGCTCATGCTGGACGAGCCGACGAACAACCTGGACCTGGCGAGCGTACGGCAGTTGACCGACGCCCTGGATTCCTACGAGGGGGCGCTCGTGGTGGCGAGCCATGACGTGCCGTTCCTGGAGTCGATCGGCATCACGCGGTGGCTGCTGCTCGACGACGGGCTGCGGCCGACGACGGCCGAGGAGGTCCGCCGGTCGCTGTGGCACGAATGACGGGAACAGGTGATGAGAGAGCGCTAACGCGACAGGGGCAGTAATGCCCAGGACTTGGTGCCGCCCATCGGGGTGAGCACCGGGGTGAGCCCCCAGTCCCCGCCGCAGGCCTCGACCACCGCCGACAGCAGCCACATCCCGCGGCTGCGCCGGATGCGGCACTCCTCGCTCGCCGCGGGCGAGGAGTGCGCGGGGTGCTGGTCGAAGACGACGATCCGCAGCGCGTCGAACTGCCAGCGGACTTTGAGCACCATCTCCTTGTCGGGCGTGAACCGGTAGGCGCAGGCCACGAGTTCGGAGGCGGCGAGGGCCGCGTTGTCACACAGGTCGGGCAGTCCGTGCCGGACGAGGAGGGACCGCAGGGCGCCGCGGGCGCTGCCCGCACAGTGGGCGCCGCCCGGCAGGCCTATGGAGTAGCTCAGTTTCTCCGCCCCTGGCGGGGCCTGCCGGAACTCGTGGACCGACCGCAGGCCACGGAGAGTGCCCGTCATCGTGCTGCTCCAAGGTTCTGAGGTACTGAATGCGTGGATGCCGTGTGGTCATACAAGAGCCGAAGGTCGCCCCGTGTGAGACTTGCGCTACCGACCGTAGCGCAACGTGGTGCACAGTGCTACTACTTGTACGACGACTTGATGTTTTCTCATGGCATTTCCGGACTCGTGCGGGCGCTCCCGCATGCCCCGGCCGGAGGAGAGGGGACCCTGTGCCACCCAGGAGTACGCCGACCGCACGCCAGCAGCGCCTGGGCTCCGAGCTGCGCAAACTCCGCGAGCAGTCGGGCATGACGGTGCAGCAGGCCGCGGCACTCATGGGGGTGGACCGCACCCGGATCCCCAACATCGAATCCGGCCGGATCGCGATCAGCGCCGAGCGTGTCCGCACCCTCGCCTTCAACTACGACTGCCCCGACACGGGGCTGGTCGACCTGCTCGCCTCGATGACCCAGGAGCGCGACAAGGGGTGGTGGGAGCAGCACCGGGGGATGCTGCCGCCCGGACTCCTGGACATCTGCGAACTGGAGCACCACTCCGTCGAGTTGCACACCGCCGTGACCACGCACATACCCGGGCTGCTGCAGACCGAGGCGCACGCGCGAGCCGTCTTCGACACCGCCGACCCCCCGCTGCCCGAGCCCGACCTGCAGGCCCGGCTCGCCCTGCGGATGCACCGCCAGCAGGTGTTCGCCCGCGAGGCACCGCCGTTGTACGAGGCGGTCGTGCACGAGGCGGCACTCCGCATGCAGTTCGGCGGTCCGAAAGTGGCGCGGGCGCAGCTCGAACACATACTGGAGCAGTCTGAGCGGGCGCGTACGACCGTGCGCGTGATTCCGTTCACCGCCGGCGGGTTCCCCGGCGCCGGCCAGTCCTTCACGTACGCGGCCGCCAGGATCAGCGAGCTGGACACCGTGCAGCTGGACAGTTCGCACGGCTCGATGTTGCTCGATTCGCAGATGAAGCTGCTCCGCTACCGGGGCCTGCTGGAGCGGCTGCGCTCCCTGGCACTGCCGGCCCGCGACTCCCGCGATTTCATCCGCGCCATCGCACAGACCCTCTGACCGGACCGACCGGCCGACCGGCTGACTGACCACCTGACCGGATCCGACGAGGAGACGAGAGAACGACATGGGCACGACGACCACGACCGCGACCACCCCAGCGACCCCGTCGGCGACGGCCGGCATCGCGTGGGACGAGGCATTCTGCAGCGAGGGGGCGAACTGTTTCCGCTTCGGGCGGGACGCCGAGGGGAAGGCGTACATCGGAACCACCGACTCGACCGCCTACGTCACCGACTCCATCGAGGCGCTCCGTGCGCTGATCTCAGCCGTCAAGGCGGGAGCCGCGGACCACCTACTCGCGTGACTTTGGTCCCTTCGGGCCACGCCACACCCCCCCTTCAAACTGCACAGATAACGGGACGTAACCGGACAGAGTCGCCTCTGGGGCTTGGCTGGTCTTGATGTCGCGCTTAACCTACGACTCCGTAGGCTACGGAACCGTAGGTAATTCGCTTTGCACTCAGGAGTACCCGTGACGATCACCTCTCCCCACCTCGGCAGCTCGGAGGCGTGGACCGACGCCAAGCTGCTGTTCGCGCTGGAAGAGGTGGTCGAGAAGGAACTCAACCGCCATCTGACAGTCACCAAAGACTGGATGCCCCACGAGTACGTCCCGTGGAGCGACGGCCGGAACTTCCCCGGTTTCTTCGAGGACGGCGAAGCCTGGGACCCGGCGCAGTCCAAGGTCACCGAGATCGGCAAGATCGCGCTCGTCGTGAACCTGCTGACCGAGGACAACCTCCCCAGCTACCACCACGAGATCGCCTCGCTTTTCGGCCGCAACGGCGCCTGGGGCACCTGGGTGCACCGCTGGACCGCCGAGGAGGGCCGCCACGGCATCGTGATGCGCGACTACCTGCTGGCCTCGCGCGCCGTGGACCCGGACAAGCTGGAAGCATTCCGGATGCAGCACATGTCGGAGGGGTTCGAGTCCGACAACCGCCACTCGATGCTGCACTCCGTGGCGTACGTGGCCTTCCAGGAGCTCGCGACCCGCATCTCGCACCGCAACACCGGCCACCAGTCCGGTGACCCGGTCTGCGACCGCATGCTGGCCCGCATCGCGCAGGACGAGAACCTGCACATGATCTTCTACCGCAACCTGCTGGGTGCGGCCTTCGAGATCGCCCCGGACCTGACGATGCAGGCCGTACGGGACGTCGTGGTCGACTTCCGGATGCCCGGACACGGCATGCCCGGCTTCGAGCGGATGGCCGCGCAGATGGCGATCGGCGGGGTCTACAACCTGCGGATCCACCACGACGACGTGCTGAGCCCCGTGATCCGCTTCCTGAAGATCATGGACATCGACGGCCTCGGCCCCGACGGGCAGAAGGCCCAGGAGGAGCTCGGCCTCTTCATGAACGGCCTGGACTCCGAGGCCCGCAAGTTCGACGAGCGCCTCGCCGCCCGCGCGGCGCGCATCGCGGCCCGCAAGGCCTGAGTCCGGCCTTGAGTCGTCCGGCCATGGGTCGGCTGGCCATGGGTCCGCTGACCTGACCGGTTTCCGCTCGCTCGGGCGGGTGACGACGATTGCCCTGGCAGAGCCCCGCTCTGCCAGGGTTTCGCGTCATGACCGCCATGACGCCGCTCCAGGTCGAGATCGACCAACTGGCCCGCCTCACCAACGCCCTGGACACCTCGCTGGCCGCGCTGCGCGAGGCCCGGCGGGAGCTGGACCACGTCCGGGCCGACCAGTTGGGCACGGCGGACCTCGACGCGGCGTGCGACGGCTTCCAGGAGAGATGGGGCCACGGCACCAAGGAGCTCGCCGGGCGGATCAAGGCCGTACGCGCGGGTGTGCGCCGCAGCGCCGCCGAGTACGCGGAGCTCGACGAGGCCATCCGCGCGGCCTTCCGGCAGGCGGCGCCCGCCCGTGGCTGACTCCCCGGCGGCCGGCTCCCCCGCGACCGCCTCCCCCGCGCTCGGCTTCGACCCTGCCCCGGGGAACCCGGACGCGGTCCGGGCCCTGGCGAAGAAGCTCCGCTCCTCGGCCGACTGCCTCGCGGAGACCTCCCGCGTCGTCGACGCCCTGGTCTCCCACAGCTCGGCCTGGCAGGGCGAGGCCGCCACCGCCTTCCGCGCCTCGCTGTCGCGGGAGCTCCCCCGGCACCTCCACGCGGCCCACACCTCCCTGGCGGAGGCGGCGCGCCGGCTGACCGGCTGGCACGACACCCTGGCCGCCCACCGCACCCTGGCCGCCCGCTACGCGTCCCAGGCCGCCGCGGCCACCACCGACGAGGCCCTCACCGATGCCCGCCGCCTGGCCCGCGAACTGGCCTCGGAACACTCGGCCGCGGCCCGCCGGGTGGCGGACACGCTGACCGCGACGGCGGAGCGGCTGGCTCCGAAGGAGCCCGGGGTGCTGGAGTCGGTCTGGAACAAGATCGTCAACGATCCCGCGGACGCCCTCTCGAACGCCGCGGCCATTCTGGGAGCGGCCGGTGCGGCCGTCGCCCTCTTCTTCCCGCCGGCCGGGATGGCGGTCATGCTGGTCGCGGGCGGGCTCTCGCTGGCCGCCCTGACCGCGCACCTCGCGGACCCGGGCTTCCGGCGGCCGCTGACCGAGGGTTTCACCCGGGGCAAGTTCGACGCCGCGTTCTGGAAGAACAGCGTGACGCTGCTCGGCGACGGCCTCGGCGCCGTCCCGGGCGTGGCCGCGGTCGCCTCGGGCGCCAGGGCCGGTACGCTCGCCGCCCGCGCGGCCATGGCGGTCCCCGAGGCCGGCGCCCTGGCGGGCGTCTCGCCGGGCGCGGGCGCGTTCGCCCGTACGACGTGGCACACGGCCGACGAGCTGCGGAAGGTGGAGAGCCCGCTGGCCGCGTGGGCCCTGCGGTCGTCGACACCGGAGGTCAGGGAGCGGGTGGGGGTGGCCGTGGCCGGCACCGGAGCGGCGACGGCGGCCGCCGACTACACCGGCGACGACGAATCCGTCGACCGCGGTTCCACGGTGGTCGACGGCACCCGTATCGCCGTGGAGGACGGTCCGTCCACGGTCGCGAGGTCGGCCCGCCTCTGGACGCTGGTGCAACCGTGACGCACCCCTCCGTCCCACCGTTCTGGTTCCGGCTGCCGCCCGGGTTCCACGACATCGGCCCCGGGGACCGGGGCGACCTGGAGGAGGTCGCCGCAGTCCTGGGGGCCCTGGGCGGCTTCGCCGACGGTGCGCATGCCGGTGCGGATGCCGGTGCCGGGGCGGGGTCGCAGCTCGCCCGGCTGATGGACTGCCTCGACGAACTGGCCGGTCAGCCCGGACAGCGCCTGGTCCACACCGCGGTCGGCCTGCACCCCGAGGGCCCGGAGACCGTCTCCACCTCGCTGTTCTCCCTCGCCGTCCGGCCCGCCGAAGACGCCGGTGCCGGGGCCGGCGCAGCGGCCGGGGTGGCACGGATGGCGCTGGCCCTCGCCCGGTCCGCGCCCGCGAGCGGCTCGGCGCGCCGGTTCCTGGACCTGGCCTCGGGCCTCCCGTGCGCCCTGGTCTCCGGGGTCTTCCCCGTCCCTGGCATCGACCGGGGGCTGTTCCAGGCCAGGGCCGTCACGGCGTATCCGGACGGACGCCACCTGCTCCTGCTCGACCTCACCAGCGCTGCCACCGAGCACGCCGATGCGTACACGGCCATCCTGGAGGCCGTCGTCCACACGATCGCCTTCGCCGATCCCGGCGCCCGGCCGCCCGCGCCGCCGGGTGGCACCGGGACCTCGCGGATCCTGGAACTGCTGGGGTGACACCGCCAGCAGGTCGGGGGCCGCCCGGCCGGGGCCGCCCGGCACGGTCGCCGGGCGGTCAGGGGCGGCGGCGCAGGGCCTGGCGCTCGGCTTCGGAGAGGCCGCCCCAGACGCCGAAGCGTTCGTCGTTGGCCAGGGCGTAGTCCAGGCAGGGCTTGCGGCCCTCGCAGGCACCGCACAGCCGCTTCGCGTCGCGCAGTGAGGAGCCGGGCTCCGGGAAGAAGAAGCCCGGGCCCGTCTGGGCGCAGAGGGCGAGCTCGTACCAGGCCGGGGTGGCGGTGGCAGTGGCGGTATAGGTATCGGTGGTGTTCATCGACATGCCGCAGAGCCTGTCCGGGGGCGATGGACGTCCGATCAACGCCTGATCAACAGCTCAGAGTGAACGACCGTGCGTGCGGTGAATTCGGTACCATGGCGGCATGGCAGACGGACGCGTGGAACGCGGGAACCAGACGCGGCGGGCCGTCCTGGAACGGACGATGAGCACCGCCTCGGTGGACGGCCTGGAGGGGCTGTCACTGGGGAAGATCGCCACGGACCTGGGGCTGAGCAAGAGCGGCGTGTTCGCCCTCTTCGGCTCCAAGGAGGAGTTGCAGCTCGCCACCGTGCAGGCCGCCCGGGCCGTCTTCGTCGAGCAGGTCGTGCGGCCCGTACGGGACGAGCCCGCCGGCCTCGCCAAGGTGTGGCGGCTGTGCGAGAGCTGGCTCGGCTACTCCGGCCGCCGGGTCTTCCCCGGCGGCTGCTTCTTCTACTCCGCCTCCGCCGAGTTCGATTCGCGCCCCGGGCCCGTCCACGACGAGATCGCCAAGATCCGCGGCGACTGGACGCGGTACATGGAACGGCTGCTCGACGAAGCCCGGCTGGCGGGCGGGTTCGCCGAGTCGGCCGGGTCCGACGTCGAGGACGTGAAACAGCTCGCCTTCGAGATCATGGCGATGATGGAGCTGTCCAACGCGCACTCCGTGCTGCACGAGGACACCACGGCCTACGACCGGGCCGCGCGGGGCATCCTCGCCCGGCTGCGCGCGGCGACGGCCGCCCCGGAGGAACTCCCGGAGCGGCCGCCCGTACTCGCGTTCCCCGTCGCCGGTTTCTCCGCCGGCGACGCCCCCGTCGTCAGTCTCCCGGCCGCGCCGGCTTCGCCGGACCGCTGAGCCGCATCGAGGCGCCCGCGACCGCCGCGCCCAGCGCGGCGAACGCGGTCAACAGGAAGACCCCGCGCCATTGGTCCCCCGGGCCGCCCCCGGTGAGCAGGGCCGCCGCGCCGGCGACGCCGAGCGCCCCGCCGAGCTGCCGGGCCGTCATCAGCAGGCCGGTACCGGCCGCGAAGCGCTGCGGCGGGAGGCCGGCCGAGGCCGTCGTGGACAGGGCGGTCACCACGACGCCGATGCCGAGGCCGCCGAGGAGGCCTGCGGGCAGGAAGATCTGGGCGTACGAGGTGGACTCCCCGGCCCAGCCCCACAGCAGCAGGGCGTTGGCGGCGAAGAGCAGCGATCCGACGGTGACGGCGGCCCCTTGGAGGCGGGCGGGGACCCGGCGGCCGACGACGAGCGCACCGGCCACGGCGAAGAGGGCGCCCGGTGTGACGCCGAAGCCCGCTTGCAGGACCGAGTAGTTCCAGCGCTCGATGAGGTAGGACGGGCCGCTCAGCAGCCACGCGTACATGGCGGCGCCGAAGAGCAGGGCGCCTATGTTGGCGCGGGCGAACAGCGGGTCGCGCCACAGGTCCCGGTCGACGGCCGGGGCGGGATGGCTGCGCGAGCGGCGCAGCGCCAAGGCGCCCGCCAGGGCGCCGCCGATGACCAGGACGAGCACCTTCGGGTCGGTCCAGCCCCACTCCGCGCCCTGGGAGAGCCCGGCCACCACTCCCCCGATGCCGAGGGCGAGGGCCGTCGTACCGACGGGGTCGGGGAGCCGGCGTCCGGTGCGGGGCTCCCGGGGGATGACGCGGGCGGCGGCCCAGGCGACGGCCAGGCCGAGCGGGACGTTGATGAGGAAGATCGCGCGCCAGTCCCACCACTCGACGAGCAGTCCGCCGATGCTCGGGCCGACGGCGGCGGCCAGCCCGCCCGCCGCCGACCAGGCGCCGAGGGCGGCGGCCCGGCGGGCGGGCGGGGTGTGGGCCAGTACGAGGCCCAGCGCGGCGGGGATCATCCCGGCGGCGGCCGCTCCCTGGAAGGCGCGGGCCAGGATGAGCAGTTCGGCGGTGGGGGCCGCGCTGGCGGCGAGCGAGGTCAGGGTGAAGGCGAGGGTCGAGCCGAGGAAGAGGGCCCGGCGGCCCAGGGTGTCCGCGAGCCGGCCGGCCGCGGCGAGCAGGGCGGCGAACAGTACGGCGTAGGCGCTGACGACCCAGGTCAGGCGGGCCAGCGACACCTCGGGGAAGGCCCGGCGCAGGTCGGGAAAGGCGACGTTGACGACCGTGGCGTCGAGGAAGGCGAGGAAGGTGACGGCACTGGCCAGCGCGAGCACCCGCCCGGCCCCGGGGCCGCCCTCTGCTCCTTTCCCCGGGACGCTCGCCGGCGCGGGCGCGGGTTCCGAGACGGGTGCGGGCGCGCTGGGTTCGGGGTGGATGGAGGTCATCTGGTCGCTCCCGCGGGCTCGGTCGGACTCGCCGCACAGGTCTGCGACGGGGTTTCGTTCAGGAACTCGACGGTGGTCGCGATGACGTGTGGGTCGAGGAGGATGCGGCGGTGGCCGAGCCCGCTCGTCTCGATCAGGCGGGCCCGCTCCCCGTAGGCCGCCGCGAGGGCGCGGGACTGGCCGGGGGCCGCGGTGTCATCGTCGGCGTCGTGCACGAGCAGGATCCGCGAGGGGATCTCCTCGGGGTGGCGGCACGCGTCGAAGCGGGGCCAGATGTCGGGCTCGGCAGGGAAGAGCCGCCGCTGGATGTGGCGCCGCATGGCGTCTTCGACGGCCTGGTTCACGCCCAGCATCGCGCGGAACCTCTCCGTGAGGAAGTCGAAGTCGGCGATGGCGCCGATCCCGGCGATCCGGTCGGCCCGGATCCCGTCCCGCAGCGCGAAGAAGGTGGAGATCACCCCGAAGGAGTGGGCCAGGACGCCCGAGAACTCCCCGTACCGCGCGTGCAGTCGGCGGATGATCTCGCGCTGCCGGAGGATGGTGGTGGCCCGGCCGCCGGACTCGCCGTGACCGGGTGCGTCGAAGGAGACCACGGTCCGGCCCTCGGCCAGCAGCGCTTCGACGAAGCCGGCGAAGCGCGAGGCGCGCGAGGTCCAGCCGTGCACGATGAGAACCGGCCGGTCGCCGTCGCCCCAGCGGTACGTGGTCACGGATATCCCGTCCACGACGAGCCGGCCGGTCACGGCCCGGGCCATGACCTCCGCTTCGCCCGGCTTCACCTTCGGGCGGCCGAGCGGCCGCACGAACAGCGCGAACGCCACCCGCCCGACCGGGCCCGGGGCGACCCGGGCGGTGATGTTGAGGGTCGTGCTCAGGAGTGAAGCCATGGGGTGCATGCCCGGTTCTCCGGATCTCCTCAGAGTGGCCAGACAGAGCTGGCGGGTCAGGATGATGAGGAGATATTAGCACGATCGTTCGTGTTTTTATTGAGAGAGAATGCGCTGCCCGCCCTCGCTCGCACCAAGGACACGGCACGGCACGGCAGGAGTTCCCCATGCCCCGCGGAACGGAGAGGCCGGCGCGTCAGTCCTCGTGCTTCGCGCGGCTCGGCTGGACCCGCTTGGGCTCGCCCGGCATCTTCGGGTAGTCCGGGGGGTACGGCATATCGCCGAGACCGTGGTCCCGTTCGTGACGGTCGGCCAGTTCCAGCGCGGCATCCAGGGCGAAGGCGTGCTCGTCCATGTCGGCGTGCAGATCGCCCAGTTCCGCGAAGCGGGCCGGCATCGTCACGATGTCGAAGTCGCGCGGCTCCGCCTCGTCCAGCTCGTCCCAGCGCAGCGGTGCGGAGACCGGGGCGTGCGGGCGCGGGCGGATGGAGTAGGCCGAGGCGATGGTGCGGTCGCGCGCCGTCTGGTTGTAGTCGACGAAGATCCGCTCGCCGCGCTCCTCCTTCCACCAGGCGGTGGTGACCTTCCCTGGCATCCGGCGCTCCAGGTCCCGGCCGATCGCGATGGCACACCTGCGGACCTCGGTGAAGGTCCAGCGCGGCGCGATCGGCACGAAGACGTGCAGGCCGCGGCCGCCCGAGGTCTTGGGCCAGCCGCGCAGGCCCAACTCCTCCAGCAGAACGCGCAGTTCGTGGGCGACCGCGACCGCGTGGTGGTAGTCGGTGCCCGGCTGCGGGTCCAGGTCGATGCGCAGCTCGTCGGGACGGTCGGTGTCCTCCCGCCGGACCGGCCAGGGGTGGAAGGTGAGGCAGCCCAGGTTGGCGGCCCACAGGACGGCGGCCGGCTCGGTCGGGCAGATCTCGTCGGCGGTGCGTCCGCTCGGGAAGGCGATGTGGGCGGTGGGGATCCAGTCGGGCAGGTTCTTCGGAGCCCGCTTCTGGAAGAAGGACTCGCCCTCCACCCCGTCCGGGAACCGCTCCAGGGTCGTGGGCCGGTTGCGCAGGGCGCGGGTGATCCCGTCCGCGACCGCGAGGTAGTAGGCGGCCACGTCCCCCTTGGTGAGGCCGCGCTCGGGGAAGTACACCTTGTCCGGGCTGGACAGCCTGACGGCCCGGCCGCCCGCCTCCAGCTCGATCGCTTTGCCCGCTGCACCCATGTGCGCCACGGTAGGCGGACCCGCGCGGACCCGCACACCGAGCGGGCCCGGGCGTACCACCCCAGAATCGGAGACATGGATCTGCCGGTCATGCCACCCGTGAAGCCGATGCTCGCCAAATCCGTGTCCACGATCCCACCGGGCATGCAGTACGAGGCCAAGTGGGACGGCTTCCGCGCGATCGTCCACCGGGACGGGGACGAGATCGAGCTCGGCAGCCGCACCGGCAAGAGCCTGACCAGGTACTTTCCCGAGCTGGCCGCGGCCTTGAAGGCCAATCTGCCCGACCGGTGCGTCGTCGACGGAGAGATCGTCGTCATCCAGGGCGGGCGGCTCGATTTCGACCGGCTCAGCGAGCGGATCCATCCCGCCGCCTCCCGGGTGAAACTGCTCGCCGAGACGACCCCCGCCTCGTTCGTGGCCTTCGACCTCCTCGCGCTGGGCGACGAGGCGCTCCTCGAGACCCCGCTCGCCGACCGCCGTACCGCGCTGACCCGCATGCTCTCCACCGCTAGGCCCCCCGTCCACCTCGCGCCCGCAACCACCGACCCCGCGCTCGCACGGGAGTGGTTCGAACGATTCGAGGGCGCCGGGCTCGACGGGGTCGTCGCCAAACCCCTCGATCTCCCCTACCGGCCCGATGCCCGCCTCATGTTCAAGATCAAGCACGAGCGTACGGCCGACGCCGTCATCGCGGGTTTCCGTTTCCACAAGAGCGGTCCGATTGTCGGATCGCTGCTCCTGGGGCTGTACGACGCCCACGGCACCCTCCAGCACGTGGGCGTCTGCGCCGCCTTCCCGATGAAGCGCCGAGCCGAGCTGATCGACGAGCTCGAACCGCTCCGGATGCCCGACCCCGCAGGTCACCCGTGGGCCGCCTGGGCCGAGGAGGCCGCCCACGAGAGCGCCCGGCTGCCAGGGGCGCAGAGCCGCTGGACCGGGAAGAAGGACCTGTCCTGGGTGCCGTTGCGCCCCGAGCAGGTCTGCGAGGTGGCCTACGACCACATGGAGGGCGACCGCTTCCGACACACCGCGCAGTTCCGCCGCATGCGGCCGGACCGGGAGCCGCGGAGCTGTACGTACGCCCAGTTGGAGGAGGTCGTCGGCTACGACCTCGGCGAGGTGCTGGGGTCCACCAACTGATCCGCGGGCGGCCGCCCGGCCACCGGCCGTCCGCCGGATGTCGGCTCCTCCCATTCCGCCCGGCTCGGGCCGGCGGAGTTCGGCGTGTAGTCGGGCCGCGCCGCCAGCCAGCGCGACACCCGCGCGCGGATCTGCGGGTCGGCGTACGTCCGCTCCGGCGGATCGACCAGGTGCCGGACCCTCGCGGGCCGTCCCCGTGCGCCCGGCGCGGGTCGCGAACCGTTCCCCGACGGCCCCGTCCGCGACCACCTGGAAGTCGAACCAGGGCTTGAGGGTGCGCGCCGCCCAGGCGTGGTATTCGGCGGCGAACCGTACCGATCCCGGGTCCTGGTGAGCCGTACGGGCCACCCTGCGCGCGGTCCACAGGGTGAGCGAAGTGCCCTGCCCGAGCGTCGGGTTGGTGTGGGTGACGGCGTCTCCGACGGGCACGAACCCGCTCGTCGACCGGGGCACTCCAGCGGTTGTCCAGGCCGGCCGTGGCCAGTACCCCGGACAGCGGTTCGGCGCCCAGTCCCAGCCAGGCCGCCCCCGGCGGGAAGGCCCGCGCGGCGGCCTCGAACACGGCCGGATCGCGCAGCCCGGAACGCGTGGCGCCGAGCAGCACGTGCGGCTGGTTCGCCTGGGGCACCGTCGCCCGGAACCGATGCGCCGTACGACGATCGGACCGCGTGAAGCCTGCGCGGCCGACGCCGGGCCGAAACCCGCACGGCACTCGGGGACGTAAGGTCGCAGCCGGGCCGCACCGCACGCCGCCCCAGCACCCCGATCCACCGAAGGACGCACATGAGTACAGAACCCGCCGGGCGGACCGAACCCCACGACCCCGGCGCGCCGGGCGGGCGCGCCGTCCCCCGCCCGCACGCCGTCGTCGGCGTCGGCGTGGTCGTGGTCGGCCCCGACGGCCGGGTACTGCTCGGCCAGGCGCACGACGGGCGCTGGGAGCTGCCCGGCGGCAAGGTCGACCCCGGGGAGGGCTTCGAACAGGCCGCCGCCCGCGAACTGGCCGAGGAGACCGCGCTGCGGGCCGCCCCCGAGGAGATCCGGATCGTGTCGGTCCTGCTCGCCGCCGACTCCGGCCGGACCCAGCTGACGGCCGCGGCCGTCACCTCGTCGGCCGCGGGCACGGCCACGGTCACCGAGCCCCACAAGATCGCCCGCTGGTCCTGGTTCGCCCCGGCCGAGTTCCCGGCGGCCCTCTACGCGCCGTCCGTGGCGGTCCTGCGCGCCTGGCGGCCCGAACTCACCCGGGCCCTCCCGCACGTGGCCTCGTACGACTACCCCACCCAGACGTCCTAGCTCGTCACCGTCGCCGCCGTCGCCACGGTGATCGCGGCCATCGCCAGCCGCATGTCGCGGATCGCGGTGCGGATGCTCTCGGCCGCCCACTGCCCGTCGGCTATCTCCGCCGTGCGTGCGGTGATCTCCTTGCGCGGGATCCCCGGGAAGGCCAGGCCGTGCAGGCCGGCGGCGTGGATCACCGTGATGAGGCCCGCCGTCCGCTCGTCCGGCTCGGCGCCCTTGGAGACCGCGGAGGCGAGCCGCTCGCGCAGTTCGCGCTCCGCCGCCCCGTCGGCCTCCGGATAGCGGCGCACCGGGAACACCCCGAGGGCCTTGCGCCGCTCCTCCACGACCACCCCGCGCCCGACCAGCCGCTCCACGACCGGGCCGACGGCCTTGGCCTGGTCCTTCGTCAGCCATTCGGACACCCGGCGCCTGGCGCGGCCGCGCATCCAGGCCCGTATCGACTCGATCCGGCCGTCGAGCAGTTCCTCCCCGGTGGGCGGGGCGTCCACCAGCTCCAGGTGCTTGCCCGAGACCCGCACCCGCTCCGCGAGGACCAGTTCGAGCAGGAGCGCGCCCGCCACCGCCCAGTTCACCGACTGCCGCTGCTTGACCGACCCGGACTCGTCGTCCAGCGACAGCAACATGACCTCTTCAGCCAGTGTGATCCGCATCCCGGCACCCCCGCACCCGTAGAACCCGTAGGACCCGTAAGAACCCCTTTCCCCACCAGACGTCCAGATCCGCCGGGGAGTTCCCCGTCCGGGGCTACGGCCGCCCCGCCATCGCGCGCGGGGCGAAGTTCCCGTCGCCCAGGTCCTCCGCCAGCAGGCGCTTCGCGATCGCGTCCGCCGCGGCCCGCAGCTCCGCGCTGCGCGGACGGCCCCGGTCCTTCTCCAGTTGGTCGCCCAGCCACTGGGCCCACGCGGCCGAGATGACGCCGGCTTCCCGCTCCCCCGCCGGGGTCTGCGTGTAGAAGCCGTTCTGCCGCGTCATGTAGCCCTCGTCCACCATCCGTTCGAAGACCGGCAGCAGTACCTCCGGGGGCAGGTGCCGGCGCGACGCGATGAGTCCGAGGCTCGCGTAGCCGACCGTCCGGGTCAGCAGGTCCACCTGCATCACCGCCCACGCGCCGGCCATGTCCAGTCGGGTGTCCGAGGAGTTCACGATCCCGCGCGCCGTCTCCGGCCCCATGCTCCGCACCAGCTTGCCGACCGCCAGTTCCAGCAGCTTCGCCGAGTCCCCGGAGGCCGTGGCGGGCGAGCCGAAGCCGTCGCCCATGTCCGTGGAACCGGCCCGCGCGCTGTCGCGCAGCTTGACCTGCTTGAGGAACAGCGCGACGACGAATCCGACCACCGCCACCGGCACGGTCCACAGGAACACCGTGTGCAGGGTGTCCGCGTACGCGTCGATGACCGGCCCGGCCGCCGCCGGATCCATGCCGTGCACGCCCTGCGGGCTCTGCGCCGCCGCGCCCAGCTGCTGCGGGTCCTGGCCGGTGGCGCGCGCGGCCTCCTCCACCCCCTTCGTCAGCGCGGGCTTCAGGGTGTTGGCGTAGATCGTGCCGAAGACGGCGGTCCCGAAGGCGCTGCCGAGGGTGCGGAAGAAGGTGACGCCCGAGGTCGCGGTGCCGAGGTCGGCGTAGTCCACGGTGTTCTGCACGGCGATGGTCAGCACCTGCATGCACAGGCCGATGCCGACGCCGAGGACGAACATGTACAGCGATTCCAGCCAGGCGTTGGACTGCGGCCCCATCAGCGACAGCAGGTACAGCCCGAGGCCCATCACGGCGCAGCCGACGATCGGGAAGATCCGGTAGTGCCCGGTCTTGCTCGTGACGTTGCCGCTGAAGACCGACGCGATCAGCAGGCCGATGACCAGCGGCAGTGTCCGTACGCCCGAGACCGTGGCCGAGTCCCCGTCCACGTACTGCAGGTACGTCGGCAGGAAGGTCATCGCGCCGAGCATGGCGAAGCCGACGACGAAGCTGAGGACGGAGCAGACCGAGAAGACGGGGTTGCGGAACAGCCGCATCGGCAGCATCGGCTGCGCGGCACGCGTCTCCACCAGGCAGAACAGCGCCAGTGCCACGACACCGCCCACGAAGAGCCCGACGATGAGCGGCGAGCTCCAGGCGTACTCGTTCCCGCCCAGGCTCGTGGCCAGGATCAGCGAGCTCGCGCCGATCGCGACCATCGCGATGCCCAGGTAGTCGATGACCGGCTTGCCGGCGGCGCGCACGGAGGGGATCGTCCTCGCGGCCGCCACCACGACCAGGATCGCGATCGGCACGTTGACGTAGAAGGCCCAGCGCCAGGTCAGGTGGTCGGTGAAGAGACCGCCGAGCAGCGGCCCGATGACCGTCGCGACGCCGAAGACGGCGCCGATCGCGCCCTGGTACTTCCCGCGTTCGCGCAGCGGGACCACATCGGCGATGAGGGCCATCGCGGTGACCATCAGCCCGCCGGCTCCGATGCCCTGGATGCCCCGCCACACGATGAGCAGGGTCATGTTGCTCGCGAGGCCGCACAGGAAGGAACCGGTGATGAAGACGATGGCGGAGACCTGGAAGACCAGTTTCCGGCCGAAGAGGTCGCCGAACTTGCCGACGAGCACGGTCGCGACCGTCTCCGTGAGCAGGTACGCGGTCACGACCCACGACATGTGGTCCCCGCCGCCGAGGTCGGCCACGATCGTGGGCAGAGCCGTGCCCACGATCGTCTGGTCCAGGGCCGCCAGCAGTACGCCGAGCATGATCGTGCCGAACACGATGTTGCGCGATCGCCGGTCGAGCACGGGCGGTGCCGCTGCGGATATGGCGGGGGCTGCACCTTCGGCTGTGGTCACACCTCGCACTCTCACAGCGCCCCCGCCCGCCCGCATGCGGCGTTAGCCCATCCGGGCCGGGGCGCGGGGGCCGTCGCCGCAGGTGGACGGGCCGTCAGTACGGGCGGCCCGGCGGCCTCAGCGCGGGCAGCCCCGGCGCGGCGGCGCTCAGCACGGGCAGCCCCGCCGACGGACCTCGGCGCAGGCAGCCCCGCCAGCGGCCCTCAGCGCAGGTAGCCCAGCCCCGGATGCTCCGACGCGTACCCGGCCACCAGCCGCCGGGCCACCCCGACCGAGTCCACCAGCGGATGCAGCGCGAAGGCCTTGACGGCGTCCGCCCGCGATCCGCTCGCCGCCGCGGCGAGGACCTCCCGCTCGGCGGCCTTGACCGAGGTCACCAGGCCCACCGCGTGCAGCGGCAGCGGGTCGACGGCGACCGGGTGCGCCCCGTTGGCGTCGACCAGGCAGGGCACCTCGATGACGGCCTCGGCGTCGAGCACCGACAGGGTCCCGCGGTTGCGGACGTTCAGGATCAGGGTGGCGCGCTCGTCCCGGGCGATGGCGCGCATCAGGGCGAGGGCCACCTGCTCGTACCCGCCCGACTCCAGGTCGCTCTCCTCGCGCTCACCGACCCCCGCGACCTCGCGGTTCTCGGCCATGTACGTCGCTTCGCGCTCGGCCCTGGTGCGGTCCCAGGCGGCC
This sequence comes from Streptomyces sp. CA189, assembly GCF_056428985.1. Lineage (NCBI taxonomy): Bacteria > Bacillati > Actinomycetota > Actinomycetes > Kitasatosporales > Streptomycetaceae > Streptomyces > Streptomyces sp. CA189. Next base: position 28,266 of record NZ_JBWJVM010000055.1, on the reverse strand, counting down.
AGCGCCGCCCCGGGCGCCTGATCCGGCCGCCCGGCCTCGGCGTAGAACCCGCGCTGCTGGTCGCGCAGGAACGCCCCGCGCGTCTGCTCGGCCTCCTGGTAGGCCCGTACCGTGTCGCGGTTGTAGTAGTAGTAGTGGAGGTACTCGTTCGGGATCGCCCCGAGCGAGCGCAGCCACTCGGCTCCGAACAGCCGGCCCTCCTCGAAGGATTCCAGCGCCTGCGGGTCGGCCAGCAGCCTCGGCAGTTCGTCGCGCCCGCCGATCCGCAGCCCGCGCACCCAGCCCAGGTGGTTGAGGCCGACGTAGTCGATCCAGGCGTCCTCGGGCCGGGCGCCGAGCAGCCGGGCGATCCGCCGCCCGAGGCCGACCGGCGAATCGCAGATGCCGATGACCCGGTCGCCGAGCTCCTCGGCCATGGCCTCCGTGACCACCCCGGCCGGGTTGGTGAAGTTGATCACCCACGCCCCGGGGGCGGTACGGGCCACCCTGCGCGCGATCTCGCGGGCCACCGGCACCGTCCGCAGGCCGTACGCGATCCCGCCCGCGCCCACCGTCTCCTGGCCCAGCACCCCCTCGGCCAGGGCGATCCGCTCGTCGGCGGCCCGCCCTTCGAGCCCGCCGACGCGAATGGCCGAAAACACGAAGTCGGCGCCGCGCAGGGCGTCGTCGAGATCGGTGGTGGCCGTGACGGCCGGGGCGTCCGCGATCCCGGCGGCCTGGTCCGCGAGCACCCGGGCCATGGTGCCGAGCCGGCCGGGGTCCTCGTCGTACAGCGTCACGTGCGACACCCTGCCCTCGGCGTGATCGCCGAGCAGGGCTCCGTAGACGAGCGGTACCCGGAATCCGCCCCCGCCGAGGATCGTCAGCCGCACGCCCTTACCGCCCTTCGCAGTGCCACGTTTCGTGGCACCAGTCTCCCCCGCCGGATCAGTCCACCGGCGACGGCACGGCCCGCAGCCGCGGCGGCTGGTCCTGCTGCGCTCCCGGACCGCCGGGCAGCGGACCCGTCGGCAGACCCTGCGGCGTCGAGAGGACCAGCGTCATCCGGGTCAGCCCCATGCCGTCGAGCATCGGGCCGGATTCCGCCACCATCCGGCAGCGCACCAGGCCCCAGCCCGGGTCCGGGTGGCGCACGGTGCGCACGGCACCGTCCTGTTCGGCGGCCTCGGCCCCGTGGGTCGTCAGCCAGTGCGGCACTCCGTACCGGTAGGCGGCCTCCATGAAGGGGTCACGGGCCACCTCCTGGCGGATGCTGCGCAGCCCCTCGTCGTCGGGAGCGGCGGCCAGCGCGGTCGCGAACCGGGCCAGCAGCGGTACGCACCAGGCCGGTTCGTGGTCCTCCAGCACGGCCGCGGCGTCCGGGTGGAACAGCACGAAGCGCAGGAAGTTGTCGTCCGGCAGGGCCGTCGGATGCGGGCGCACCGACTGGAAGAGCCGGTCGAAGGCCGAGTTGGTCAGGGCCACGTCCCAGCGGTGGTCCACGAGGAAACTCGGGTAGGGCACGGCCTCCATGAGGGCCGCGTAGTCACACAGGTAGTCGCGCTGCGCGGGATCGTCGGGCAGCCGGTTGTCCTCGGCCGCGCGCCAGGTGGGCGGCGGGTCGCGGTCGACCATGATCCGGAACAGCCAGAAGCACTGCCGCTCGCTCATTTCCAGGGCCTCGGCCAGGGCGAGCAGCTTGCGGTCCGTCCACTCCTTGACCAGGCCGCGCTCCCAGTTGCCGTACGCGCGCACGCTGATGCGCAAACGCGCCGCCAGGTCCTCCTGGCTCAGCCCCAGTTCCTCTCGGCGCTGGCGCAAAATCTCCTTGCGTCGCTCCGACCGCACGGCGCCGCGTGCGGACTCCTCGCCCGCGAGGCGCTCCCCAACGATGTGGGCGAGCCCTTCGGACGGGCCCACCGCTGCGAGATGTGGCACCGAGAGCTCCCCCCATCTTTATTACGGTCTGGATCTTCATTTCCGTGTGGCGATCCTGCTACCGACTTCATTCGAGTGTCAACTATTGTGGCAATTCCAGCCTCTGGGCAGCTCGATCCCGCCACAGATGTGGCACGTTCTAGCCGTACGGACAGAGACCGGATAGATTCCTGGAGCCGACCACGTGCCCGTACCCCGACCTCGCGCGATCTAGGAGAACCACTGGTGACAGACGGCTTCCCGGCTCCCGTCGCGGTGGCCAACACGCTCCTGGCAGCCACCGTCACGCGGGTCGCAGAACTCGCGGGCAAGCTGGGCCGCGACCTGAACCAGGTCTTCGACCTGCGCCGCCTCTCCGAGGCCTCGGGCGTACCCGCCGACGTGGTGCGGAGCCTGCTGGACGGCCGGCCCGCCGGCGAGCCCGATCTCCAGACCCGGTTCCTCCAGCGCCTCGACCTCCTGCGGCGTACCCGCGTGAAGCCCAACGGCCGCCGCTACACGCAGCAGGAGATCGCCGACGGCGCCGCCATGTCGCGCCAGCAGGCCGGCGCCCTGATCAACGGCGACAGACGGCCGACCATGGAACACTGTGACGCGATCCAGCGCTTCTTCGGGGTACACGCCGGATTCCTCACCGCCCACGACGCGGACGCGCTCACGGACGCCCTCCAGCGCACCGAGCAACAGCTGCTCCAGGACTTCGCGGGCCGCGCACGGGAAACCGCACCCGCCCAGGCCGCTTCGGCGGGCGATCCGCTGGCAAGACTTCTCCAGAACCACGGCGTACGGGGCATCGCCTGGAGAGCCGCCCAACTGCCCAGCGACAAGCACCGGGACAAGGTGACCGAATGGCTGGACATGCTTCTCGAAAGCGTCAAACCGAACGAATCCTGACCCAGTCGAAAGTCTGGGTCTGATCCTTGAGTCCTGATCCGGATCCGCGCCGACGGGGAGAACGGTGAGCATAGGCAGAGAGCAGCGGCGGTTGTGCGGGGAGCTGGTGGCAGGCATCAACCTGACCGCGCCCGTGGAGCCCGTGGACCTCTACGCCGCCCTCTGCGAGGGCATGAGCAAGCACCGCGGCCGCCGGGTGGAGTTCCGGATGGCCTCGTTCCCGCCGGGGACGGCCAGCGGCCTGTGGCTCGACATGGCGGACCGCGATCTGGTGGTCATCGAGGAACGCACCGCACCCGACCACCAGCTGGTGATCCTCGGGCACGAGCTGTGGCACATGAAGGCCGGCCACTGCAGCCACCACGTCGACGGCGCCGCCGTCGCCGCGCGGCTGCTGACGGACGAGGCCGACATCGGCGAGACCGTACGCCGGGTCGCCGCGCGCACCCGCGCCGACGTCCAAGAGGAGACCGAAGCGGAAACCTTCGGCTTACTGCTGGGCAGCCGGTGCAGGACCTGGCTCGCCGGATCGGCGAGCCGCCGCGCACCTGCGCAGCGAGACCAACTGGCGGGCCGCATCGAGGCATCGCTCGGATACCGGGGGCACAGGAACGACCGTTGAACGGCGAGGACTACTACATACCGGCCGCGGCCCTGGCGATCGCACTCGCCTTCAAGCTGCCGGCCCTACGGCACAACTGGCGCGACCCGCTGCTGCGATCGGTCTGCGCCCTGCTCACCCTGGCCGGTGCGGTCTTCACCTTCGCCGCCCCGCCCACCATCATGGCGGTCAACCGCTGGACCGGCATCACCAACTTCTCGGCCCCGCTCGTCTACTGCCTCATGAGCGCCTTCAGCGCTTCCTGCCTGGTCCTGATCGTCAACTGGCGCGGCGGCCCGCCCGAGCAGACCAGGCGGGTCTCACGCCGGTGGATCCTGGGCTACGGCACAATCACCACGACCCTGATGACGCTCTTCCTCCTCGGTGACGCACCGATCGAGCGACTGCGCGACTTCGACACGTTCTACGCCAACACCCCGTACATGGGGCAGATGATCGGCCTCTACCTGCTCGCGCACAACGTGGCCGCCTTCGTCATGGTCGCCATGTGCTGGCGCTGGTCCCTCCAGGTGCGCGGCTGGCTCCGGACCGGCCTGATGATCATCGTCGTCGGCTACATCCTGAACCTCAGCTACGACGCCGCCAAGATGAGCGCCGTCATCGGGCGCTGGGTCGGCCTCGGCCCCCGGCTCGACGACCTGAGCACCTACGTCGCCCCGCCGCTCGCCGCCGCCGGCGCGCTCGTCAGCGCGATCGGGTTCGTCCTGCCGCTGCTCTGCCAGCGCCTCTCGGACAGCTGGCAGCACTGGTCCACGTACCGCCGGCTCGGCCCGCTGTGGCACGAGGTCCGGATCTCCGCGCCCCACACCCCGGTCGGCGTCCAGATGTCCTGGTGGTCCGCCGCCGACATCCGGGTGATCCAGCGCGAGTCGGACATCCACGACGGCTTCCTGCACCTCGGCCCGTACTTCGACCAGCGCCACCGGGACGACGCCCTCGCGCGGGCCCTCGGGGCCGGCGCCGACGAGGAGACCGCGCGGGCCGTCGCCGACGCGGCCATGGTCGCGGCCGCCGTGCGCGCCCGGGCGGCCGACCCCGAGGGGCGGGTCATCGGGGCCAGCGACGAGGGTGCCCCGCCGCCCGCCGACGGTCCGCGCGACCTCGTGCGGATCTCGCACGCGCTGCGCAACTCCCGGGTGGTGGCCGAATGCCGGCGGCAGTCGTCCCTGTCGGGGAGCTGAGCCCCGGGCGGCGGGGCCGGTGGCCAGCGCCCGGTGATCAGCGCCCGGTGATCAGCGCCCGGCGGCCAGGGACAGGGACGGGAACAGGTCCTGGAACGGCGCCGCCGAGTCGATCCCGTCCCGCCCGAAGGGCGCGTCGAAGCTCCACACCATGAACAGCAGGAACACGATCAGCGCGCTGAACAGCCCCGCGAGCAGCAGTTCCCGTCCCGAGCGCCGGATCTGCAGGGTGAAGATCAGCCCCACGGTGACCAGCCCGCCCGCGACCAGCCCCAGCCAGACCACCCCCGGCAGCGTGGACTCGTCGGTCTGCGTCCGCTCGTGGCGGGCGTCGTCGGCGGCCGCGATGTGGTCCAGCAGCGGCTGGTAGGCCTGCGCCTGCAGCTCGTTGCCCGGGCTCTGGTGGGTGACGCCGCTGCGCAGTTTGCCGAGCAGTTCGCCGCCCTCCGGGGACACCGGCGCCCCGGAGGTCAGCCGCGGCCAGTCCACGCTGACGGTGTGGGACACGTACGCGTTGACCTCGCCGCGGATCCGGTCGCGGACGGCGGCCGGGTAGACGTCAGCCCGCTGGGTGACCTCGTACAGGGACTGGGCCTCGCGGCGCACGCTGTCCTCGGCGGCGCCGCGCGCCTCCCAGACGCCCGCGATGGCCAGGCCGAGCACGATCGCGTAGACCACGCCGACCATCATCACCATGTACTCGAGGACGTCGGGGGTTTCGCTGGTGTCCTCGTCGTCGGCGACCCGGCGGTGCCGGATCGCGGTGAAGGCGAGGACGAGGGCGCAGACGAGCGCCATGGCGATGGCCAGGACCAGCCATTCGGACACGAGGGTTCTCCGTAGGTCGAAATGAGCGGACTGAACGTTAGCCGCGGCTCCTGGAACGGGGCCGCAGCGCGACGGCCGCGAGCACCGCCGGGGTCGTGACGACGACCATGAGCATCAGGGTGGACATGCCGTCCGGGCCGCGCCGCGCCAGGGCCGCGGAGTGGTACGGGCGCACGTGGAACCGCCCCGCCGCCCCGGCCCCCGCTGCGCCCCGGTGCGGAGCCACCCCTTCGCCCGGAGCCGCCTCCGTGACCCCGGCCGCCTCCGCCGCGGCCGCCCGCGGCTGCGCCGGCGCGGGCCTTGCCTGCGCCGTCGGCCCCGGGGCGGGCTCCGCCGCCGAGCCGGGCCGCGCGGGGGCGAGCGGCCCCAGCCCCGGGTGGCGCACCGTCGGCGCGGCCGGGCCGGGCAGCAGCACCCGGGCGGTCGGCCGTACGGCCGGAGCCGGAGCCGGAGCCGACACCGAGGGCGGCGGCGCGGGCGGCCGCGGCCGCGACCCGGCCGGAACGCACAGGTCGACCCGGGCGCCGCGCCCGTGGCCGTCTCCGGCGACCGCCACATGACCGTGCAGCGGGCAGAGCGCCGCCACCAGGCCGGCCCCGGCGAAGTACTGCCAAGCGGTCACCGCGCGTTCTCCCGATTCCGCAGCAGGGATGAGGGCTATGCCTGAAGAAACGATCACGGCGGTGCTTCGACACGCCACAGACGGGTCAAGATCCCCGCCCGGGAGGTGCGGCGTCGGCGTAGCGGACCGTGGGGCGCCGAAGACAGCGCCCCGCTTCATGCCGATGACCGCGGAGCGGCGGCCGCTCAACCGATGGAGAGCGCCGGGCCGGTGACCATGAGGCCGAGGTCGTGGCCCGCGTAGGCGAAGAAGGCGAACAGGAGGAGTCCAGCGCCGCCCAGCGCGAGGTCCTTGAGGAACTGCGTCTGCTCCATCTGCTGCGTCTGCGGGTCGGTCTCCTTCCAGAAGCCGTGCATCAGCAGGGCCACCGAGAACGAGAAGCCGGCGAGCGCGAGCGCGCCGATGTCGGCCCAGAGGCCGACGGCGACGCTGATGGCGCCGACGACGATGACCAGCCCGCTCACCACCGTGGCCGGGACCGCCAGCGGAACCCCGCGGGCGGCGGTGTATCCGGCCATCTGTGAGGTCTTGGTCAGGTGCGCGAACCCGGATCCGGCGAAGAGGAGGACGAACAGCACGCGTCCGATGAGTACGAGCACATCCATGATGACCTCCGTGGAGCATCATTCTGGCCATATGTACTTTATGTACCAATGAACCAACGCACCCGTCCGGCCTATTCCGCCACACCACCGACCGCTCCCCCCGCCGATGATCGGAGAACCCGATCCCGCAGCTCAGCGGGGTCGCCCGGGGGAGCACAGGGACGGTGGCAGGTGGACGCGGACGGCTCGCAGACCCTCGAAACACAGGTCGACGCCCTGATGGACGGCCTCCGGGCCGATCTGGAACGGCTCGCGTCGATCCCCTCGGTCGCCTTCCCCGGCTACCCGGCGGAGCCGGTCCTGGAGGCGCACGACCTGATCGTCTCGCTGCTGCGCGAGGCGGGCGTCCCCACCGTCGAGCGCATCGACCTCCCCGATACCGCCCCGGTCATCTATGGCGAGATCCCGCCCCCGCACCCGGACGCACCGACGGTCCTGCTCTACGGGCACTACGACGTCCAGCCCGCCGGCAACCCGACCCTGTGGCTCTCCCCGCCCTTCGAGCCGACCCCCGTCAGTTCGAAAGGGGGGCTGCCCGAAGCCCTGCGGGCGCGCGGGATCGCCGACGACAAGTCGAACGTGATCGCCCACCTGGGCATGCTCCGGGTCTACGGCGGCCGCCCGCCCGTCGGGATCAAGCTGGTGATCGAGGGGCAGGAGGAGTACGGCAGCCCCTTCGACGACTACCCGCCCACCGATCCGGACCGGTTCGCCTGCGACGCGATGGTCATCGCCGACCTCGGCAACCTGCGGCCCGGCACCCCCACCCTGACCACCGGTCTGCGCGGGGCCTGCGAGGTCGTGGTGGAGGTGCGCACCCTCGCGGAGGCGCGGCACAGCGGGGAGTTCGGCGGAGCCGCCCCGGACGCCCTGCTGGTCCTGCTGCGGGCGCTGGCCACCCTGCACGACGAGCACGGAGACGTGGCGGTGCCCGGGCTGCGCCGGGATCCCTGGGAGGGAACGACCTACACGGAGGAGGAGTTCCGCGAGCTGGCCTCCGTCCGGGACGGGCTGCCGCTGATCGGCACCGGCTCGCTCGGCGAGCGCCTGTGGAGCGGTCCCGCCGTCACCGTCATCGGGCTGGACGCCCCGGACGTGGCGGGCGCCGCCTCCGCCGTGGTCCCGTACGCGCGGGCCAAGCTGAACCTGCGCTTCCACCCCCTCCAGGACCCGAAGGAGGCCCGGACCGCGCTCGTGAAGCACCTGCGCGCGCAGCGCCCCTTCGGGATCCCGCTCACCGTCACCCTGGGCGACACCGGCCCCGGCTTCGAGGCGCGGACGGGCGGGCCGGCGTACCGGGCGGCGCTGACCGCGCTCAAGGAGGCCTGGGGAACGCAGGCCTCGTACGTGGCCACGGGCGGCTCCATCCCGCTGGTGAACGGCCTCGCGAGGGCGGCTCCGAACGCGGAGGTGCTGCTGTTCGGCGCTCAGGACAGCATGTGCAATCTGCACGCGCCGAACGAGCGGGTGCTGCTGTCGGAGGTGCGCAACACGGTGGTGGCGATGGCGGCCTTCGTCCGGGAGTACGCGGCGGACTTCGGCGCGGCCCGATCCCCCGGCGCCGCCCAGGACCCGCCGGGAGGCGCCCGGTGACCACCGCGACCCCGCCACCGGCGGCCCCGCCGCCGCCACCGCCGGCCGCACCGGCTCCACCGGAGGGGCCGGCGCCCGCGCGGAAGTTCTCCTTCCCCAGCGCGCTGACCATCCTGGCCATCGTCACCATCGCGATCTGGCTGCTGGCCTTCCTCGTCCCGGCCGGCGAGTACGACCGCAACGACAGCGGCTCCCCGGTCGCCGGCACCTACCACCGGGTCGACGGCACCCAGAGCTTCACCGATCGCCTGAACGACCTGTTCCTCTCCCCCGTCAACGGGCTCTACGGCCTCCAGGACCCCAAGACCGGCCAGGTCGGCCCCACCTTCAGCGGTGATCTGTACGGCAGCGCGGGCGTGTTCCTCTTCGTGCTCGCCATCGGCGCGTTCATCACCGTCGTGTTCGCCACCGGGGCCCTCGACCGCGGCATCGCCCGCCTCGCCCACCGGCTGCGCGACCGCGGGGCGCTGCTGATCGCCGCCGTGATGGTGGTCTTCTCGATCCTGGGCACCGTGGAGGGCTTCGCCGAGGAGACCCTCGGGTTCTACGGACTGCTGGTGCCCATGATGCTGGCCCTCGGCTACGACCGGCTGGTCGCGGTCGGCGCCAGCATCCTCGGCGCGGGCGTCGGCGTGCTCTGCTCCACGGTGAATCCGTTCGCGACCGGCGTGGCTTCCTCGGCGGCCGACATCTCGCTCGGCGACGGGATCGGGCTGCGGTTCCTCATGTGGATCGTGCTGACCACCGTGACCGTCCTCTACGTGATCCGGTACGCGCGGCGGGTCCAGAAGGACCCCTCCAAGTCGATCTGCGGGTTCCTGCCCGGGGACCGGGAGCAGAAGGCCACCGGCGCCGAGGAGGAGGAACCGGAGCTGACCCGGCTGCACAAGACCGTGCTGGTTCTGTTGGTCCTCGTCTTCGCCTTCATGATCTTCTCGGTGGTGCCCTGGTCGAGCGCGCTCACCGGCAAGGCGGACGCGACCCCGTACGCCTGGGAACTGGACTGGTCCTTCGCACAGTTGGCGGCGCTGTTCATCTGCGCGGCCGTGCTGATCGGCCTGGTCGCCCGGATGGGGGAGGCCAAGCTCAGCTCCACGATCATCCAGGGCGCCGCCGACTTCATCTCGCCCGCCCTGGTCATCATGCTGGCGCGCGGGGTCACGGTCATCATGAACAACTCGAAGATCACCGACACCGTGCTGCACTCCATCGAGGGCGTGGTGAAGGGGACTTCGTCCGGGATCTTCGCGATCATCGTCTTCCTCGTGAACCTCCCGCTCGCCTTCCTGATCCCCTCCACCTCCGGGCACGCCACCCTCACCATGCCGATCCTGGCCCCGCTCGCCGACTTCGCGGGCGTCTCCCGCGCGCTGATGGTGACGGCATGGCAGTCGGCGAGCGGCTGGATGAACCTCTGGGTCCCCACCACCGCCGTCACCATCGGCGGGGTCGCGCTGGCCAAGGTCGGCTACGACAAGTACCTGCGCTTCGTCTGGCCGTTGCTCGGCATCCTCTTCGTGCTGATCTGCGGCTTCCTGGCCCTGGGCGCCGCGATGTGACGGCGGCCGCCCACCGCCGGCCGCCCACCGCCCCCGGCCTGCCGCCCCGGTCAGCGCCGCCGGACGACGACGAAGTCGGCCAGGGCGGTGAGCTGTTCGCGGACCTCGTCGGGCAGGTACACCGCGTCGAGTGCGCCGAGTGCCGTGTCGTACTGTCGCCTCGCCTCGGCGGCGGTCCAGGCGCGGCCCCCGGCCTCCTCGATCAGGGCGGCCCTGAGCGCGAACTCCGCTTCGTCGAAAGCCTCGTCCTCCACCGTCCCGGCGGCCCCCGCGTCCGCGGCGAGCAGTGCGGCGAGGCGCGAATTCCGAGCTGTTCCGATTCGCCCTGGGCGGCCTGGGACAGGTCGGGTTCATCAGGACCGCGGTGCTCCGCACGGTGCCGTACCGGGCGGTCACTCCCGTATCCAGGATTCCGCACACGGGAATGTCCGAGCTGGCTGAATTCATGAAAGACGTCGCCGGCGATCCCGCGGTTTCCGGCTATTTCGGCATGTACGACCGGACCTCCTGGTATTCGCAGATGTCCTTCGCGGCGGAGCCCGCGGAAGCCGTGGAGGCCGGCGAGCCGGGCACCGTGCTGCCCGCACCCGACTACTCCCTGCTGCTGCACCAGGAGGTCGACCAGCACCTCCTGCCGGTCCTCCAGGACGCATCGCGCGTGAACCTCTGGGCCGACTACGTCTTCGACGAGGCGGGCTTCGAGGGGATCACGAAGACGCTGGAGGAGCTGACCCGCGAGTCCCCGTTCGCGGACAACCTGATCAGCCTGTACTTCCTGGTCATCAAGCGTCCCGAGGCGGCGACGCCGTTCGTCTTCGCACCGTCGCTCGACACCCCGGTCCAGTACGGGATCGGCGTGTTCACCACCATCGAGAAGTCCGACACCCACGCGGTGACCGAGACCCGGCGCGTGCTGCGCGAGCTGCTGGCGGCCTGCGCGCAGGCGAAGGGCCGCCCGTACCTGTAAGGATCCCACGAGCTGGATGCGGAGCTGCTGGAGGGCTTCTACGGTGCCGACGCGCTGCGGCGGCTGGAATCCCTGCGCGAGGAGCACGCGCTCACCCGTTTCAACCCGCGGGCGTTCGGCGGCGTACGGCCGTGAGGAACCTGCGCAGGGGCGCGACCCCAACGGGTCGCGCCCCTGCGCAGGTTGATGCCCTGGTGCCCGGCGCCCTGGACGCCGGTCCGGCTCAGGCCTCGGGGTTGCCGCCGAAGCGCTCGCGGTACGACTCCAGGTCCTCTTCGGTGACCCTCGGGAAGAGCACCGCCGGAACCGTGAACGGGGTGCCGGCCGGCACCGCGTCGAGGGACGCGGCCTGCTCCGGGGTGACCCACGTGGCCGTGTCGTCGGCGAGGTCGAACGCGGAGCGCATGGCGCGCGCCGAGGCCGGGATGAACGGCTCGGAGACCACCGAGTAGAGGTGGATGAGGTTCATCGCCGTGCGCAGGGTGAGCGCCGCGCCGTCCAGGTCGGTCTTGACCTCAGTCCAGGGGGCCTTCTCGTCGAGGTAGGCGTTTCCGGCCGACCACAGGGCGCGCAGCGCGGCCGCGGCCTTGCGGTACTGGAGCGCCTCCATGTGGCCCTCGTACTCGGCCAGCAGTTCGGCGATCTGCGCGCCCAGCTTGGCCTCGACCTCGCCCGCGGGGCTGCCCGCGGGGACCTCGTCGCCGAACTTCTTCCGGGAGAAGGTCAGGACGCGGTTGACGAAGTTTCCGAGGGTGCCGCCGAGGTCCTTGTTCACCGTCGCGGCGAAGTGCTCCCACGTGAAGGAGGAGTCGTCGGACTCGGGCGCGTTGGCGATGAGGAAGTAGCGCCAGAAGTCGGCCGGGAGGATCTCCAGCGCCTGGTCGGTGAAGACGCCGCGCTTCTGCGAGGTGGAGAACTTGCCGCCGTAGTACGTCAGCCAGTTGAAGGCCTTGACGTAGTCGACCATCTTCCACGGCTCGCGGACGCCGAGCTCGGTGGCGGGGAACATCACCGTGTGGAACGGGACGTTGTCCTTGGCCATGAACTGGGTGTAGCGGACGTCCTCGGCCTCGTACCACCAGGACGTGTAGTCGCGGTTCGCCGGGTCGGCGTCCGCCCACTCCTTGGTGGAGGCGATGTACTCGATCGGGGCGTCGAACCAGACGTAGAACACCTTGCCGTCGGCGGCCAGCTCGGGCCACGTGTCGGCCGGGACCGGGACGCCCCAGTCGAGGTCCCGCGTGATGGCGCGGTCGTGGAGGCCCTCGGTCAGCCACTTGCGGGCGATGGAGGACGCGAGCTGCGGCCACTCCTCCTCGTGCTCCGCGACCCAGGCCTCGACCTCGACCTGGAGCTTGGACTGGAGGAGGAAGAGGTGCTTGGTCTCGCGGACCTCCAGCTCGGTGGAGCCGGAGATGGCCGAGCGGGGCTCGATCAGGTCCGTGGGGTCCAGGACGCGGGTGCAGTTCTCGCACTGGTCGCCGCGGGCCTTGTCGTAGCCGCAGTGCGGGCAGGTGCCCTCCACGTAGCGGTCCGGCAGGAATCGGCCGTCGACCGGCGAGTAGACCTGCCGGATCGCGCGCTCCTCGATGAAGCCGTTCTTCTCGAGCTGGCGCGAGAAGTGCTGGGTGATCTCGCGGTTCTGCTCCGAGGAGCTGCGGCCGAAGTAGTCGAAGGACAGCTCGAAGCCGTCGTAGACCGCCTTCTGGGCGTCGTGGGCCTGCGCGCAGAACTCGGCGACCGAGAGGCCTGCCGCCTTCGCGGCGAGCTCGGCGGGGGTGCCGTGCTCGTCGGTGGCGCAGATGTAGAGGACGTCGTGGCCGCGCTGGCGGAGGTACCGGGAGTACACATCCGCCGGAAGCATCGACCCGACCATGTTGCCCAGGTGCTTGATCCCGTTGATGTAGGGAAGCGCGCTGGTGATCAGGTGTCGAGCCATCCTCGGATGCTCCATTTCATATATGCCGGTTACAACGTGACGTGCGGTTCATCGTATCGAACCGCCGAAACGCCACGCGCCGCATTTCTTCGGGGTGGACTGGGGTTACAGCGCAGAACTGAGGGGTGCAACGCAAAAGCGAGGACTGTGACCACTCCGTCACGGCCCTCGCGCTGCGGCCATGGTACAGCGGGCCGGACAGCGCCCGAACCGCCGTCCACGCCCGTGGGACACGGTCCGCGGCGGCCGCGGGCGGTCAGTCGCGGCCGCCCCGGGCGCCGTCGATCGCGGTGATCCGGACGCCGCTCGCGAGTCTGCCCGTCAGGGTGGCCGCGGGGCCCTGCGGACCGGCGACGGGGACGGTCAGGGTCCGGCCCGCGGCCTCCGCGCGGACGGCGCCGGCCGCCGTGATGCCCGCGACCTCGCGGCTGCCCGCCGCCAGCAGGTACCAGCGGCCGGCCGGAGACCTCCACCGGGTGCCCGCCAGCAGGTGCTGCCCGAACCGTCCGCACGCGGCGGTCTCGCGGGACCGCGCCACGTCCTGCGGCGGTCCGGCGGGCGGGCGCAACTGGACAAGGACGTCGCCCGGACCGGCCCAGCCGGAGGCCCGGGCGCAGGTCCACACGGCCCGGCCCGCGCCGTCGGGGAGTTCGGATTCGGCGAAGTCCCAGACGTTGACGGCCCGTACCCCGCCGGCCCGGTACTCCCGCAGCCGGCAGGCGACCGGCGCCCACGCCGCCCGCGCGGCCGGGCCGGTGGCCTCGCGCGGCTGGCGTGCTGCCACCGCCGCCGGACCATCGGGCAGCGGCGTGTAGGTCAGGTGTACGGGGGTCAGCGCGCCCAGGTCGGCGAGGACGAAGGCGTGCTTCTCCACGATGCGGGCGGAGGAGGTCAGCTCCAGCACGGGCCACGCCGCGCAGGCGCCGCCGGAGCTGTCGGAGCCGTCGGAGCCGTCCGTACGGGGCACCCCGGTCTCCTCGGTGACCCCGTCGGCGGAGACGGCCAGCGGCTTGGCCGCGTCCCCCGTCCGGAGCAGGTCGCGGGTGCCGGCCCGGGCGATCCACGGCGCGAGCAGGTATCTGGCCCGGCCCCCGTCCGTGGTCCCGTTCCCGGGTGAGCGGCTCAGGGTCAGCGCGGCGGCGGTGGTCACGTTCGCCTCGTCGGTACGGGCGAACGCGAGCTCCCGGGCGCGCGGCCCGTCGGTGCCGTCTGCGGACTCGCCGTATCGAACCACCCGGTCCCCGTCGAGCAGCAGCACCACGGCCCGCCCGGCGACGTCCCCCGCGTACAGGAGCTGCGGCGCGCGCAGCGGCGCATCGGTGGCCGTCCCCGGCGCGGCCGTCACCGCCACCTCCCGGGGCCGGGCGGCCCAGGCCGCCAGGGCGCGGGCGAGCAGGCCGCGGTCGGCGGTGCGGGCGCCGCGGGCGGGCCAGGCGGTGAAGTCGACGCGGGCGGTGTCCGCCCAGGCCTCGGCCGGAACGCGGACCAGCCGGGCCGGGTCCAGTGCCCCGGCGGCGGCTGGTCCGGCGAGCGGCGAGGCCTCGGGGCGGGGCGGCGACCCGTCGGCCGCGAGGATCCCGGCGGCCAGGGCCAGCGCGAGCAGCGCGGTCCAGCCGGCCCGGGTCCGGCGGCGCCGGCGCAGCAGGTCGGTGGGGCGGGCGCTGACCACGGCGGCATCGAACCCGACGCCGTCCGGCCCCCGCAGGAGCGTTTCCCCAGCCACCTCCGCGGCGCGGGCACGCGTACTCCCGCCGCTGCCGGTACCGGCAAGGGCACCGGAACCACCCCAGGCCCCGGCCCCCGGCGCCCGCGACCCAGACCCAGTCCCCGGCGCATGCCCCGGCCCCGGCCCCGGGGCCCACTCCCGCCAAGCGGCCAGCGCCTCCCGTACGGCGTCCGCCGGGTCCGCCACCCCGGCCGCGCCGAGCAGCCGGGCCACCGCCTCCTCGGGCAGGCCGTCCATGCCGTGCAGGACGAAGGCGGCCCGGACCGGCCCCGGCGCCGCGCCCAGCATCCGGGCGGGCTCGTCGATCCCGCCCGCCGGGGGCCACAGCCGCAGCCCCCAGACGAAGGGCGGCACCGGCGGCCACCCGAGCCCGGCCGCGGCGATGCGGGCCCGGCCGGACGGAGCGAGGCTCGCGCGCAGGACCCGTACGCGCACCTGGGTCAGGGGGCCGCCCGGCCCGTCGGGTCCGGCCGGGGCCCGCGTACTGCCGCGCGGGAGTGCCCGCTGGACCGCCCTGTGCGCGAGGAGTACCCGGACGTGGCGGCCCAGGGTGACCGGGAGCGTCACGTAGGCGAGCCGTACCAGTTGGGGGTAGTGCTCGACGAGGACGGCCTCGGCCTGCTCCACGGCGGTGGAGCCGAATCGCTGTGTTGTGCCCACTCTCCGACAAACGAGTGAATCTTGGGATGGTCACACGCCGTGCCCTCGGGCAGGGCGCGAAACGGACGCACAGGAGAACGGCATATGCGTTTGCGCTGGTTGAGCGGGCGTGTGATCGACATCGATCAGCACGTGATCATCACCGAACGTAATTCTGCCAGCTTTCATCTCTGCGCCCTCCGAGTGCGCCCGCGCTGATTTCCTTGCCCCGCACACGGGATGGGGTGGAGCGGTGAGCGATGGCAGCGGTCCGGAGGAGTCCGGCGGCGGGGCCGTGGGTCTGCCGAGCCGGCGACGGCGACCGGCGCCCATGAGCCAGTGGGATTCGACGGCGCGCCTGTCGTACTGGGCCTTCCACGCCGACCGGCGCCCGGCCTACATGCGGTTCGCGTACCTGCAACTGGGCTCGGACGCGGCGGCCGAGGAGGCGGTCGACGCCGCCTTCGACTCGATCATGTGCGAATGGCTGCGGATGCTGCACATGGACCGGCTCGACGCCTACGCGTGGACCGTTCTCAAACAGCGGCTGATCGACCGCCAGTTCCTCCGCAGCCCCTGCCCGGAGCCGATGGACACCAGTGCCTTCGAGGCTGCGCTCAAGGAGGCCCACGCCGAAGCCGACCAGTACGAGGTGCTCACCGACACCATCCGCTTCTACTCCGCCGTCTCCCGGCTCGCCGAACGGCAGCGCGACGCCGTGCTGCTGCGGTACGGACTCCAGTGCACCCCCGGCGAAGCCGCCGCGATCATGGGTGTGGACGAGGCCACGGTCCGCGCGCAGCTCGGCCAGGCGCAGCGGCGGCTCGCCCGGCTGCTCGACACGTCCGCCGAGTCATGAACCGCAACACGAGCCGCGGAACCCGGCGCGAGGACGGCGGACTCCCGCGTTCCCTGGAGCAGTTCCTGGCCCGGGCGAGCGTGCGCGACCGCTATCCGCACTACGACGTGGGCGCGGCGGAGGCCCGGCTGCTGCGCAGCGCCGACGCCGCTGCCCCGGCGTCGAAGCCGGCCTCCGCACCGGCCCCCCGGCGCGGCGGAGCCCACGCCCGGCGCCGTGCGCCGGGCTGGAGCGACCCCCTGCGCGACCTGCCGCTGGACGCCGAGCGGGCCGGCCGCGACCTCAAGGCCGCCTGCCTGGCCTCCGTGTGCGCCACGGGGGCCCGGGAGCGGCTGGACGCCTTCGAGAGCGGCGGCCACGCCGACCTGCCCGGAGCCGTGGTCTTCGGCTGTCTCCTGCACCTGGCCGGACTGCGTGAAGGGGCCCGGTTCTGGTGGCAGTTCGCCGCCGGGTCCGGGCGCAGCCGAACCACGCACGCCGCGTACTGCCTCTTCCTCGACCATTCGCGGCGCGGCGAGCACCACGACGCCCGGTTCTGGGCCCGCGAGTTGGGCCGGCGCCGCTTCCGGCCGAGCGGGCGCCGGGAGCTCCGCGAGGTGCGGCTGTGCGCGCAGGCGGCCGTCCTGCGCTACGTCGACCAGCTCGAAGACCCCGACCTGGGACCGGTGCCGCTCCCCAGGCCGGGGGTGGCCCTGGCGCTGGACGCGTTCCGGCCGCCGGCGCCTGCTCCGGCGCGGCCGCCCCGGCCGCCCCGGCTGGGGGCGGGCCCGCTGCGCCACCCCGCGCTGACGGCGGCGGCCCGCGGGACCGTCGTCCAGCCCGGCGGGGGCGAGGCCCTGGCGGCGGCGCGGCGCGCCCTGGCCGTCGTACGGGTCCTGCAGCGGCGGCCGCTCGGCGTACGGGCCGGCCGGCTCGGGCGGGAGGCCGGCCTGGCCGAGGCGGAGCTCGGGCCACTGCTGTCGATGCTCTGCGAGGAGGGGTACGCGTACCGGTCCGGCGTCGGGGTCTACGCCCCCGGGCCCGCCCTCGACCGGCTCGCGGCCCCGGGCGGCCGGGGTCTGGCGGGCCAGTTGCAGCGCACGCTGGCCCTGGCCCGGGACAGCGCGGGCGCGGCCGTGTACCTGAGCCGGTACGCGGAGGGGGAGGTGCGGATCACCCAGATGGCGGACGGACCCGGCGCCCCGCCGGTGCGGGAGTGGGTGGACTTCCGCGATGCCGCGCACGCCAGCGCGGTGGGCAAGTGCCTGCTGAGCCAGCTCGACCACGACGGCCGCGCCGACCACGTGGCCCGGCACCGGCCCGCCCGGCTGACCGAGCGGACCATCACCGACAGCCGGGCCCTGTTCAGCGCGCTCGACGCGGTGGCCCCCGGGGCCCCCGTCTTCGACCTGCGCGAGTACGCCCCCGGCGTGGTGTGCGCGGCGGTGCCGCTCACGCTCGGCGACGCGGCGGGCAGCCTCGCGCTGTCGCTGCCCGGCGGCCACGCGCACCGGCTGGGCCGGGCCACCGAGGCGCTCCGCCTCAAGGCGGTTCCGGTGCTGCTGGCGCTTCTGCTGGCGGGGGCGATCCCGCCGGACGGCACGGACGGCATGGGCGGCATGGGCGGCTCGGGCGGTACGGGCGGTACGGACGCCATCGACGCCGTGTTCGCAGCCGACGGTCCGGGCGGGTCCGGCCCGGCCGACGGCGCAGCCGGCCCGGAGTCCTCGTGGGGGCCGGCGGAGCCGCAGCCGATGCCGGTACCGGTCACCGCGGAGACCCTGCGCCAGCTGCGCGGCCTCTTCCGGACTCCGCTGACGCGGGCCACGGCCGGGGCGGACGGGCCCCATCTGGTCAGCGACAGCGCCTCGGAGGCGGCGTACCTCTTCGACGCCCCCGAGGGCGACGGGGCCCCGGGCCTGGTGCTCCCGCGCACCTTCGCCCCGCTGGTGCCCGGCAGCCTGCGGACGCCCGACGGGCTCGACGGGCTGGTGGTGCTGCGGACCTGACCTGAACCCTGCGCGGGGCGGCAGGGTTCAGGGGGTGACGGAGCCGGGTGCGCCGGGGACGAAGGTGGCCACGGCGGTGTCGAAGTGCCGCTTGGCTTCGTCCAGTTCACCCACCGGGGCGGAGACCCAGATGTCGTACATCCGGCCGTTCTGGTCCCAGCAGAGGTCGTAGGTGTGCCGGGCGCCCTCGGCCGGTGTGAACCCGTTCCAGGTGAACTCCCAGAGGGCCGCCGGAAGTTCGCGGTGGGTCGTGGCGACGACCGCGCCGCCGCGATAGCCGGGGTTGGTGTCCGGTCCCCTGGCGTGGGCCTGCCGCATCACGCCGAGCGGGCCGCCGGGCACCGGCATCTTCACCCGGATCCCGATGCGGAAGGCCCCGTCCGGGGAGACGTAGAAGACCCGTTGGTCGTCGGTGGCCCGCTGGTACCCCTCGGGCACGGCGATGGCGAAGCCCTGCGGGTCGGCGAGGGTCCGGTACCCGGAGGGCGGTCCGCTCGGAGTCACGCCCACCGGACTCGGGGTGGCGGCGGCCCCGTCCGGGGTCGCGGGCAGGCTCGCGGAGCCGCCGGGGGCCGCCGGCGCGCTCCGCGACCCCTGCCCCGGCTCCTGCACCCCGAGCAGTGAGCGCAGCGGGTCGGCTCCCACCACCGCCCCGGCCGCCACCAGGACGGTGGCGGCCACGATCAGCCCGATCCGCAGGCCCGGCCGGGCGGCGACGCGCTGCCTGGCCGTCGGGCGCGGAGCCACGGCCGGGGCCGTCAGCCCCTCGGACTCCGGGGCCGGCGGAGGTCCGCCGGCGGAGTCGGAGTCGGCCGCGGACCCGGATGCGGGCATCCCGTCAGGGCGTACGGGCGCACGGTCGGCCGGTACGGGGCCGCCGCGGCCGGCTCCGGCCAGGTACGCCGACAACAGCCGGTCCGCCTCCGCCGCCGCCATCCTCCGCTCCGGGTCGCGTTCCAGCAGGCCCCGGATCACCGGCAGGAGCGGCCCGGCCTGGGCGGGCGTGCGGATCTCCGCGGAGACGACGGCGTGCAGGACGCCGCCCAGCGAATCGCGGCGGAAGGGTGACTCCCCGGTCAGCGCGGTGCACATGAGCGTTCCGAGCGACCACAGATCGGCGGCCGGCCCGGCTTCGGCTCCCTGCATCCGCTCCGGAGCGGTGTACTCGGGCGAGCCGACGAAGGCGCCCGTCTCGCTGATGGTGGTGGCCCCGGAGAACCGGGCGATGCCGAAGTCGGTGAGCACCACCCGGCCGGTTCCCGACTCCACGAGGACGTTGGCCGGTTTGACGTCCCGGTGGAGCACCCCCCGGCCGTGCGCCGCGGTCAGGGCGCCGAGCAGGGCGAGTGCGGTCCTGGCCGTTTCAACCGGGGTGAGGGTCTTCCCCGCGGAGATCAGGTCGGCGAGCGACCCGCCGTCGACCAGTTCCATCACGATGCAAGGGCGGCCGTCATGTTCGACGACATCGTGGACCACGACGACATGGGGGTGGCGCACGTGGGCCGCGGCACGCGCCTCGCGCAGCGCCCCCGCGGCCACACCGTCCCCGTCGCCCTCACCCACGTGCAGTTCCTTGACGGCGACGGGACGCCCGAGGAGTTCGTCGACGGCCCGCCAGACGGTGCCCATCCCGCCCCGGCCCAGCCGGTCTTCCAGGCGGTACCGCCCGGCCACCACGACGCTGCCGCTCACCTCGTCCTCCGCCACCGCGCTCCCCCTCCCCCGCACCCGATCCGCTGGCCATGATGCCGCAGCCCGCCGCCCCGCCACCCCGGCGGCACGGGCGCCGCGCACTCTAGAATCACGACGGCACCGGTCACAGCTCTACGCGGGGGGCACACGTGGAACCCACAGCCATCGGGCTCAAGTTGGCGACGGCCGTGATCGGCCCGCTCATCAGAAAATTCTTCGTGGCCGACGCCCCGGGCGCGGGACTGGTCGACAAGCCGGTCCGGCTCTCCGGGTACGTCTCGTTCAAGGGCGAGAAGCGCACCCTCACCGAGTCCGACGTGCGCACCCTGGCCGCCGCCCTCGTCCAGCAGGCCCTGAGCACGGGCGAACGCCGGATCCCGGCGGACGAGGAGAACGCCGTGACCGACGCCCTCGCCACCACCCTGCACGCCCTCGGCGACCTCACGATCACGGACGTCGACGCCGTCCGCCTCGGCCCGGAGGCCTTCGCCCGCGAACTGCGCCGCGCGGCCGACCGTCCGGAGCGCCATCTCTCCGCCGACGCCACGCACTTCTACGAGGCCCTGCTCGGAGCCGCCTCGCTGCACATCCTGGAGTTCTTCACCCAGCGCAAGACCTTCACGGCCCACGCGCTGGTCAGTCAGACCCGGGCGG
This sequence comes from Streptomyces sp. CA189, assembly GCF_056428985.1. NCBI lineage: Bacteria > Bacillati > Actinomycetota > Actinomycetes > Kitasatosporales > Streptomycetaceae > Streptomyces > Streptomyces sp. CA189. The sequence continues at coordinate 7,981 of NZ_JBWJVM010000055.1, read as the reverse complement.
TCGACGAACTCACGCTGAAGACGAACGAGTTGATTCGCCGCACGCCGATGCCGGACGCGGTGGACGCCGCGTTCGAGGCGACGTACCTGCCGTACGTGACCAGGAAGCACTCCAAGCTCACCATCTACGGCATCGACCTCAGCAACTCACCGGCACGCTGGCCGCTGGACGTGGCCTACCTCAGCCTGGAGGCGGCCCCGCTGGGGCGCACGGAGACTTCCTGGGACGCCTACGAGGCCGCGGACGATTTCCTCGCGGCGCAACGGACCCTGGAATCCCAGCCCGCGGATCAAGCACTGGCTCGCACCCCCCGCGTCCTCCTGCGGGGCGAAGCCGGTTCCGGCAAGACCACGCTCGTCCAGTGGCTGGCGGTCACCGCGGCGCAGCAGGACCGCCCGGACCGGCCCGCGTACCTCCGCGAGCGGATCCCCTTCGTGCTCCCGCTCCGCACCCTCACCCGCCACGGCGAACGGCTCCCCGCCCCCAAGGACTTCCTCGCCACGATCGGCTGCCCCCTCGCAGGCTCCCAGCCCGCCGGTTGGGAGCACCGGGTGCTGACCGCCGGGCGGGGGCTGATCCTCGTGGACGGCATCGACGAGATTCCGGAGCCCGAGCGGGAGCGAACCCGCCGCTGGCTGCGGGACCTCATCGACACGTACGACGGCGACAACCGCTGGCTGGTCACCTCGCGCCCGTCGGCCGTCGGTCAGGACTGGCTCACGGAAGAAGGGTTCCGCGAACTGGCGCTGTCCTCCATGGGACCTGCCGACACCGCCACCTTCATCAAGCGCTGGCACGCGGCCGCCCGCGACGGGTCCGCGCCCGCAGCCGAGCTCGACGCGTACGAGGCGCAGCTCCTCACCGCCGTCCGTACGAAGGCCGACCTCGGCAGGCTGGCCACCAACCCCCTGATGTGCGGACTGATCTGCGCGCTCCACCGCGACCGGCGGGGCTATCTCCCGTACGGCCGGAAGGACTTGTACGAGGCCGCGCTGTCGATGCTGATCAGCCGCCGCGACCGGGAACGGGACATGAAGGTCCCCGACCTCCGGGAGGAGCCGCAGCTCGAACTGCTCCAACGCCTCGCGTACTGGCTGATCAAGAACGGCCGTACGGAGATGGACCGCTCCCAGGCCGAGGACATCATCGGCCGGGCCCTGCCCGCCGTCCCTGAGGCGGCGGCACTGGGCGAGGCGCCGGCCGTCTTCGACCACTTCCTCCAGCGCAGCGGCCTGCTCCGCGAACCGGCCCCGGGAACCGTGCACTTCATCCACCGCACCTTCCAGGACTTCCTGGGAGCCCGGGCGGCGGTGGAGGAGGGCGACTTCGGCCTGCTCGCCGCGCACGCCGCGGACGACCAGTGGGAGGACGTCATCCGCATGGCGGTCGCCCTGGCCCGGCCGCGCGAGCGGGTGGCCCTCTTCGAGGACATGCTGAGGCTCGGCGACGGCACCGAGGACCAACGCGTCCGCTTCCGCGTCTACCTCCTCGCCGCGGCTTGCCTGGAGCACGCCACGACGCTGAAGCCGGCCGTCCGCGCGGCCGTGGAAGAGCGCACCGCCAACCTGATCCCGCCGAACGACGAGGACGAGGCCCGCGCACTGGCAAAGGTGGGTCCCCTGATCCTGGACCTGCTCCCCGGCCCGGACGCCGTCGATCCAGCAGACGGGCGCTACGTGGTCGTCGCGGCCTCCCACGTCACGTCCGACGCCACGCTGCCCTTCCTGGCACGGTACGCCGACGAATGGAACTCGCCTCTCGCGATCCGCAGCCAGCTCGTGTGGTCCTGGTCGCGCTTCGACGCAGCCCGGTACGCGGAAGAGATCATCGCGCTGCTGAACCCGGAGGGGCTGGATTACACCGTCACCTCCGATGAGCAGTTGCACCTCCTGGAACGGCTGGGGGTGCCCGTGGAATCCCTGGACGTCAGGAGCGGCCCGTCCCAGGAGGTGCTCGCCTCGTACCTCTCCCGGCACGCACTGACGAGCTTGAGGCTCTCGAATCGCACGCTGCCGGACCTGTCGTTCCTCGTCGGCCAGACACGGCTCGAATCGTTCACCACTTTGTCCTGTAGCCCGGTCGCCGACCTCTCCCCGCTCGTCGGGCTTCCCCTCCGACGGCTATACATCGACATCTCTTCGGACGTGGACCTCCGTCCGTTGCGTCAGCTGCCGGAACTCAGCAACCTCTCGGTCTCCGGCGAGGACCTCCAGAGCTGGACGCCGGCCGACTTCCATCCGGACGCTCCCCTCCGAAACCTCCAGATGTTCAGCGACGTCTCTCACAACTCGGAACTCGAGGGATTCGGCCGCTTCCCACTGCTCGAATCCCTCGGTTTCTCCGGCTCCGCGACGTCCGAAGGCTGGCAGGAATTCTCCTGCCTTCAGGCACTGTCCTGGCTCACCCTGGACGCGGCCTCGTTCGACGCCCTTCCGTCCGACATCGTCCTGGCGGAACTCACCCATCTCGACGTGACGGGCCTCGACGACACACTCACCGGGCAGAAGATCATCGATAGGCTGCCACACGCCTTCCCCCGCCTCACCCAGTGCAGGCTCTGGGGCAAGGCCGCCCTGAAAGGCACCGTCGACGTCTCCCCCCTGGTAGGTACGCACGCCTTGGAGGATTTCCGCATCAACTTGCCTTCGCCCCAGATTTACGGTCTCGACACGCTGCCCTCCCGGATCGCCGTCCGCAGCGATTTCTGACTGGACATCGGTCACCCTGCCCAGGCGATCGGCAGGACCCTCCGGGTAAGGTGTCGGACCGTGGCTGATCGTCGAACGGCAATCATGGAAGGCGCCGCGCGGGTCATCGCCCGGCGCGGCGTCCGCGGTCTGCGCGTGGAGGAGCTCGCCGCCGAGGCGGGCGTGTCCACGGCCTTGATCTACTACCACTTCAAGGACCGCGCGGGGATCCTCCGCGCCACCCTGGAGTTCATCAACGACCGCGCCGGCCGCTACACCACGGAGCGGGACCCCGCCGATCCGCCGCTCGACGCCCTGGGCGAGCTGGAGCAGACGCTCCTGCTGGAGTTCCAGGACGACCCCGCGGTGCGGGAGAACAGCACCGCCTGGGGAGAGCTGCGGGCCAGCGCGGTGTTCGACCCCGACCTGCGAGAAGACCTCGCCGACGCCACCCGTGTGTGGATCCAGGAAGTGGGCGAGCTGCTCGGGCAGGTCCGCCCCATGGCCGGAGTCGCCGCCCTCTCCGGTGCCGCCGAGCGGCTGACCGCCCTGGTGGAGGGGCTGAGCTCGCGCTGGCTCAGCGGCAGCCTGCCCCTGGCGCACGCGCGTGAGCTGATGGTGTCGTCCATCGCCGCCGAGCTGGACCGCCTCGCCCGTAGCTGACCCGCCCCGACCCGCAGGCCTCGTAGGACACCCCGCACACCGCGGACACCCCTCCATCCGCAGGGATCACGCACGGCACGCGTCTTGACTGAATTTTCAGTCAGTGACAGAGTTCTGGCCATGGCCGCTCTCGGCCGGCACCCCCACTTGATCCGGAGGCCCCTCGATGCACGACTCCACCGACGACAGCCGCTCCCTCCTCGGGCGGTTCTTCGGCTCCGCCCCCTCCCGCAGGCGCGTCCTCGGGGCCGCGGGACTCGGAGCGGCGGGAGTCGCGCTCGGCACCGCGGCCGCCGCAGCCCCGGGGGCGCTCCGGTCGCCGAGCGCGGCGGTGCAGCGCTGGCGGGTCGACCTCGACGACGTTCCCCACGCCCGCACCTGGATGTCCTGGCCCTCGCGCTCGTCGATCTGGGGCGGTCGCGCGCTGACCGGGGTCCAGGAGGACATCGCCCTGATCGCGAAGACGATCGCGCGCTACGAGCCCGTCGTCATGTGCGCGCCGGACTCCTCCACGGCCGCCACCGCCCGCTCCTGGTGCGGTCCGTCCGTGACCGTGACCACCGCCATCGGCACCGACGACCTCTGGATGCGCGATACCGCACCGGTCTTCCGCCGGGACGGCCGCGGCGGAATCGACGCGATCGGCCTGAACTTCAACGGCTGGGGCAACAAGCAGACCCACGCCTACGACGCCCACGTCGCGGAGAGCATCGCGTACGAGTCCCATCTCCCCTTCAGCAAGGCGGACTTCGTCGGCGAGGGCGGGTCGATCGAGACCGACGGCGACGGGACCGTGATGGCCACGGAGAGCAGCCTCGTCAACAAGAACCGCAACCGGGGCTGGAGCCGGGCCGAGGTCGAGGACGCGGTTCTGCACGCGTACGGGGCCGACAAGATGATCTGGATGCCCGGCATCAAGGGCAAGGACATCACCGACGACCACATCGACGTGACCTCGCGCTTCATCCGCCCCGGCGTGGTCATGGTCCAGCTGCCGCCGGCCGGCCGCGACGACATCTGGGCGCGCGACGCCCGCCAGCAGTTCTCCATCCTCTCCGCGGCGACGGACGCCCGGGGCCGGCGATTGACCGTCATCAAGGTCGACGGTCCCGACACCACGCGCTCGAAGAACCCCGAGTTCGTCGACTCGTACATGAACTTCCACGTGGTCAACGGGGCTGTCATCACCGCCCAGTTCGGTGACTCCGCGAAGGACGCGGCGGCGAAGCGGGCCCTGGCGGCTGCCTTCCCCGGCCGCACCGTGGTCCAGCTCAACGTGGACCGGCTGATGGCCGGGGGCGGCGGCATCCACTGCTCCACGATGGCCGAACCCCGCCCGTAGACCGCCAGTTCCGGAACGAGTACCGGCACGGCTTCCGGCACCGGCAGTACACCGGGGGCGGGCCCGCCCTCCCCTTCACAGATGAGGCCGTATGCGACTGACACCGACCGAGCGGGACCGGCTCCTGATCTTCACGGCGGCCGAGCTGGCCCGCGCCCGCCGCGCGCGCGGGGTGAAGCTCAACGTCCCCGAGGCCACCGCGCTGATCACCGACACGGTGTGCGAGGCGGCGCGGGACGGCCGCAGGCTGGCCGAGGCCATCGAGGCGGGCCGCCTCGTGCTCCGCGCCGACGAGGTGCTGCCCGGGGTCCCCGACGTGGTCACGTCGATCCAGGTCGAGGCCGTCTTCGACGACGGCACGAGGCTCTGCGTCATCGACGACCCCTTCCGGCAGCAGGGTTCGCTCGGGGCCGACGCCCCGGGCGCCGGCCTGCCGGGGGACGGTGCGGGCTACGGGCCCACCACCCCGACGGTGCGCGTTGCCGTGCGGAACACGTCGAGCGTGCCCATCAGCGTCACCTCGCACTTCCACTTCTTCGAGTCGAACCCGCGCCTCGCCTTCGACCGCGCCGCCGCCTACGGCACCCGGCTCGCCGTACCGGCGGGCTCCTCGGTCCGCTTCGACGTCGGAGCCTCCGTCGTGGTGGACCTGCTGCCCATCGGCGGGGCGCGCGTGGCCATCGGCTTCGCCGGCCTCGTCGACGGCCCCCTGGACGCGCCCGGCGCGCGCGAGGCCGCCCTGGCCAAGGCCCGGGCCACCGGATACCTCACCTCGTACGAGGAAACCGCAGAGGAAGACGCGGCCTCGTACGAGGAACACGCACCAGGACAGGAGCAGGCATGAGCGGCAGCGTCTTCGACTCCGCGAGCTGCCACGGCCGCCCGGGCGCCGCCCCGGCGGACAGCAGCGACCCGCACGACTACATGACCGTCCACGGTCCCCGGGCGGGCGACCGGATCCGGCTCGGCGACTCCGGGCTCATCGTCCGGGTGGAGTCCGACTGAAGCCCGGGGACGAGTTCCTGGCCGGCTTCGGCAAGACCGCCCGCGACGGACTGCACCTGAAGGACGCCGCCGTACGCGACACCTGCGACATCGTCATCAGCAACGCCCTGGTCATCGACGCCGTGCTCGGCATCCGCAAGACCAGCATCGGCATCCGCGAAGGGCGCATCCACGCGATCGGCCGGGCCGGCAACCCCGACACCCTCGACGGGGTGGACGTGGTGGTCGGCACGGGGACGAGCATCGTCTCCGGCGAGGGCATGATCGCCACCGCCGGCGCCGTCGACACCCACGTGCACCTGCTCTCCCCGCGCATCATGGAAGCCTCGCTGGCGTCCGGGGTCACCACGATCATCGGGCAGGAGTTCGGCCCCGTCTGGGCGGTCGGCGTCAACTCGCCCTGGGCGCTGAAGCACGCGTTCAACGCCTTCGACGCCTGGCCCGTCAACATCGGCTTCCTGGCCCGCGGTTCCTCATCGGACCCGGCCCCGCTGATCGAGGCCCTGGCCGAGGGCGGGGCGTCCGGCTTCAAGGTCCACGAGGACATGGGCGCGCACACCCGCGCCCTGGACACCGCCCTGCGCGTGGCCGAGGAGCACGACGTACAAGTCGCGCTGCACACGGACGGGTTGAACGAGTGCCTCTCGGTCGAGGACACCCTTCGGGTGCTGGACGGCCGGACCATCCACGCCTTCCACATCGAGGGCTGCGGCGGCGGCCACGTCCCCAACGTCCTGAAGATGGCCGGCGTGGAGAACGTCATCGGCTCCTCGACGAACCCGACCCTGCCCTTCGGCCGGGACGCGCTGGGCGAGCATTTCGGCATGATCGTCTCGGCCCACGACCTCAAGGTCGACCTGCCCGGCGACGCCGCCATGGCCCGCGACCGGATCCGCGCCGGGACGATGGGTGCCGAGGACCTCCTGCACGACCTCGGGGTCATCGGCATCACCTCCTCCGACGCCCAGGGCATGGGCCGCGCGGGCGAGACCGTACGCCGCACCTTCGCCATGGCCGGGAAGATGAAGGCCGAGCTCGGCCCGCTGGACGGCGAGGGCTCCTACGGCACGGCGGAGAGCGGCGACGACAACGAGCGCGTGCTGCGCTACATGGCCAAGCTGACCATCAACCCGGCCATCGCCCACGGCCTCGCGCACGAGGTCGGCTCCATCGAGGTCGGCAAGCTCGCGGACCTCGTGATGTGGTGGCCGGAGTACTTCGGCGCCAAGCCGCAACTGGTCCTGAAGGGCGGCTTCCCGGCGTACGGGGTCACCGGCGATCCGAACGCCTCCACCGACCGCTGCGAACCGCTGGTCCTCGGGCCGCAGTTCGGCTCGTACGGGGCCACCGCGGCCGACATATCCGTGGCGTTCGTCGCGGAAGCGGCCGTCCAGAACGGCGACATGATGCCCACCCGTCGCCGCAGGGTCGCGGTCCGCGGGACCCGGGGCATCGGGCCGAAGCACATGCTCCGCAACAGCCGTATCGGCAGCGTCGACGTCCATCCCGGCACGGGCATGGTGTCGCTCGACGGGGAGCCGCTGGTCTCGGAGCCGGCCGACTCCATCTCGCTCGGGCGGCTCTACTTCCTCTGATTCCGCTGAATCCTCCGAGCCCGGCCCCCGGACTCCCGCTAGGCCGCGCCCCCTTGAGCGTCCGGGCGGAGGTCCAGCATGCAGAACACCTTGTCTTGACTTCCGCTCCCCTCCCTAAGGGGAGGGGATTCCTACCACGGTCGGCTGACCGTCTCGGTGGGTTCCTGCTTCTTCGCGCTGTGCCGGGACAAGTCCCGGTCTTACCCGCGCTCGACAGGCTGATACCGCAAGTCCTGCGGCCTTGGCGACGTTGACCGCCGCGTTGATGTCCCGGTCCAGCCACGCGTCGCACGCCCGGCACTGCCAGATGCGCACACCGAGGGGCTTGGGGCCGTCTTTGACGCCGCACTGCGAGCAGACCTGAGACGTCGGCTCGAAGCGGCCGATGCGTACGAAGGTGCGCCCGTACCGGGCTGCCTTGTACTCCAGCATCGTCAGGAACGCCGACCATCCGGCGTCGTGGACGGACTTGGCCATGCGCGTGCGGGCGAGTCCCTTGACCGCCAGGTCTTCCACTGCGACCGCTTGATTTTCGCGGATCAGCTTCGTGGAGAGCTGGTGGTGGAACTCGCGCCGCGCGTCGGCCACCCGCGCGTGAGCGCGGGCGACCTTGATACGGGCCTTGGCCCGGTTGCTGGAGCCCTTGGCCTTGCGGGACAGACGGCGCTGTTCCCGCTTCAGTTTCTTCT
>NZ_JBWJVM010000054.1:0-62180 GCF_056428985.1 Streptomyces sp. CA189 | reverse complement strand
CGGTGAGGTTCGCACCCCCGAGCTACCAAGAGGCCCCGCCTTCATGTCCGCACCACCGCAAGATCACCCGACCAGGAACCTTGTTCGACCTGCACGTTCCATGATCGGTACGACAACGGCTTCTGAGCTGCGGAGCGAACTGGAGGTTCTGGCCTGGACCCTCCTGAACGCCGAGCGACGCCCCACCCGCGTCCAGGGCCGGGGCCGCACCACCCGCCACGGCCCCGGCCCCCTGAACCAGCGGATTACCGAATGGCTGCGCTGGTCCCGCTGGTTGGGCAAGCATGAGGTGGTCCGGCTCGCCGACTGCACGGACGACTACTGGCGCGCCTACGCCGCCAAACTCCTGGCCTCCGGAGTCACCCGCCGAACGATGGAGAAGTATCTCGCCTGGCTGTCGGACCTATGGGAGTTCGACCAGCTCACCGCCACGCCGACGGGAGTTGGCAGGCCACCGTGGGATACCGAAGGCGTCGACGACTACCTGCCCGCCGAAGGGCAACGCAGCACCCGGGAGAACACCACCGAGCCACTGGACCCGAGCGTGGTCGGCCCGTTGCTGGTCTGGGCGATCCGCCTGGTCGAGGACTTCGCCGACGACATCCTCGCCGCCTGGGACGAGCGCATCCGCATGACCGCCCAGGCCCAGGCCAACAAGTCCACGCCCGAAGGCCACGCAGCCCTGCACGCCTACCTGGAGCCGCTTCTGGCCTCCTCCGCTCCGCTTCCCACCGCCACGGCCAAGGGGAACAGGGGCCTGGCCCGCATCTACATTGCCGCGCGCACCGGGGCCAGCCTGAACCAGGTGAAACAGGCCGCAGCGAGGTTCGGCCTGCCCGCGCTCGCAGCGGAGCGACCAGGACCGTGTCCATTGTCGGTGCCGGTGACCGGACTGATCGACGGCCGACCCTGGCGCGAGAGCATCGACTTCGACGAGGCCGTGGAACTGCGGCGCCACTTGGGCATAGCCGCAGCCGTGATCATCTTCTACCTGACAGGGATGCGCCCGCAGGAGGTGCAAGGGTTGCGGTCAGGCTGCTGCCCCGAACCTGCCCCGGCTCCCGACGGCACCATCCGACACCTGGTCCACAGTAGTGGAGACGAGGACGCTGCCGACGACACTGGCCCTCACCTGATCAGCGGCCACCACTACAAGAACGTCACCGACGACGACGGCCACCACATATCGGGCGGCGAAGTACGCACCGTCCCCTGGGTCGCCATCCAGCCGGTCGTCCACTCCATCCGCGTCCTGGAACGCATGGTCCCCGCTGGCGAACTCCTGCTCAGCAGCGCCCACCACGATCTGGACGACCGCCAGCACCAGGGCAGCATCTGCAAGCAGTCGCTCGCAGCGCGGATTCAGGAGTTCGTAGCCTGGATCAACCAGGAGGCCCTCGTCCACGACCTGCCGGGACAAGTAGTCCCAGACGATCCCCACGGTCCCATCAACCTGATCCGCTGGCGGCGCACACTGGCCTGGCATGTCGCCCGCCGGCCCGGCGGGCTGGTGGCCCTGGCCATCCAGTACGGACACATGCGCGCCTTCCTCGACGCCCGCACCTCCGCCGGCTACGGCGCCCGCGGTCGGCGCGGCATGCACAGCATCCTCGACATGGAAACCGTCCTCTCCACCGCCAACGCGGCCGCCAACCTCCGCGACGCCGCCGCAGCAGGGGAGAAGATCTCCGGACCCGCAGCCCGGCGAGCCCTGACCGACGCCGCCGACGAACCCCAGTTCGCCGGTGCCCTCACCACCCAGAACGCCACCAAACGACTCGAACGACTGGACGGCCACCTGCTGTTCGACAGCCCCGACTCGTTCCTGCTCTGCTCCTTCAAGCACGTCACCGCGCAATGCAAGCCAGACGCGGGTGCGATCGCCCCGCTCCCCTTCGCCTGCCAGCTCGGTTGCGGAAACGCGGTCCGTACCGACGAACATGCCCGAGCCGCGCGCGCCCACGCCGACGACCTCGAACGGCAGGCCATCCACGTCCCCGGCCCGATGGCCGACGCCTTCCACGCTGAAGCCGCAAAGTGGCGCGGCGTCGCCGACACCCACGACGCCACCGCCCGCACCGCCCAGGAGATCCTCGAATGACCCACGACACCGTCCCGCACGCTGAGGAACGCGAGCGCATCACCGCCGCCATCGACCGCCTCCTGGTGGGTGCCCCCACCCGCTCCAGTGGCAGCCTCACCGTCGAGGGCCTCGCCGCCGAGGCCGATGTCCACCGCATGGCGCTCTATAAGCGACATGCCGACCTGCGGGAACTATTCAACGCCCGGGTCCGTAGCGAGACCAATCAGATGCCGGAAACCGAAAAGCGACTCCGCCGCGACAACGTCAAGCTCCGGGAATCCCTCAAGGAAGCGCGGACCGGGGAGAGGGAGGCCCGCTGGCTCGCCGAGCAGACAGCACTTGCTGCAGCAGTCCTCACCCTCGAACTGAAGAAGGCAAGGACCAATAAGGACCAGAAGAACAAGGGAAACGTGATTCCGTTCAGTAAGCCAAAGCCATAGAACTCTATCCAGACACTGCTGCCCCCAGGCTCACCACGCCCCCGGGGGCAGCAGTCGTTCCGTCGCCTGGGCAGAGGCTCACAGCTGAACACACTGACTTGACAAGGAATGGGCGGGAAAGAACCGGTCGAAGCTGGCCAGCGACATCTGCTTGCGGGAACTGATCGCGTCGCGGAGCAACGCGGCGCCGAGGTCGCGGGCCAGCACGGCCGCCACCGGCGCACTGAAGAACGTCCACACGTGCGCACCCTGCCCTGAGCGGGACACCTCGATCGAGGCCGGAACGCCGGCGGCCTGGCAGGCCGCGTAGTACGCGCCGGCGTCCCCGCGCCAGTCTCCCTTGTCGAAGTCGCATGCGAGGAGCTGGCAGGTGTCATCCGGCAGCATCGGGTACAGGCCCGCGTGGAGCTTCTCGAACTTCTTCTCCATGCCCGGATCAGGCATCGTCAGATGGTCGAACAGCGCCTCGTCCGACAGCGTGAGGAGGACCCGCTCCTCGCCCTCGCGCAGTTCCCAAGGCGGTTTCTCGGTTGCCGGGCTCCAACCCGAGCGTCCCTTGCTGTTGGCCCAGGGCCGGGCGAACACATCGGACCGGCCGACGAACAGCGACCGGAACAGCGCCAGCTTCTCCTGTCCGCCCGATGACCCATCGGCGTACGGCAGCCCCGATGACGAGAGCATCTGCGGCGTCGACCTATCCGGGGCGGGTGCGTGGCCCGGTGGGCCTTCCTCGGGATCGACGCCGTGGACCGGCACGGAGTCCGCCAGCGGGCCGAGGAGAGTACGAAGTTGTCTGTTCTCCTCGCTCAGCCCGGCGATTTCCTCCAGCGCCATATCCAGCCGAACCCGTAGCTCGGCGGGATCATCCCACCCGACCCAGTCATCCACACCCAATATCATCCGCACCCACGGATGCAGATACACCACAACCGCTCGATTAGACTCAGGAAGTGGCTCCGCGCGCGCTGCCCGTGGCCACCCTCCGTGCCCGCGCAACAGGCTCTGCACATCGCACATTCACCTGATTTCTCCCAGGAGGCCCCGGTCTTCAGGCCGGGGAGGAATGGGTCCTTGGGGCGGAGGCGCGGAGCGCCGGAGTTCGGTTCGCATCTGGTCTGACCTGCACTCTCTTCCGTTGTCAGTGAGCCTTTTCCATCTTCACGCTGACGCGTGGTGGAGGACGAGTACGGCCTTGACGATGTCGGTGATCCGGTTGGTGCTGCAGCGGAGCTTCCGGAGCAGGCGCCAGCCCTTCAGGACGGCCATGGCCTACTCGCCGACGCACCGGATCTTGGCGTGGCTGCTGTTGTGACGTCGCTTCCATCGCTTCAGCCGGCGTCCCCGGAAGGGAACTCGGATGTGCCGGCCGGCGCCTTGGTAGGCCTTGTCCGCCCAGCATTTCACTCCCGCGGCGGCCAGTGCTTCGACGATCCCGTGACCTCGGGCGGCCGTCAGGTCATGGATGGAACCCGGCAGGGCGGCCGAAGCCCAGAGCAGCCGTCCGAATGGGTCGGTGAGGACCTGCACATTCATGCCATGTCGTTTGTGCTTCCCCGAGTAGTAAGGCGTGTCGACGGCGATCCGGTCGATCGGCAGCAGGGTGCCGTCCAGGATCACGAATGCCTTCGTCCGGGCGGTCTCCATCGCCTTGGCCAAGGTTGGTGCGAGAGCGGCCAGTACCTCGATGGCCTCGCGTATGTACCGGTAGACGGTCGCGATGCCGATTTTGAAGCCAGCGGCGAGCTGGGCGTAGGTGTCGCCGCACCGCAGGTGGGCCAGGGCCAGCAAGGCCTGGCGGCCGGCGGGCAGTCGTCTCCACCGCGTACCGATCTCCCGTCGCCGGGCTACGAGCTGCGTGGCCAGGTGCCGCAGGCTGCTGCTGGACAGATCAATCGAGGACGGGTAGACAAGCACGCGAAGCTCCTGGCAGACATGGGTGATCTTGGTCGAGAACCCGTCTACCAGGAGCTTCGTCGTTTCGTACAGCCCATGACCCCCAACAGCCCGGCATCACGGTCAGGTTGGAAAGGGCTCACTGGCCAGGACTCGTAGCGAAACCCATGCGAGTGGCGGGGCGCCCGGCGCCCCGCCACTCGCATAGCTGATCTCGGGGTTACGGTACGAAGACTGACTTCGTCGTGGTGGCGCTTGTTCCCTCGTCATCGGTGGCGGTGAGCTTCACAGTGTAGGTACCGGCGGCGGGGAAGCTGTGGTGGACGCTGACGCCGGTGCCCGTGGTGCCGTCACCGTAGTCCCACGCGTAGGCGAAGGTGGTGGCCAAGCCGCCGTCCGGGTCCGAAGTCCCGTACCCGTTGAGGTAGCAGCTGTGTGTGGACGCCAGGCAGGATCCCGCGCTGATCGCCGGAACCGGCAGTTTGTTGGGCGGGGCGGTGATCGTCTTGGTCGTGGTGGCGGTCTTGCCCTGGTTGTCGGTCACGGTCAGCTTCACAGTGAAACTTCCGCCGCCGGGCGCCGGGTAGGTGTGTGAGAGGGCCTTTCCGGTGCCGGTCGTGCCGTCTCCGAACGTCCACGCGTAGCTGCTGACCGATCCGCCGGGGTCGGCGGAGGTGGAGGCGTCGAAGGTGCAGACGCGCGGGCTGGAGCAGCTGCTGGTGAAGGATGCGGTGGGCGGGGGGTTGCCGACGATGATGCCCTGGCTGGTCTCGTCGGTCTTGCCGGTGTTGTCGGTGACCTTCAGGGTGACGGTGTACACCTTGTCCGGGGCGTAGGTGTGCGAGGTGGTCTTGCCGCTTCCGGTGGATCCGTCGCCGAACGTCCACGCGTACGTGGTGATGGCGCCGTCGTCGGTGGAGCCGGAGGCGTCGAAGGTGCAGATGGTCGGCCCGCAGGTGGCGGTGAATCCGGCCCTGGGCTGGGTGGGGTCGGAAGGCGCGGCCACGTCGAGCAGTGGTTCCTTCACGCCGTCGCCGGAGTCGTCGGTCCAGCCGGAGTTGCCGGAGAAGACGAGATCGTCGCGGATCTTCAGAACGTCGGCCCGGTTGTTCGGGTTGTCCAGGCTGGCGTAGTAAGCGGCAGCCCCGGCCACGTGCGGGCTGGCCATCGATGTTCCCGACAGCGTGCTGTAGCCGCCGTCCAGGGAGGTCGAGTAGATACACGTGCCTGGTGCGGCGATCTCCACGGTGGAACCGAAGTTGGAGAAGTCGGCCAGTGTGTCGTCGGTCTCGGCCCGGCAGGTCGAGGCGGCCCCGCCGCCGGGGGCGCCGTTGAAGTCGGCGAGCGCCGAGACGGTGATCACGTCAGGGTGATTGGCCGGAAAGAAGGTGGATGCGTCCTTCCCGCTGTTGCCCGCGGCCACCACCACGACGACGCCCTTGTCCGCCAGGTTGGTGATGGCGGTGGAGATGGCGGCGCTGGTGCACTCGCAGCCCAGGCTGAGGTTGGCGACCTCGATCGTCGTGGATCGGGCGGCCACCCAGTCGAGCCCTTCCGCGATGTCGCTGAAGGAGCCGCTTCCCGAGTCGTTGAGGACCTTGACCGACCACAGCCGGGCACCCGGTGCTACGCCGACGACGCCGATTCCGTTGTCGATCGCCGCCGCAGAGCCGGCCACGTGGCTTCCGTGACCGTGGTTGTCGTCCATGGCGGATTCGGTGTCGTTGTCGTTGCAACCGACGAATCCGTAGGCGCAGTTGGTTCGTCCGACCACGTTCAGATCGGGGTGATCGTGGTCGACGCCGGTGTCCAGGATCGCGATGTCGGCGTCGGTCCGGACGTCGTCCACGCCGTCGACGTCGAGGTCGGCGTTCTCGTCGGCGAAGATCCGCTGCACGCCCGTTGGCACCGTCTGCGCGGTGATGGTGGCGACCTGGTCGAGCTCGACGGAGGCGACCCGCGGGTCGGACCGCAGGCGGGTGACCGCCGAGGCGGGGAGCTTCGCCGAGTAGCCCTTCAGCGCGTGCCGGTAGACGGACTTCACCGCGCCGTCGTGCCGGCGGACCTGCTCGTCGGCGAGACCGGCCGGGTCGTTCACCGAACTCTTGAAGGTCACGATGTAGTTCGACTGCTGTGACGCCGACTCCGGCTGCGATTGCGCCGGGGCGGCCCATGCGAAGGTGAACAAGCAGGTAGTGGCGGCTGTGACACAGCATGCGAGCACTCTTCGTATCACGTGATTGTGCCCCTTCTCGGAACAGTGCGGGGGGGTAGGGGAGCGAAGCGCACTCTACGAGCCCAGAGCTGTCATGAGCAGGCCATCGGCCGCGTCTGAAAGCAGACGTTCGACGGGTAGCAGACACCACCGTGCCGGGGCGGACGCGACAATCTAGAGCCAGCCCAGCTTGGCCGCCCGCAGAGCCGCCTGGAACCGCGTTTCCGCACCGAGCGTCTTCAGCAGGTGGGCAACCCGCCGGGTGACACTGCGCTCTGTGATACCCAGCGCCCTTGCGATGGCTCGATCCTTCATCCCCGCGGCGAGCATGGTGAGCATGTCGCGATCCGACTTGCCCGGCTCACCGCCCTTCTGGCCCCCCGACACCGGTACGGCCTGCATCCACAGATGCTCGAACGACGTCACGATCGCGGACAGTAGCGGTGACGCGTGGACCAGGATCAGACCACTCAGTTCGGCGGCGTCGAAACTGACCGGGATCAACGCCTGCCGGCCGTCAGCGATCACCATCTTCATTCGGACCGCGGGTAGTACCCGCGCCTTCTCACCTGCCGCGATATTGGCCAACAAGTCGTCCATGCGGCCCGGTTCGTCCAGTACGGGAGCGTGGTAGATGGCCCGGTACGTCACACCACGACGCATGGACTGTGTTTCCTGCGGGTTTCCCGTGGTCGGCCGGTGCAGGTAGGGAGGACAGTCGACGATCAGTACTTCCTGACGTGCCCCGAGCTGGAGCCTCAGTACGTGCTCCACCACGGCCTGCTCACCTTCGATCATTTCGATCATGTCGACACGGCTCCGGGGAGCCTCCCGCAGCAGATCGGCCAAGGCTCTCGCATGGCCACGCGCCTGTTCCAGCTCTTCCTGGCGGCGCCGGACCAGAGCGTCAACCGCCACGTCCGGAGGGGCGGGCAGGTAACGGCCGGGTTTGCCTGAAACCCGAGTGATGAGTCCGGCGTCCACCAGAGAGGCAAGCGCTCTCCGTATCCGGCCGGGAGACATACCGATACGGCCCGCAAGATCCGCCACAGTACTGCTGGGTTCGGAGAGCACCTGCATGTAGATGGAGCTCTCCACGCCACTCACCCCCAGCGGCTCCAGCATCCTCATCCCCGTGAGACTGTCCGGCATCGGTTGCGCTCCCCTTCTCGGCGTCGTCCTGATTCGGGCCCGTGGGTGCGGTGAGGCAATCGACGGGCCGATAGACCTCGGATCAGACTTTCAACTTCACCTGCGACGAGAGCCTCCACGCCAAGAGAGACGAATCGACTCAGGGATCAACTGGCCGAAGAGAAGGAGTGGATGTCCAGCTCGCCGATGGCATGGGCGGGGCCCCTCGGAGCCGTGGCACAAGGCTCCGAGAGCGCACCAGGTCAACGAGATCGAGGCGACCTTCCTCGCCGACCTCGCGGGCTGGAGGTCTCATTCGAAGCAGACAAGCGCGGCGGCTCTTCTCCGAGGGCCACGACGCCCTCTCCCGCCACCGGATCACCTACACCTACGGGCGCTCCAGCCCGGTCAGGCCCCGGCGGTAGATCTGCGCGGCTTCCAACTGCTGGCGCCAGCCCGGCTCGTACCGGTAGCAGAGGTCGTCCAGGGTGACCCCGAGGCGAGCGGCGAAGTACGTCGTGACACGGCAGGAAGGGCCCGCTTGCCTCCCTCGCGGCGCGTCGAGCCGCTCGAGTTCGGGCGGCGTCAGGAGACGGCGCCCCGTACGGGCCGCACCGGAGGCCATGGCCCACCAGACGTGGCGGGTCCCGTTGCGCTCGTCCGTTCCGCCGTACCCGCTCGTCCTTGACCAAGGCCGGCGCATGGCTGCCGTTCGCGGCCCTGGTCAGGGCACCGTGCTCACGGGACAGGGGTGTCGGCCAGCGCGGGCCGGACCGCGTGCAGCCGACCCATCAGCTCCCCCAAATCACCGTGGCCGGGGCAGTCCAGCAGCGCCCAGGCCAGCCGGTCCAGCGACGAGCGCGGCGGCCCTACCGGATCGCCGGGCCGGGCGAGGACGCCGCTCGCCTGCACTCCAGGCCAGTTGGACCACTCCTCCTGGCCGGTCGACTTCAGCACTCCCAGCCGGTCGGCGACCAGAAAACAGCTGCCTCCGTACCGCGGCTCGGGGGCGGGCGCCGGGCGCATCGTGTCGCCGAGTGCAAGCCCCAGAACCTCGGCGAACAGGTCGATGCCGTAGCTGACACACATGGCGTCCATGCAGAAGTCGCCGGGCGCCCGCACCGCCGTCTCCATGATGACGAGTTGGTCTGCTCGGGTGCGGAATTCGACGAACATGATCCCGGTCCGCATCCCGATCGCATCCGCCACCGCCTGGCCCAGCGCGTCCGAGGCCCGGCCCAGGCGGGGGTTCAACCGCTCATGGCCCGAGAAGTGTGCAAGCTCGACGAAATCGGGGGCGCCGGTGGTGAGCTTCCGGGTCAGGCTGCCGAAGCAGACCCGGCCATCGGCCACCAGTCCCTCCCATGAGTACTCCTGCCCCTCGACGAACTCCTCGACCAGCAACGGCCCCTCGTCGCCCCGCCGCCGTACGGCATCGGCCCAGCCATTGGCGTCGTCGATCCGCTCCACCCCGTCGCTGCCCGCCCGGTTCAGCGGCTTGACCACCACCGGGAACCGGGCCGCCGCCCAGTCGGCGGCGGCGCCGAGGCGGGGCGCCTTGAAGTGTGCGGGCTGTGCCAGCCTGGCGGCGGCGAACCGGAACCGCTGCTGGCCCTTGTCCCGGGAGATCGCGGCCGCGTCGAGTCCGGGTCCGGGCAGGCCGAGCTGGTCCTGGGCCATCGCGGCGGCCAGTACATGGATCTCCGAGGAGGCCAGGATCCCGTCCGGATGCAGCCGCTGGGCCAGGGCCTGGACCGGACCGAACCAGCCGTCGTCGCGGCCGACCGCCGCTGGGCCGACCTCGGCGGTGTCGACCACGCACCGGTAGTGCTCGCGCAGCTCGGCGGCCCGGGCGGCAGTCTCTACCAGGCCGACCTGCAGGCCGAGGCGCTCGGCGGCCCGTAGGTAGCCCTCGGTCATCGGCGCGGTGCCGACCAGTAGCAGCCTGCGGCTCATCGCACCGCCTCCTGCTCCAGCAGCACCGTCAGCGCCCGGCGGTCGGTCTTTCCGTTGGTGTTCAGTGGAAACGCGTCCAGGTGGGTGAAGCCGCGTGGGAGCATATAGCCGGGCAGCCTGCCCAGTCTGGTCCGCAGCGCCACCGGGTCCTGCCGCTCCCCGGTGTAGCAGGCCTCCAGCCCGGGCTCCCCGAAGGTGTCGGGCAGCGCCAGGACCACGGCTTCGGTGATGCCGGGGAGAGACCTCAGTGCGGCTTCGACCTCGCCGAGTTCGATCCGATGCCCTCGGATCTTCACCTGCTGGTCCAGCCTGCCGAGGTGCACCAGCTCGCCGTGGACCACCGCGACCTGGTCGCCGGTCCGGTAGTACACCTCGGGCGCCGGGCCGCCGCCTTCCCATGGCGCCGCCCGTACCCCGTCGTACGCGACGAACAGGCCCGCGTTGTCCGCCGGGTCGAGATACCCGGGAAACCGCTGCGGTCCACGGAGGCAGAGCTCGCCTACGGAGGCCTCGCTGCCGTCCTCGTCCAGCACCAGGCAGTCCAGGTGCGGATAGGGCGTTCCGATGGGCACGGTGCCGTTCGACGTGGTCGGCCACTGGCCCGGATCGGCGGGCAGCCGGTAGTCGGAGCACACGACGGTGACCTCGGTCGGTCCGTACAGGTTTTCCAGCACGCTGCCGGGAGCGGCCTCGTGCCACAGGCGGATCTGCTGCAGCGTCAGCTGCTCGCCGCAGAAGCCGCTCCAGCGCAGTCGCGGCATGCTGCCCGGGGCTAGATCCCCCAGTCGGTGGGCGAAGTTGATGATCGACGGCACCGAGAACCAGTGCGTGACCTCCCGCTGTGCGACGAAGCGCGCCGGCCGGACCAGTTCGCTCCGGGTCGGGACAACCAGCGTGGCCCCAGTGCCCCAGGCGGCGAACAGGTCCCAGACCGACAGGTCGAAGGTGAGGTCGAAGGTCTGGGAGAGCCGGCAGCCGGGGCCCAGCTCGTAGCGCGGGATAATGTGGTCCAGCAGCGCCGCCACGTTCTCCTGCCGTACCGGCACGCCCTTGGGGGTGCCGGTGGAGCCCGAGGTGAAGAGGATGTACGCGATGTCCTGCGGCTCCTGCCGCCCGCACACGTCGCCCGTCCCGGCGCTGTCCGCCGCCCCGCCGGCATCGACCACTGGCACCGGAAGGTCTCCGGCGGGGTGCTCGGCCAGGACCACGTCGAGTTCCGCCAGCCCGGCCACGGCGGCCAGGCGCTCCGGCGGGAACTGGGGGTTCAGCGGTACCACGGTGCTGCCGAGCAGCTGGGCCGCCAGATAGCCCGCATAGGCCGCCACGCTGCGGTTGGCCAGCACCCCGACCCGCCGTGGCGGGCGTCCGTCGAGACCGGCGAGCAGGCGCGCCGCCAGTCGGCGGGCCTGGCCGGCCAGTTCCGCGTAAGTGAGCCTGGTATCGCCGAGCTCCAGGGCGCTCAGCTGAGGGAATCGCTCGGCGGAGGCGGCGAACCGCTCGTACAGGCTGGGCTGGTCGGCCATGTCAGTTGCCGTCCTTGAGGTAGGCGTTGTAGTAGACAGGGGTGCCGAGGCAGGCAGAGGTGAACACCCCGCCCACCCGCGAACCGCGCAGGGAGAGGTTCACATAGCGAAATAGCGGCACCATGGGTATGTGCTCGCGCATCAGCCGCTCGTCCAGCGCCGCCCATTCGGCGGCGGCCTCGGCGGCCGGCAGCCGTCCGATCCGCGCGATCTCGGCGTTGACCTCCGGATCGTCCAGATAGGTGACGTTGTCGTTGCCGGCCGGGCCGATGGTCCGGCCGTCGAAGATGCTCAGCAGGGTGGAGGCGCCGGGCCAGTCCGGGGCGAGACACACCAGGGAGAGGTCGTACGGGTTGCCGCGGGCCTTGATCGCGGCATTGTGTGCAGGCCGGTCGATCGGCACCACCTCGGTACGGAATCCGGCCCTCTCCAGGCTGCCGGCCAGCATCCGGGCGGGCGTGAGGAAGTAGTCGTCGTCCCGGCTGAGCAGCCGCAGCTCCGGCTGGGTACCGCGAAGCAGCCGGGCGGCTGCCTTCGGGTCGCCGTGCGGACCGCCGGCGTACGGGTCCGGGTAGTCGCGGTGGCCGAGCACCGACTCGGGCAGGATGGTGTGCGCCGCAACGCCCTGGCCCGCGCTCATCGCGTCCCGGACGCCGGCCTTGTCGACCGCCCAGGCGATCGCGCGCCGCACGGCGGGGTCGCTGACCCGCGCGGTGTTGATCGCCAGATACCAGGTCAGCGGCGTGGTGACGCGGCGCATCCGGTCTGCCAGCGAGGCATCCGAGATCAGCCCGGCCGCCACCGCCGCAGGGGGGTTGTTCTCCGCCGCCGCTCTGGCGTCCATGCCGCGGTCGGCGGCGACCCGCAGGTTCTGCTCGCCCGCGTCGACTCCCATCTCAACCTCCACCCGGTCCGGATGGGCGTGCCGTACCGGGTCGGTGGCCGGATCCCAGTGGGGATTGCGTACGAGGGTGAGCCGCTCGCCCGGGATGTGCTCTTCGATCCGGTACGGGCCGCTGGCCACCGGCATCAGGTCGTAGGCGTCCGGGGCGTCCGCATCCCGCGGCACCGGGGAGGTGACCGGCATGGACACCGCGAACGGCAGATCGGGGTGCGGCTGACGGAAGTGCAGCATCAGCGTGTGGCTGTCCGGCAGCTCGATGCCGGGGACCCGGGATTCAGCGTCGCGGTAGGGCCCCTGGTAGTCCCCGTTCTCGCCCAGCCAGGTGCGCAGATGGGTGGGCCCGTCCGAGCACTCGGGGGCGAAGGAGCGTGCGATTCCGTACGCCACGTCCGCGGCGGTGATCTCCCGGCCGTCCTCGAACCTGAGCCCGCGCTTGAGCACGAACTCCCAGCTGCGGCCGTCCCCGTCGATGTCGCGCCCGGGAGTCTCGGCCAGGTCGCCGACGAGCACCCGGCCCCCGGCCGCGTCCTCCCGGACCATGGTGAGGGTACGGAACAGCAGATGGCCGATCGCCATCGACTGCAGGGTGTAGCTGCGCTGCGGGTCGAGGTGGTCGTAGGCGGCATCGCGCAGGATCCGCAGGGTGCCGCCGCGGCGGGCACCGTCCTGCAGCGGGGCCGGGCCGCGTGAAGCGGCCGGGTCCAAGGCGATCGCGTCGGACGTCATGCAGGTATCTCCATTGTGGAAGCAGTGGTCAGGAACTCGCCCTCGGCGAAGAGCAGCGGCCGGTCGGCGGGGAGGAGACCGAAGGCCTGGACCTCGCCGACCACGATCGAGTGATCGCCGGTGGGGCGGATGTCGAAGACCGTGCAGTCGAACCAGCCGACCCCGCCGAGCAGCACCGGGCTCCCTGTGGCCGGTCCCGGGCTCCAGCCGTCACCGGCGAAGGCAGCCGTGCCGGCCGGCCGCGCCGGGTCGGCGAACCGCCGGGCCGTGCCCTCCTGCCCGGCGCCGAGCACAGTGATCGCAAAGCCCCCGGATTCCGGCAGATGCTCTCGGATCCGGGCCCGCTCACCAATGCACACCAGGACCAGCGCAGGATCCAGCGACACGGTGGTGAAGGAGTTGGCGGTCATCCCGAACAGGCCTTGCGCCCCGCAGGTGGTGACCACGGTGACGCCGGTGGCGTAACGGCCTGCCACCCGCCGCAGCAGCGCGGTGTCCTCCCTCACCGGGCGCTCCGCCGGCGCAGTTCGTCGAGCTGCTGCAGGCCGCCCCGTACGGTTGCGCCGGGAATCCCGAAGTCGATCAGGCAGGCCAGCTCGTCGACCCCGGCTTCCCTGGCCCGCTCCACCACCGCGCTCGCCTGCTCGACCGTGCCGAACAGTCCGCTGCCGCTGTAGTACTTGTCGAACGACCGGCGGACCAGGAAGTCGATGTCCCTCTCACGCAGCTGGTCGACGTCAAAGCCGGACAGCACGCTCTTCGCCGACCGGGCGATCAGCCGGATGGAGCTCTTGAGGTACGCGGTGAAGGGCTCGCGGACGATCTCCCGTACCTGATCCGGATCGTCGCCGAGGAAGGTGTGCAGCATCAGCACCACGTGGCCGGGCCGGCCGTCGTGGTCCAGGCGGTCGGCCAGGGCCTTTCGGTAGACGCTGATCTTCTCCGCCAGCTCGTCGAAGTCCTGGCCGAGCAGATGGGTCAGCACACCCGCGCCGGCCTGCCCCGCCCCCTCGAAGGTCTGGGGCCCGCCCGCGCTCGTCACCCAGACCGGCAGCTCTTGCTGGACGGGCGGCGGGAAGATTTTCACCTCGGCTGGATTCCCCGCGCCGTCCACCACGACGAGCGGTTCACCGCGCCACAGCGACCGCACGGTCCGTACGGCCTCCAGCACGGCGTCCTTGCGCTCGGCCCAGCCCTCCGGGCGCAGCGCAAAGTCCACCGCGTTCCAGCCGGAGGCGAGGGAGATACCGGCGCGGCCGCCCGACAGGTTGTCGACCACCGACCACTCCTCGGCGATTCGCAGCGGGTGGTGCAGCGGGGCGACCACGCTGCCGGCCCGGATGGCGATCCGTTCTGTGACCGCCGCCAGCGCCGCGCCCGTGACCGACGGGTTCGGGTAGAGACCTCCGAACGGATGGAAATGGCGTTCAGGTGTCCACACCGCGGAGAACCCGTGGGTGTCCGCGAACCTCGCCCCGTCGAGCAGCAGGTCGTACCGCCCGGTGGAGTCCTCGGCCGAGTCGTCGGCGAAGTAGAAGAGACTGAAATCCATGGCCTGCCTGCCTTGCTGGTTGGCGCGGTGTGGGTTAGCGAACGCTGAGAGGACGCAGGTCCGTCCAGACACGTTCGATGTACTCGAGGCACTCGGCGCGGGAGCCCCGGAATCCGGTCTCCCGCCATCCCGCGGGGACGGGGACGAGGATCGGCCATACCGAGTGCTGGTCCTCGCTGTTGACCACGACGGTGTGCACGGGCTGCTGGTCCGACATTGCGAACTGCCGCCTTTCCTGGTGTGGGGGCGATGGAGGGGTCACTCGGCGAGCGGCGCGGGCAGTTCGTGGCGGATCCGGGCCAGGGATGAAAAGCCCAGTGGGATCAGTGCGAGGCACAGGCCGAGCGTGGTGATCAGGATGGTGCCGCGCAGCCCGACGGACGCACCGAGGACGCCGCCGACCAGTGCGCCGAGCGAGCCCACGCCCACCGCCACGAACCGGTTGGTGGCCGCGACCCGGCCCTGCAGCCCGTCAGGTGTGAGGGTCTGGCGGATGGTCAGCATGATGATGTTGTTGGCGACGCCGAACGAGGCGAAGAGGAAGTGGATCACGACCAGGGCGCCCACCGTGGCCACACCCCACGGCCGCAGCAGTGCGATCAGCGGCATCACCAGATTGGCCGCACAGGCCGTGAGCAGCAGCGTCCTGCCGTAGCCGAGCCGCTTGGGCAGCCAGGTGGCCAGGACCGCACTGACCAGGAAGCCCGGCCCGAGTGCGGCGAACACCAGACCGATCTCGCCGGCGGACAGCTTGAGGGTGTGCGGCATGTACTGGACGAAGGCCACCTCGAACGCGGTGAACGAGAAGTTGAAGATCGAGGCCATGATGGTCATCGCGCGCAGCTGCTCGGTGCGGAACACCAGCCGTAGCCCCTCGCGGATCTGCCTCAGCGTCCCGGCCGCGCCGCTCGCCCCGGAGGAGTCGGGGGCCGTCTCCCGGTGCCTGATCAGCCAGATGCTGACCACGGAGATCAGATACGAGACCGAGGCCGCGCACACGGCGACCGGGGCGGTCAGCCACTGGACGAGCACGCCGCCGAGCGCAGGGCCGGCGATGGTCGACGCCGACTGGCTGCTGCCGAGCAGCGAATTGCCGGTCGTGAGGTCCTCCCGGTCGACCAGCCGCGGCAGATACGCCTGTGCGGCCACGTCGAAGAGCACGCTGCAGCAGCCGGCCAGGAAGCCGAGCACGTACAACCAGCCGATGCCGAGGCTGTGCAGCCAGTACAGGGCCGGGACGATCCCGAGGATCACCGTACGGCCCAGATCGGCCGCGATCATCAGGCTCCGCCGCCGGACCCGGTCCACCAGCACTCCGGCGACCAGCGCGACCAGCAGGTACGGCAGTTTGACCGCGGCGGTCAGCAGTCCGACCTGCTGTGAGGTGGCGGCCAACACCAGCACCGCGGTCAGCGGCAGCGCCAGTTCGCTGATCTGGGCCGCAAACTGGGAGGCGGTCTGCCCGATCCACAGCCTGGTGAAGTCGGCGTTACGCCACAGGCTTGGCCGGACGACGGCCTCTTCCCCGCCCGGTACGGCCTCGGTTGCGCTGGATGACATGGGGGACTACTCCTTGGATGCGTGGGACGGGGATGGCCCGGTCGATCGTGATCAGGCGCGGGCGCACCGGGCCGGGCAGTGGGTCCGGCCGCTCAGTCGGGCTCGACCCCGGCCGGCCGGCCCGCGAGCGAGGCCCCAATCCGGTCGGCGGCCTTCGCGACATGGGGCGGCTCGAGCATCGAAAAGTGGTTGCCGGGCGATTCGTCAATGAGCAGCCGGCCAGCCACCCGTTCCCTCCACCCGAAGTGCCAGCCGCTGAAGAGCTCGCGCTCGGCCCGGATCAGCAGCACATCGCCGCGGTAGGGAGCGCGCGGCGTGTCCCGGTAGGTGAGCAGGGCTCGGGCGTGCCGCTGGTAGAGCCCGAGCAGCCTGCGCAGGTCCTCGACGCTGCCCGCGTCCTGGCGCTCGTCATCAGTGCCCTTGGTGAGCCGGACGACGTACCGCAGCCGGGCATCCGGATCCAGGGCTGCCAGCTTCTCCTCGGTGGTCGGCAGCTTGTGGGCGAAGGCACCGATGATCGCGGCAGCCTCCGAGGTGGCGTACCGGGGCGGCACCGGGTCGTCGATGCTGGCGCTCACGATGACCAGTGCGGCCACTCGCTCGCCGGCGGCCTGCAGCTGCCGGGCCATCTCGTACGACACCATGCCGCCCATGCACCAGCCGCCCAGATGGTAGGGACCCTCGGGCTGGACGGCGCGCAGCTCGGTGATGTACAGCGCGGCGATCGACTCGATGCTGTCCGGCCTGGGGATGTCCGGGCCGGCGTATTCGGGCGCCTGGATCCCGTAGAACGGCTGGTCGGGGTGGAGCGCCCCGGACAGGTCCGCATAGCTGAAGACGCTGCCGCCCAGCGGGTGTACGAAGAACAGAGGCGGTCTGCTGCCTGCCGACCGGAACGGCACGACGACGCTGCTCGTGCCCTGAGGCTCGCCATCGATGATCTGCGCCAGCCGCTCGACGGTGCCGCCCTCGAACAGCGCGGCGACCGGCACCTCGTGCTCGGTCAACTCCGGGAGCCGCATGAGGACGCGGAGCGCCGAGATGGAGGTGCCGCCCAGCTCCAGGAAGTTGTCCGTGGCGCCAACCCGTTCCACGCCGAGGATGTCGGCCCAGATGGCGGCAAGCGCGCGCTCGGTCTCAGTGCGAGGCTCGACGAACGTCCCCGCGCTGGTCTCCTCGCGGCGCGGGGCCGGCAGCTGGTCGCGGTCAACCTTCCCGTTCGGGGTGAGAGGGAAGGCGTCCAGCACCACAAAGGCGCTCGGGATCATGTACTCCGGCAGTTCGGCGGCGACCGCCGTGCGCAGCGCAGCCGCGGACGGGGCGGCTTCCTCCGCGGTCAGATACGCGACCAGCCGGTGGTTGCCGGGCTGGTCCTCGCGGGCGGCGACGACCACCCGTCCGATGCCGGGCTGCCGGGCCAGCACCGACTCGATCTCGCCCAGCTCGACCCGGAAGCCGCGTACCTTGACCTGGTGGTCGGAGCGGCCCAGGAACTCCAGTGCGCCGGAAGGCAGTCGGCGGGCCACGTCGCCGGTGCGGTACATCCGGCTGCCGTCGCCCGCGAACGGGTCGGGAAGGAACCGGTCGGCGGTCAGGTCCGCGCGGCCGAGATAGCCATGGGCCAGACCACTGCCGTCGATGTAGAGGTCACCGGGCACACCCTGAGGAACAAGGCCGAGGGAGTCGTCCAGCACATGGACCCGGGTGTTGGCGATGGGGCCGCCGAGGGTGACCGGATCGCCCGGCCGCAGCCGCTGCAGGCACGACCAGATGGTGGTCTCGGTGGGCCCGTAGGCGTTCCACACCACGGGGAAGCGGGCGGTCAGCTCGGCGGCGAGTTCGTCCGGGAGCGCTTCGCCACCGGAGATCACACGCAGCCCCGGGTCCGGCCGCAGCCCGGCTTCCATCAGCAGCCGCCAGCTCGACGGGGTGGCCTGCATCACGGTGGCCCCGCTGCGCTCCAGATATTCCCGCAGCCGGGGCCCGTCCACCGCGATGTCTGGCGCGAGGATCAGTTCGGCGCCGGTCAGCAGCGGCAGATACACCTCCAGCGCGGCGATGTCGAAGGACAGCGAGGTGACTGCCAGCAGCCGGTCGCGCTCGGTGAACTCCAGATCGGCACGGAAGGACAGCAGCAGGTTGAGCAGCGCACGGTGCGGAATCTGCACACCCTTGGGGCGGCCGGTGGAGCCGGAGGTGTAGATGACGTAGGCCAGGTGGTCGGCGGTGACCGTGAGCGGCGGCCGGTGCCCGGGATACCCCCGGCCGGCGTCGGCGTCCACGGGGAGCTCGTGCGCGCCGGACGGGTCGAGCGTGCCGGCCAGCTCCGGGTCGCACAGCAGCACCGCGGCCCGGGCGTCGGCCAGCATGTACTGCAGCCGGTCCTTGGGATAGCCGGGATCCAACGGCACATAGGCACCACCGGCCTTGAGCACGGCGAGCAGACTGATGATCAACTCTGCGGACCGGTTCAGGTGCACGCCGACCAGTACGTCCGGGCCCACTCCGAGCTCGCGCAGCTGCCAGGCGAGCCGGTTCGACCGGGCGTCCAGCTCGGCGAAGGTCAGCTTGGCCTTGTCGGTGCGCAGCGCGATCGTGTCCGGACGGGCCTGGCACTGTTCGGCGAGCAGTGCGGGCAGGGTCGTGTCCGGGAGCTCTGCCGCCGTGTCGTTGGGGTGGTGCACCAGCCGGTCGAGCTGCTCGCTGTCAAACAGATCGGCCGACCGAGCGGGTGCGGTGGGGTCGGCCACCAAGGCGGCGAGGGCTGCGGCGTAGTGTCCGCCGATCTCGGCGATCCGCTCTTCGGTGAACTGGGCCCGGTCGAAGTTGATCCGCAGCCGGACCTGTCCGGTGGCCGGGTCGGTAGCGAAGTTGGCGGTGAAAGGGAAGTTGGTCTGCTCGAAGAACTCCCCTGCGGTGACCTTGATTTCCTCGAGCTTCAGGTCGTAGCCGCGGAAACTGCGGTGGTCCACCACCGTCTCGAAGAGCTCCGGCCGCCGTAGGTCCTGCAGCAGCTGGGCCATCGGGTAGCGGCGGTGCGGCAGTGCCTCGCTCTCCTGGCGGTGGATCTGCCGGGCCAGCTCGATCCAGCTGGCCCCGGCCACCTCGGCGACCAGCGGGAGCGTGTTGAGGAAGAGGCCGACCACCTGGTCGCCGTCCGCGGTCTCCGGGCGGCCGTTGCTGACCCGGCCGGTCACCACCCGGGTGCGTCCCGACAGCAGCGCCAGCACCCGGGCGTGCGCGGAGAACATCACAGCCTTGACCGGCACTTGTGCCTGGGATGCCACCGAGCGCAGCCCGCTCGCGAGGTCGTCCGGCAGCGGCACCTCGTACACCTGCGCCTGCCGTTCGGCGGCGAGACCCGCCTCAGCGTACCGGGGAAGGCCGGTGAACTCGGTACCGGCCAGGGTGCGGGCCCAGTAGTCCCGGGCCTCGTCGCTGGCCAGAGCCGCCTGCTCCAGGGCCAGAAAGTCCCGGAACCGGGTGATGGGTGCGCCGGTCGGCAGCGCACGCCCCGCAAGCCGGGTGTCGTACCCGGTGAGCAGCTGGGAGGTGATCAGGGACAGGCTCCAGCCGTCCAGGATCGCATGGTGGAAGCTCAGCTGAAGCTGGAAGTCCGTGTCACGGAAAACCTGGACGTGTACCCGCAGCAACGGCGGCGCTGCCAGGTCGAAGGCGGTGGCCTTCTCCCGGGCGGTCCACTGAGCGACGCGCAGACGCTGCTCGTCCTCGTCGAGCCCGCGCAGGTCGTCGACGGTGAGCGGGGTCGGGACGGTGGCGTGCACCAGCTGCATCGGCTGGCTGAAGCCGGTCAGATCGATGCTGCTGCGCAGGATGTCGGAGCGCTCGATCACACCGGTGAGCACCTCGCGCAGCGCGGTCTCGTCGAACCGGCCGGCCAGCCGGATGGTGGACAGGTCGTGGTAGGTGGGTGTGTCCCGGTCCTGCAGGCTGTGGAAGAGCATTCCGGACTGAAGCCTGGTCAGAGGGTAGGCGTCGGTGATCTCACCGAGGTTGGCCATGGAGGGTCCTTTCCGGACGGTCGGTGGTGAGTTCAGCGGCCGGGCAGCTTGGCGAGGTCCTCGGGGGACAGCAGTCCGAACGCGGCGACCGACTGGTGCCGTTCGACTACCGTGGAACGGGAGTCCAGCCAGGCGGCGGCGGACTCCACGGTCGGATGGGCGAACAGTGCTGTCAGCGGAATGTCCAGGCCCTGCTCCCGTGCGAGTCCGGTCAGCCGGACCGCGTGCATCGAGTCGCCGCCGAGCTCGAAGAAGCTGTCGCGGGAACCGATCCGCTCCACACGCAGCACCTGCTGCCAGAGTCCAGCGAGCCGGCGCTCGGTCGCGGTGCGGGGCGCGGTCCAGCCTGCGTCTGTGGACAGATTCCGCTCGGGGGCCGGCAGGCCGGCCCGGTTCACCTTTCCATTCGGGCTGAGCGGCAGGGCGTTGAGCACGACGAAGGCGCTCGGCACCATGTGGTCCGGGAGGCTGCCATTGAGAGCGGCACGCAGAGCGGCCGGACCGGGGGCCGCTGTGCCCTCCGTTGCGGTGAGATATGCGACGATCCGTCGGTCCCCCGGCTTGTCCTCCCGTACCACCACCACGACCTGCCCGGCCCCGGGCTGAGCGGCTACCGCGGCCTCGATCTCGCCGAGCTCGATCCGGAAGCCGCGAACCTTCACCTGATGGTCTAGCCGACCCAGGTACTCCAGCGTGCCGTCCGGCCGCCAGCGGGCCAGATCCCCGGTGCGGTACAACCGGGCTCCCGGCCCGGAGAATGGGTCCGGTACGAAGCGGTCCGCGGTAAGCGCCGCCCGGCCGCCGTAGGCCCTGGCCAACTGGACGCCGCCCAGATGGAGCTCGCCGGGCACCCCGGCCGGGACCGGGGCCATCCATCTGTCCAGCACATACACCTGCGTGTTGGCGATGGGCGTGCCGATCGGCAGGCTCGGCCGGTCCCAGTCCGGCCGGCTCGACCAGCGGGTGACGTCCACGGAGGCCTCGGTCGGACCGTACAAGTTCTCCAGCCGCGTGGTGGGCAGCGTTCGGTGGAACCGGCGGGCGAGTTCGGCGGGCAGCGCCTCGCCGCTGCACACCACGAGCCGCAGCGAATCGCAGTGGCCGGCCGGTGCGGCGGACAGGAAGGCGTCCAGCATCGGCGGCACGAAATGGCACACCGTCACCTGCTCGCGCTGGATCAGCTCCGCCAGATGGCCGGGGTCCCGATGCCCATCGGGTTCGGCGAGCACCAGACGGGCGCCGGTGATCAGCGGCCAGAACAGCTCCCACACCGAGACGTCGAAGCTGACCGGGGTCTTCTGCAGGACGGTGTCCGCCGGGCCGAGCCGGTAGGCGTCCTGCATCCACAGCAGCCGGTTGACGATCCCGCGGTGCGGCACCTGTACGCCCTTGGGGCGTCCGGTGGACCCGGAGGTGTAGATCACATACGCCAGATGGTCCGGCCCAGCCAGCGGCTCGGGGGGGTGCACGGGCGGGCCGGCGGCCGTGTCCGGGCCGACGGCGACGACGGTGACACCTTGTGCGGTCGGCATGCCAGGGCCGCCCGGGGCGGTCAGCAGGACCAGGACCCGGGCGTCTGCGAGCATGAAGTCCAGCCGCTCCTGCGGGTAGCTCGGGTCGAGTGGCAGATAGGCGCCGCCCGCCTTGAGCACGGCCAGCAGGGCGACCATCAGCTCCACCGAGCGCTCCAGATGGATGCCCACGACCACGTCCGGGCCGACCCCGAGGTCGCGGAGCTGCCAGGCCAGCCGGTTCGCGCGCTGGTGGAGCTCGGTCCAGTCGAGCTGCCGGCCGCCGCAGCGTACGGCGATCCCCTCGCCGGGGCACTCCTCCAGCAGCGAGGTCAGCGTGCGCTCGAGCGGCCAGTCCGTGGCGGTGGCGTTCCACTCGCACACCACACGGTCGCGTTCGGTGCGGCCGAGCAGCTGCACAGTCGCCGTGCAGGTGTCGGGCGCGGTGGCCACTGCTGCGAGCACGTTGCCGAAGTGGCCGGCCAGCCGCTCGGCGGTCGCGGCGTCGAACAGGTCGGTGTCGTAGTCCAGCCAGCCGACGATCTCCGTACCGGTGTCCAGCATCCGCAGGTTCACGTCGAACTGGGCGTTCGCCTCGGACACCTCGACCAGCTCGCAGGTCAGTCCGGGCGCCTGCAGCTCTCCCAGCCGCATGTTCTGCAGGGCGAACAGCACCTGCACCAGCGGGCTGCGCGACAGATCGCGGTTGGGTGCCAGCTCGGTGACCAGCTTGCCGAACGGCACCTGCTGATGGGTGAAGACCTCCAGCGCGCTGTCGGTGGTACGGGCGAGCAGTTCCCGGAATCCCGGTTCGCCGCGCAGGTCGAGCGGGACCGGCACGGTGTTGAGGAAGCAGCCCACCAGGTTCTCGAACTCGGCCCGGTCGCGGCCCGCCACCGGGGTACCGACCAGCAGCTGTTCGTGCCCGGCATAGCGGGACAGCACGATTCCGAACGCGGACAGCAGGGTCATGTACAGGGTGCTGCCGGCGTCCCTCGCGAGCTTGCGCAGCCGATCGGCCGTAACCGGTGGGATCACCAGCCGGTGCCGGGCGCCGTGGTGTGCCTGCACGGCGGGCCGGGGGCGGTCGGTGGGCAGCTCCAGTACGGTCGGCAGGCCCGCGAGCCTGCCGGACCACCAGTCGAGCAGCTCCGCCAGCGGCTTGCCGTCCAGTTCGGCGCGCTGCCAGCGCGCCACATCGGCGAACTGCAGACTGTCTCCGAGGTCCGCAGTCCGGCCCTCGGAGGTGCTGCGGTAGGCGCGCGACAGGTCGTCGAGCAGGACTCCGAACGACCAACCGTCGAAGACGATGTGATGGACCGTCAATACCAGCAGGTGCTCCTGGTCGGCGATGCAGATCAGCAGCGCGCGCAGCAGCGGCCCGGTGGCCAGGTCGAACGGGTGCTTGGTCTCCTGCATCGCCTCCCTCAGGGCGCCGTCGGGGTCGTCCCGCATCTCCAGGCGCCGCAGCGGTACCCGGGCGTCCGGGAGGGCCAGCTGCATTGGCTCGCCGCCGGTCTGCCGGAAGCCGCTGCGCAGCACCGAGTGCCGGCGCAGGACCGCATCCAGCGCCGTCTGCAGCGCGGCCACGTCCAGCAGGCCGCGCACGCGCAGCACGAGTGGCATGTTGTACGAGGTGTCTCCAGGGCGCAGCTGGTCCTCCAGCCAGAACCGCTCCTGGGTCCAGGACAGCGGTGCGGCCTCCGCCTCGGGGTGGCGCGGGATGGACCGGGCCGGTGCCGCGGTTGCCGTGCGTCCGATCAGCCCCGCGAGGGCCTCGATGGTGGGATGGGCGAAGAGATCACGAAGCGATAGCTCGACCGAGAGCGTGCGGCGCAGACGCACCAGCACCCGGCTGAGGAGCAGCGAATGTCCGCCGAGCGCAAAGAAATCGTCCCGGGCGCCGATCCGCTCGCGGCCCAGCACCTCCCGCCACAGCTCGGCCAGCCGCTCCTGGAGCTCGCCCTCGGGCGCCGTGTACTCCTCGGCCGCGGCCTCCTCCCGGCCGAGGCGCCGCAGCGCCGTGCGGTCGATCTTGCCGTTGGCGGTCAGCGGGAAGGCGTCCAGCACCACATAGCCGGCCGGGATCTGGTAGCCGGGGAGCTGCGCTGCGAGGGCCGTACGCAGCCGGGCCAGATCGGGCCGGGCCTCGCCGGCGGCCAGATAGCCGACCAGCCGGTGGCCGCCGTCCGGTTCGGGCTCCGCGAGCACCACGGCCTGCCGGATACCGGGCTGGGCGGCGAGGGCAGCCTCGGTCTGTGCCGGCTCGACCCGCAAGCCACGCACCTTGACCTGGTTGTCGGCCCGGCCGAGGTATTCCAGCAGCCCGTCGGGCCGCAGCCGCGCGAAGTCACCGGTGCGGTACACCTCCTCGGGTGCGCCGGGCGCCGCCAGCGGGTTGGCACCGTACCCGCCGGTGTCTGCCGGATCGGCGCGGCGAGCCAGATGCGGCGTACGGACCACCAGCTCGCCGGCCTCCCCGAGTGCGGCCGGCCGGTCACCGGCCAGGACCAGCAGCTGCACCTCGTCGATGCCCGGGCCGAGCGGCACCCGGCCGTCGTCCGGCCGCGCGGGCTGGCCGGCCCGCCGGGCCACGTGCACCGAGACGGCCTGCGGGGTCTCAGTGGCCCCGTACATGTTGAGTAGGTCGGCACCAGGCGCGAGTGCGGCCCACTCCCGCACGGTGCGCCACGTCAGCACGTCGCCGCCGAAGCCGACAAGCCGCAGCCGCGGCCAGCCCGGAGCGCCGGCCTCGGCCAGGGCGCCGGCGAGGGCCGGGGTCAGATGGGCGACGGTGATCTCCTGGCGGCGCAGGTCCTGTGCCAGGGCGGAGGTGTCCCGCACGTCGGTGCCCGGGAAGACCGCTGTCGCCCCTGCCCACAGCGGCGCCAGCACATCGCGCAGGAAGGGGTCGTGGCCGATCCCGGACAGCACCGAGCAGCGGTCGCCGGCACCGATTCCGAAGGTCTTCGTGTACCAGTTCAGGAAGTGGCTGACTGGACCATGGCGGCCGAGGATCCGGCGGGGCCGGCCTGTGGTGCCGGAGGTGAAGCAGACGTAGGCGAGATCCGCTGCGGTCGGCCACGCACCGGTGGAGAGCGGCTCTGCGGCGCCGGGTGAGCGGGTCATGAGGTCGTCCGAAAGCGGCCCGCCCGGACCCTCCACGGCGATCACCGGGCCCGTCATGAAGTCTTCGGCCTTATGCCCCGGTGCCGCCGCGAGCCAGGCCTTCGGCCGCAGCAGCTCGGCGCGTCGGGCGAGTTCGGCCGCGGGATACGCGGTGTCCAGCAGCGCGAAGGCAGCGCCGCTGCGCTGTACGGCGATCATTGCCACCGCCACTGCGGGGTCGCGGCTGGCCTGCACCGCGACCACATCGCCGGGGCCGACGCCCAGCGCGGCCAGCCGGCCGGCGATCCGGTCGGTGCGCTCGGCCAGTTCAGAAAAGGTCCAGCTGCCCGCCGGGCCGGCCAGCGCGGGCCGGTCCGGGTGCTGGGCGGCATGCTCCGCCAGGCGTTCGAGGAGCGACCCCGGATAGGTCTCGGTGAGCACGGCGCCCGGCTCGGGGGCGAGCGCTCTGGCCCGCTCGGTGGCGAGGGCGAAGTCCGCGACCCGGCGGGCGGGGTCGGCGACCGCCTGCCGGAGCACGAGGGCGACCTGCTCGAGCACGTCGTCGATCCGGTCGGCCTGGTAGAGGTCCGCGTCGTAGACCGCCTCCAGCGCCAGCTGGTCCGGCCGTACGGAGACATAGAGCGTCAGGTCGAACTTGTTGTCAATCGCAGGGAAGGGAAGCTGCTGCACGGTGCAGCCGGCCAGGTCGAGGGAGCCGAACGCGGGCATGACGTTGAAGAAGACCTGGATCAGCTGGTTCCGGCCGAGATCGCGGCAGGGGGCCATCTCCTGGACCAGGCGCTGAAACGGCAGCCGCTGATGCGCGACGGCCGCCGTCACGCTGCGCCGCACCCGGCCGAGCAGCTCACCGAAGGCCGGATCACCGTCCAGGTCGAGTAGCAGCGCAAGGGTGCTCACAAAGCAGCCGAGGGCACGGTGCTGACCGGCCCGGCGGGTGGTCGACGGCGAACCGACCAGAAGCCGCTCCTCGCCCGTCTGCCGGGCCAGCACCACGCCGAAGGCGGACAGCAGGGTCACGAACGGGGTGGCTTCATGGGTCCGGCCGAGTTCGCGGACCCCGGCGTTCATCTCCGGGCCCAGCAGCAGCCGGGCCTGGGCGCTGGATCGGCCGCGGACCTCGGGCCGCGGCCGGTCGGACGGCAGGTCCAGCTCCGTCGGCACCTCGTCGAGATACTCCCGCCACCACTTGAGCAACCCCTCCTCCGCTTCGGGGGTGAGCTGCTCGCGCTCAGCGATCACGGCGTCGGAGAACTGCCGTGGCCCGGCGGCGAGCTCTGGCCGGATGCCGGCCAGGGCGGCCGCGTAGCAGGTCGACAGCTCCTCTAGGAACGGAGCGAACGACGTACCGTCGAAGCAGATGTGGTGCAGGGTCAGCACCACCAGGTGGCTCTGCTCGCCGGTGCGCAGGGCGAGCACCCGCAGCAGCGGACCACGGGCTGGATCGAACCCTCGTCGCGCCTCTTGCAGCGCGGCCTTTGCCCCTGCTGCCTGGGGATCGGACAGCGTCCGCAGGTCCTGTTCGGCGACCGGCACCCGGACGGTCGGCAGCACCTGCTGCACGGGCACGCCGTCCGGAGCCGCGAACACCGTCCGCAGCGCGTCGTGCCGGGCGACCACGGTGTCGACGGCCGACTGGAGAGCGGCCAGGTCGAGCGGCCCGGAGACCTTCGAGATGACGGGCATGTGATAAGCCGTGCTGCCGGTCTGGAGCTGCTCCTCGAACCAGATTCGTTCCTGGGTGAAGGAGAGGGGAAGCGGAGCAGAAGTCGTGCCGCCCGCTTCGTCGAGCAACGTGTCAGTCACGTGAGGTCCTTCGTGAGCAGCTGGGTCAGCTCGGATTCGAGCAGGTCGACAAGGAGCGCGCGGGTGGCGGGCGACAGCAGGCCGTCGGGGGCTTGCAGCCAGCCCGTCAGGTGATCGCCGTCCTCCCACAGCTCGCAGACCAGTTCTGCCTGCGGCGCGAGATGCGTGGTGGGCCGCGGCCGGAGAGTGGTCTCGCCCAGCCGCACCGGCGCACCGGCCCGCTGAAGGATGAGCAGGTTCTGGTAGAGCGGCATCCGGCCGTCTGCGGGGCGCGGGGTGAGCCGCGCGATCTCGCCGGTGGGCAGCACCGCGTGCTCGAACACCTTGAGCAGGCGCTCGCCGGCCAGGGTGACCAGGTCGGACCCGGTGTGGTCCGGGGTCCCGGCGATCCGTACCGGCAGGCTGTTGGCCAGCGAGCCGATGGTGCGTTCGTCGGCGGAGGTCCGGTTGGCCACCACGATGCCGATGCTGAAGTCGAGCTGGCCGGTCCACTGAGCCAGCGCGCGCCACCATGCCGCCAGCAGGACGGCGAGCGCCGGCCGCCGGATGCGCGTTGCGGTCTCGCGCAGCCTCGCGGCGGTGCCGGCCGGCAGGTGCACTGGCTGCTCGGCGAGCGGCGCCCTCCACAGGCCGGGCACGGAGGGCGGGTGCGCCACGGGCAGCCGCAGCGGTTCCAGCCCGGCCAGATCCGATCGCCAGAACGCGCGGTGCCGGTCTGCCCCCGGCATCGGGCCGGCCGGGGCCGCGGGTGCCGGGTCCGGTACGGCCCCGGCCCAGACCGCTGCCAGATCTGCGAGCAGTACCTGCTCCGAGTGCCCGTCGTAGAGCGTCTGGTGGCAGGCGATCACCAAGGTGTGCCGGTCCGCGGCCTCGGTGAGCAGACCGGCCGCCCAGAGCGGGCCTTCGGCCAGGTTGTGCACCTTGGCGGCCAGCTCGGCGGTGAGCCGGGCGGTCTCCGACGCCGGTGCGCCCTGGGACCGTTGGCGGAGCAAGGCAAGCGCTGCCGGTGCGTCGGATACCGCGCGGCACGGCCGGCCCCGGTCGGCCGGGAAGGTGGTGCGCAGGGCGGGGTGCGCGGTGGCGACCGCGGTCAGCGCCCGCTCCAGCCGGCCGGCATCGAGCTGTCCGGAGATCTCGATGCGGCTGATGGCCACCTGGCCGCCGGAGCCCGGCGCCAGCTGCTCGGCCAGCCAGAACCGGCGTTCACCGGCGGACAGCTCGGCTGTCGCGGCGGCCGTGTCTTTGCCCGTGAACCCGTCCGGCCGCTCGCCGGCCAGACGTTCCAGCTGCCGGAGAGTGGGGTACCGGTATACGTCTGCCGCGGAGAGGTCCGCGTCGAGCAGGCGTGAGAGCCGGGCCGCGATGCCGAGCACCTGCAGCGAGTTCACTCCGTGGCTCAGCAGATCCTCGTCCGCCCCCAGAGCGGGCAGCCGCAGCAGCGCGCGCACCTCCTCCAGCGCTGGTTCCGCGGCCGCGTCCGCGGCGGCGGTCACCTCGTCGTGAGCGGGGGGCGACGGGTGCCCGAGGCTCTGCTCGATCCTGCGAAGATCGGCTTTGCCGGTCGGCCCGAGCGGCACTTCGGCCAGCTCGGTGAACCGGTCGGGCAGCAGATGGCCGGGGAGGACGGCCACGCTCAGCTCGCGCAGCCGCTCGGCAGACACCGACCGGCCGGGCTCGGCGCGGTACGCGCAACAGGTACTGGTCACCGTCCCGTCGACGGCGCGGACCGGGAACAGGAAGCACTCCCCTATCCCGTCCAGCGCGCCGATGGTCCGTTCCACCTCGCCGGGTTCGATCCGGTAGCCGCGCACTTTGAACTGCCGGTCGGCCCGGCCTACATAGGACAGCCGGCCGGCGGACGTCATCCGCACCAGATCACCCGTCCGGTAGACCCGTACCGGCCCCCTGCCCGGCACCTCGAGCGTGCCGAAGCGCCTGGCGTCCTCCTCCGGACGGCCCAGGTATCCCAGGGCCAGTCCGTCGCCGCCGACCCACAGTTCGCCGGTCTCCCCGGCCGGCACGAGAGCGCCCTCGGTATCCACGACCGCGAGCAGCGTGTTGCGTACCGCCGTCCCCACCGGAATCCCGTCGGGCTCGGTGAGATCGGCCGGTGTGATGTCGTGCGTGGTCACAAACACCATCGACTCCACTGGTCCGAAGCAGTTCGACAGCCGGGCCCCTGGATGGGCGGCGAGGAAGCGGCCCATATGCGGTACGGAGACCCGCTCCCCTCCGGTGAGCAGATGACGGATGCCGGTGAACGCGTCGGGTTCCTCGTCCAGGATCAGGTTGAGCAGGGAGCTGGTCAGGAAGAGGGTGTTGACGCCCTCCTCGCGCACCAGCCGCCGCAGCCGGGACGGCGTCACGGGCCCGGGGGGCGCTTCGACGGCAAGGCCGCCGTTGAGCAGCGGGCCAAAGACCTCGAGGGCGCCAGCATCCCAGTACGGCGCGGCCAGCAGCGGCATCACCGTGGATGGCCCGAACTCCGTATTGCCGCCCTCGATGAAGGTGCGGATCACAGCGCGGTGCGGGAGAGCCACCCCCTTGGGGCGGCCCGTCGACCCGGAGGTGAAAAAGACACAGGCCGGCGCATCGGCCCCGGTCCGCACAGGGGCCGGGACCTGCGGCGCGGCGGCCATGGCGGGAGGCAGCGGTATCAGTCTCGCGGTCG
This sequence comes from Streptomyces sp. CA189, assembly GCF_056428985.1. NCBI lineage: Bacteria > Bacillati > Actinomycetota > Actinomycetes > Kitasatosporales > Streptomycetaceae > Streptomyces > Streptomyces sp. CA189. The sequence continues at coordinate 33,061 of NZ_JBWJVM010000054.1, read as the reverse complement.
GCATCTGCTCCACGCCGACCGCGTCCAGGACCAGGTCGGTGCCCAGGTCCTGAAGGACCTGGGCCATTCTGGCCGCGGGCCACTGGGGGTCCACGGCGGCGAAGGCCGCACCGGCCAGCAGGACGCCCAGCACGGACACCGCGAAGGCCCCGCCGGGGCGGGCGAGCACCGGAACGTACGAACCGGGGCGGACCCCCGCTTCGTGCAGCGCCGACTGCACCGCCCCGGCCTGGGCCGCCAGTTCGCAGTAGTTGAGGGTGCGGCTGACGGTCCGCAGAGCGGGGGCGTCCGGGGTGCGCGCCGCCTGCTCCAGGAAGACGCCGTGCACGGTGTCGGTATCCCGGACCGGCCGGTGGGACCCGAAAGACAGTGAGAGGTTCATGACCACGGACCGGTCAGTTCTGCGGGAGGTCTCGGAGTGCCGCGTCCACGGCCTGGGCAAGGCTGTCCGGGGTGGCGTTGAGCACCTCGAGGAAGTCCACCTCGACCCCCCAGTCCGCGTGGATGCGGGACATCACCAGCACGGCGAGGAAGGAGTCGCCGCCGTGTGCAATGAACGAGCCGTCACCCGGGATCTCCACACCAAGTACCTCTGCCATCAGCGCTCGGACCGCTGCCGGGTCGGCCTGCTCGACCGATGTGTCCAATGAGGACACTGCAATTCACCTCCAGGTGAGTGAGACATCGCTGTGCCGCAGCGTCAGGGATTCCTGGCTCGGCGGTGCTCAGCGCCAGCTGGTGTACTCGCGGCGAGCCGGCGCGAATGGATGCCGTTGCCCGCGGTTGGGGACGTGGGGTGGTTACCGGAACGTGAGGGCGGGGTGACCCGTGTCTGCCTCTTCCGTGCTTGCACACAGGGAGCTGCCGGAGACCTTGGTGGCGGTGAACGGCTGGTTGGCGTAGTTGCGGGTGGTTGCGTCGCGGGTCCAGACGACGTTGGTGGCCTTGTAGCGGCAGGAGATGAACCCCTTGCGGCCCGTGATGTCGATGACGTCCGTGGTTGCGGTGCCGCTGGTGTCGTCGAACGTGAGGGTGGGGCTGTTGTTCAGGGTGGCGGTGAAGCCGTCGGTGCAGCTGAGGTTGCCGCTGGGCTTGTTGACCGTGGTCCGGTCGATGGCCAGGGTGTCTGGAGGGTTCGCGCTCGTGCTGCCCTGGGTCCAGTGGCAGGTGGTGTCGCCGATCGCGATCGTCCCGTCGACCTTCTGCGTGGACGCCAGTCCGGCTGCTCCCGCGGTAGTGGTGATGCATAAGGCCGCGATCGCGGCTGCGGAGATCGAGCCGAGCTTCATGCTGTGACGCATGTGTCCGCCTCGACGGATGGTGTGGGATATGCCTGTCCGCCGCCGGTAATCCGGGGGGCGGCGGCCAGGGAAGATTTCCGGGTGGAGTGGGGCGGCTGTCAGCCGACGTGGGCTTTGACCTGGCCGTAGACGGTGGTGTCGGTGCGCAGTTCGCCGTGGCTGAGGCAGGCGGTCTTGGTGTTGGTGGCGCCGGTGAGGGCTACGCTGCTGTCGGGGTTGATGACGTTGTCGCAGGGCGACCACCAGGTGGCGTACCGGGAGGTGCCGGGGGTTTCGTCGCCGGAGTTGAGGGCGTTCAGGAAGGTGGAGCCGGGGCGCATCTCGGTGCAGGAGGCGCCGCTGCACCAGTAGGCGGTGTCGGTGCCGTGGTTGGGCCCGCCGAGGGAGATCCAGGCGTCGACTTTGGTGTCTCCGCCGAGGTTCTTGAGGTAGTAGCGGGAGGAGAGTCCGCCCATGGAGTGGGTGATCACGTCCACCTTGGCCGCTCCGGTGGCGGCCAGGACGCGGTCGATTTCCTGGGCGAGCTGGGAGGCGGTCGTAGCGTTGGACTGGCTGGTGTTGTACGTCCACTGGTTGACGTGGCCGACGGGCCAGCCGTCGGTCTTGAACCGGCCGGCCATGGTGTCCCAGGTGGAGCCGCTGGAGTTCCAGCCGTGGACGAACACGATCGGGTCGGGGACCGCGGCTGCGGGCTGTGCTCCACGGGCAGGGCTCTGGGCCGTGAGGCCGATCAACGTGGCGGTGACGGCGACTGTGAGGAGGAGGGGGCGGCGTCGCATGGGCTGTCTCCGGGGAGTGGGGGGCCCGTCGTGCGGCCGACAGCGGATGATGCCGGCGGGGGAGGAAGGTGCCGGGGTCCGGCGCCGTGCCGCACGACGGTGTCGTTGAGGTACCGGGCGGCTAGGAGGCGGGGCAGTACTGTGCTTGTTTGCCGATGGAGCGGTACATGCAGTCGGCGTTCTCTATCAGCTGCAGGACCGCGTCGCGGTTGCGGCTGGTCTCGCGTTCGATGACCTCGTCGGGCGGGTAGAAGCCGCCGGTCCAGGCGCTCTTGGGGTAGAGCTCGAAGGTGTAGCCGAAGATCTTGTGGACGCCCCAGAGGTAGTCGTCGATGGAGCCGTCGGTGATGTACAGGTCGCTGGACTGTTCGGCGGTGTAGCCGTTGCTGGCGGCCATCTTCTGGCCGACGGTCGCGAAGGCGTCGCGGTCGTCCTGGGTCATGCCCGGCGCGGTGTCGGCGTTGGTGTAGCCGAAGGGCCACAGCACCAGTTCGCTGTAGGTGTGGAAGTCGATGCCGGCCGTGATCTGCTGCTTCCCGCCGACCACTCGGGAGCGGACGAAGTCAGAGACGACCTTCACCTCCGGCGCGGACTCGGGCGCGGTGCCCCGGTAGGTGTCGGAGGACTTGCTGGAGGAGGAGCCGCCGCAGCAGCCCCACTTGTAGTCCCAGTTGCGGTTCTCGTCCGTGCCGATGGCCGTGGACCCCGCGTTGGGCTGGCGATTCTTGCGCCAGTTCTTGTAGGAGCCGGTGGAGATGTCGTACTCGCCGCCGTCCGGGTTGAGGTCGGGGATGATCCAGATCTCGCGGCCGTTGACGGCACTGGAGATGCGGGAGTCGGTGGTGTAGTCCTCGCCGAACTCGCGCAGCAGGTAGAGGGCCATTTCGACGGTCAGGTGCTCGCGGGCGTGCTGGTGGGCGGTGAAGAGGATCTCGGGCTCGGCCTCGTCCGCCCCGACATTGTCGCTGATCTTGATCGCGACCATGTCCCGGCCCTCGTAGGACTTGCCGATCACCCGCTTGCTCATGATGTTCGGGTACTGGGCGATCCGCTGGTCGATCTCGGCCATCGCCTCGGCGTAGTTGTGGTACTTCGAGTCGGCCGATGGGAAGTCCATGGCCCCCACTTCACCCTCGTGGGAGTGGGCCGTCGGGCCCGGTACCTCCTTGAGGGAGTACCCCTGTGCGCGCAGCTGTTTGGCTTGCAGGGTGTCGGCGCTGATGACCACCGACCGGGCGTCGACCTCGTCGATGGAGACGCCTGTGGCGGCGAGCACGGTGCGGGCGGCGTTGGTCGAGGGGCCGTCGACCACGTACTGGCGGATGTCCTCGTCGACTGTCGCGGTGGAGGGCCGGGGCGGTGGAGCGGCGGTCGCGGAGACGCTGAGGGGGGTCGCGAGGGCAAGGGCGAGTAAGGCCGCCAGCGCGGCGGACCTCTTGCTGCGCATGCGGATTCGCATGGTGAGACTCCTGGGGAGTGGGGGTGGGACCGGTGTGGGCCCGGCGGGCGGCGTGCAGGGACATGCGACGCCCGCCTGCCGGGGGCCGGGGAAGTTTTCTGAGCGGAGCCCGGGGCGGGTGACGGACCCGCCCCGGGATCACGGGCTCAGAAGAGTGTGTAGAGGAGCTTGTTCGGCGAGCCGGTCTTGGGGTCCTGGACCTTGCCGTTGGTGGCGCCGTTGACGAGAGCGTCGCGGACCTGGGCGGGTGTGGCCGAGGTGTTGCTCGCCAGGTACAGGGCGGCGGCGCCGGCCACGTGCGGGGCGGCCATGGAGGTACCGCTGATGGACTTGGTGGCGGTGTCGCTGTCCTTCCAGGCCGAGGTGACGCTCACGCCGGGAGCGAAGAGGTCCAGGCAGGTGCCGTAGTTGGAGAACGAGGCGCGCTTATCGGCGCTGTCGGTGGCGCCGACCGTGATCCCTTCCGCGACCCGTGCCGGGGAGGAGTTGCAGGCGTTCTGGGGCTGGCCGAAGATGTTGCCGTTGCCGGCCGCGAGCGAGTAGGTGACGCCGGAGGCGACCGAGTTCTTGACCGCGCTGTCGAGCGAGGTGTTGGCGCTGCCGCCGAGGCTCATGTTGGCGACGGCGGGCTTGACGGCGTTGGCGGTGACCCAGTCCACGCCCGCGATCACCCCGGAATTGGTGCCGGATCCCTGGCAGTTCAGGACGCGGACACCGACGACGGCAGCGGCCTTGGCCACGCCGTAGGTGGAGCCGGCGGCGGTGGCCCCGACGTGTGTGCCGTGGCCGTTGCAGTCGTTGCCGTTCTGACCGTCACCGACGGTGTCGGTACCGATCGAGGCCCGACCGCCGAACTCGGAATGCGAGGTGCGCAGCCCCGTGTCGATGACGTACACACGCACGTTGGAGGCGGTGGTGTTGTACGTGTAGGTGCCGCTGAGCGGCAGGTCGCGCTGGTCGATCCGGTCGATGCCCCAGGTCGCGTTGGACTGCGTCGCCGTGGCGGTCACCTTCGCGTCCTGTTCGACGTAGGCGACGCGGGGGTCGGCGGCGAGCCTGCGGGCCTGCACCTCCGTCATCTTGACGGAGAACCCGTTGAGCGCGCTGCGGTAGACATGGGTGAGGCGGCCGTTGCCGAAGCGGGCCAGTTCGCCCGCGACGGTGTCGATTGAGCGGGTGTTCTGCTTGAGGACGACGATCCAGCTGTCGGAGATCGCGGTGGTGGCCGCGGCCAGTCGGACCTCGCCGACGGCGGGGACGGCCGTGCTGTGTGCGGGGGAGCCCGCGATCTGTATGCCTGCCGTGAGCATGACAATCGGCACGAGGGTGCTCAGTCGGCGCGTGAGGGGACGCGTGTGGTGCACCAGACCTTTCGTTGACCGGGATGCGGACACGTGGGGGCTGCGCCACCGCACCTCTGGGTTCAGGGGTGCGGTGCGGTGCGAAGTGCGTTGGTGCCGGTGGGGCGGCGAGGTAACAGCGCCCTGCGGGACTCCTGTTGCCCCCTCGGGCTGTGACGGCCTGGGGAACCGGGTCCCTTGGTCAGATGACGGCGACGGGGCCCGCAGGCGCCAGATGTGTCAACAGGAATATCGAACGCTGTTACCTCGCAGGTGGAAGTGTGCCCTCGGTGCGTTGCACCGTCAAGTGACCTGCGGTGGCCGCTGTTTGAGCTATCAGGCCTGAGCATGACAAACAGGGCGAAGAGGCGATGTTCCGCCTGGCCTACTTCTCCAGGGCCATCAGGCCTCGGCGGTAGACGGCCGCCCCCTCGTCGGTTTGCCCCCACTGGATCAGCAGGTCACCCAGGATGCGGCAGGTCGTGGCCACTTCGAGCACGGCACCGAGGACCTGGTAGCGCTCGATCGCCGAGCGGAACAACGCCTCGCCCCCCGCCGCGTCCCCGCGGTCCACTGCGATCTGCGCCCCGATGCGGTCCAGCTCTGCTGCCTGCTCGGGATCTTCGTACTGCTCGGACAGCGCGCGGCACTGCTCGAGGAGGGTCGCTGCCTCCTCGGCCTGCTTCAGCCGGCGCAGGACTTCTGCGAGTTCGGCCAAGGCGTTGACCTGGCGCGGTACCGCCCGGGTATCCGCGAAGACCGTCCCCGCGTGACGGAGGCTCTCCCGGGCTTGCGCGAGGTTTCCCTGCCGGGCGCAGAGGTACCCGCGGGCGAAGTGGCACATACCGGTCTCAGTGCGCATGCGCAGGTGCTCGAAGAGGGCCAGCGCGCGGGCCAGGACCTGCTGTGCTTCCTCGTAGCGCGCCGTCGCCGTCAGGACGCGGTTGATGTGGTAGTAGCCCTGCGCCAGGACTTCCGGGTCCTTCACCCGTGGTGCCATCTCCAGAGCGGCATTCGCGGCCGCCGTCGCCTGATCGAGATCCCCGCGCTCGACATGAGGCAGCACGGTCGCGGCGCGCAGTGCGAACTCCGCGGTGATCTGACGGGTCTGGCGGGCATCGCGCAGGTGCTCCTCGGCCAGCGACAGCGCCTCACTTATCTCGCCGCGGGCGAATCGTGCTCCCATCTGCCCGATCACAGCCTGCAGCCGGATGTCCAAAGGCTGTCCTGCCAGCAGGGCTTCGGCTTCGGTGAACAGGTTCAGGGCGCGGGCCGGGTTTCCTTGATGCCGCGCCACCAGGCCAAGGCCGCACCGCGCGGTGGCGCCGAGCTCCGGGTCGCCATGGGCTTCGGCGGCGGCAACGACGTCCTGGCAGCTCTCCAGCGACCGCTCCACATCACCCCGCGACAGAGCGAGCCGGGCTTCGGTGAGCGCGGTCCGCAGTTCCTGGCGCCGGCCCGGCTCGTACCGGTAGCACAGGTCTTCCATGGTGACGCCGAGGCGCTCGGCGAAATGTGAGGCCGCGCGGGGTGACGGAGTGCGCTTGCCCCCCTCGATCGACGAGACGTAAGCACGCGTGAACAGGTCCCCGGCCAGATAGGACTGGGTGACCTGCCGCTCGGTCCGCAGACGCAGCATCCGCGCCCCGATCCCCTCTGCATCGGCCCCCAGGGGAAACACCTCGTCAGACATAGCGGCCACTCTAGGCCCTCCTTCCGTCCGGTTTGCGGGGGCTCGTGTCCGCGCAGCGCAACTCCCCTTAGCTCAGGGGATGTTCGGCCCTTGACGCGGCTCCGGAGCCGCCCCCAGACTCGCCACCAAGCGAGGTAACGGTGAATGCAACTGCTGTTTACAGCATGGGCGCGCAGTCTGCTAGCACCGCAGGTCCGGCATGTCCCGTGGGGGGTGCACGCCAGGGCCGCGCGCCCGGCCGTCACCCTCCCCGGAACGGAAGGCCGCCGTTGCCTCGCTGCTGTGCACACCCCAAGAACGGCGTCCCGCCCCGTCCAACGGCCCGCCATCGAACGCCGCATGCGCGTTCTCGTGGCCCGTGCCCGGCGGCGACCGGGACTGCCCCCACCACAAGGAGCTAGCCCCATGCGATCCGCACTCGGCCGCAGGCGCGGCCGGATACCCCTCGCCTTCACCACCGGTGCCGTGGCCACCGCCGCGCTGATCGGCGCAATGTCCGTACCGGCCGAAGCCACACCCGCCCAGGCACCGGCCCAGGCCGCAGCGGTCTCCGCAGTACCCGCCGCCTATGACGGGTTCATCGTCGGATTCCGACAGGGAACCGCGGCGGCCCGCTCCGACGCCGAGGCCGGGAAGGCTGTCTCGGCAGTCGCGAAAGCCGACCGCCGACAGGCCGCCGTCGAGCGGCGGCTCGCCACTGGCGGCGTCCTGATCAAGACCCCAGGCCGACTGAGCCCCGAGCAGGCCCTGGCCCTGATGCAGCGCTTCGCGGCGCGCGCCGACGTCGCGTTCGTCGAACCGAACACGGTCATGCAAGCCTTCTCCACGCCCAACGACACCCGGTACACCGAGCAGTGGGACTTCCACGAGGCCACGGCCGGCATGAAGGTGGACACCGCCTGGGACGTGGCAACCCGCCGCGGCAGTGGCGTCACCGTCGCCGTGATCGACACCGGCTACGTCGCCCACTCCGACCTCGCCGCCAACGTGGTGGCCGGCTACGACTTCATCTCCGACGCCAACAACGCCAACGACGGAGGCGGCCGCGACACCGACGCCTCCGACCCCGGCGACTTCTCCGAATCCGGCGACTGCCAATTCGGCTCGGCCCGCAACTCCTCCTGGCACGGCACCCACGTCGCCGGCACCATCGCCGCCGTCGCCGGCAACGGCAAGGGCGTCGCCGGAATCGCCTACAATGCCAAGATCCAGCCCGTCCGCGTCCTCGGCCGCTGCGGCGCCACCTCCGCCGACATCGCCGACGCCATCATCTGGGCCTCCGGCGGGACCGTCAGCGGCGTTCCGGCCAACGCCACCCCCGCCAAGGTCATCAACATGAGCCTCGGCGGCGAGGCCGCCTGCGACACCACCACCCAGAACGCCATCAGCAGCGCCACCTCCCGCGGCACCAGCGTGGTCGTCGCGGCCGGCAACTCCAACAAGGACGTGGCCGGCTTCACCCCGGCCAGCTGCAACAACGTGATCTCCGTCGCCGCCTCCGACCGGGCCGGCAACCGCGCCTCGTACTCCAACTTCGGAGCCAAGATCGACCTCGCCGCCCCCGGCGGCGACGGCACCGCCACCGACGACCCCGGCCGCATCCTGTCCACCCTCAACAGCGGCACCAAGGGTCCCCAGACTGAGTCCTACGCCTTCTACCGCGGCACCAGCATGGCCTCCCCGCACATCGCCGGCCTGGCCGCGCTCATGCTCGGCGAGAAGGCCATGACCCCGGCCGAGGTCGAATCCACCATGAAGGCGAACACCCGCCCGATGCCCGGCACCTGCACCGGCGGATGCGGCGCCGGCCTGGCCGACGCAGACAAGACCGCCCGCGCCATAGCCGGCACACCCGCAACCCAGGTGACGCTCACCAACCCGGGCAACCAGACCAGCACCGTGGGCACCGCCGCCAGCCTCCAGATCCAGGCGACCACCACCGCGGGCGGCACCCTCTCCTACAGCGCCACCGGCCTGCCGGCCGGCCTGACCGTCAACACCTCCTCCGGTCTCATCTCCGGAACACCCACCACGGCAGGCACCAGCACGGTCAACGTCACCGCCACCGACAGCACCGGCCCCTCGGACACCGAGTCCTTCACCTGGACCGTCAACGGTGCCGGCGGCGGATACTTCGAGAACACCACCAACGTGAACATCCCCGATCCCGGCAACGTGACCAGCTCCATCACGGTCACCGGCGTCAGCGGCAACGCACCCGCCGCCCTCAAGGTCGCCGTCGACATCAAGCACACCTACCGCGGCGACATCGTCCTCGACCTCATCGCCCCCGACGGCACCTCCTACCGCCTGAAGAACCTCGACGGCTGGGACAGCGCGGACAACATCCTGGCCACCTACACCGTCAACGCCTCCTCCGAGACGGCAAACGGCACCTGGAAGCTGAAGCTCACCGACTGGTACGGCGGAGACGCCGGCCACCTCGACGCCTGGAACCTTCAGTTCTGAGCGCGCCCCACGACCGCTTCTCCCCGGCCTCGCGACCCCCCACGTCACGTCGCGGTGCCGGGGAGAAGCGCACACTGAGGTGACCTCCCCCTCAGGGGGACAGCCGGAATACGCCGGAAGCGCGCCGAAGGCGGCCGGGGAGGGCTGCAGGAGCCTGCTCGCCGGGTGGAGTTCATCCGCTGGCAGGTGATCGCCGCCTGCCATGACGCCTTCAAAACCGGTTATGGCCGCACAGAGTGACCAGCTGAGGGAGTATCAGGATCTCTGATCTATGACACTCCCCCAGCTGAAGGCCGCCCGCGAGGCGTTGGAGAACGCGATCGGCAGCACCGACGTCCTGCTGAAGACGCTGGCGTCGGTGGGGCTGCAGGGAAGGTGGCGGGGATGAGTTACCGTGCGTCGGCGAGGGCGGCGAGGTAGCGCTCGGTGTCGAGGGCTGCCTGGCAGCCGCTGCCGGCGGCGGTGATGGCCTGGCGGTAGGTGTGGTCGACGACGTCTCCGGCGGCGAAGACGCCCGGGATGTTCGTCCGGGTGGAGGGCGGCTGTACCTTGAGGTAGCCCTCGCCGTCCAGGTCGAGCTGGCCGGTGAACAGCTCGGTGCGAGGGTTATCGCCGACCGCGATGAACAGTCCCGTCACGTCGAGGTGGCGGAGCTCCTCGGTGATCGTGTCGCGGACGGTGAGGCCGGCGAGCTTGCCGTCCTTGTCCTCGATCTCGGTGATCTCGCTGTCGAAGAGGAAGGAGATCTTGTCGTCGGAGAAGGCGCGGTTCTGCATGACCTGGGAGGCGCGCAGGGTGGAGCGGCGGTGGACGATGGTGACCGTGCGGGCGAAGCGGGTCAGGAAGGTTGCCTCTTCCATGGCGGTGTCGCCGCCGCCGACCACGACGATGTCGCGGCCCTTGAAGAAGAACCCGTCGCACGTGGCGCACCAGGACACGCCGCGTCCGGAGAGTTCGTCCTCCCTGGGTAGTCCGAGCCTGCGGTAGCCGGAGCCGGTCGCGATGATCACGGCCTTCGCCTGGTGGATGGTGCCCTCGGAGTCGGTGACGGTTTTGATCTCGCCGGTCAGGTCGACGGAGACGATGTCGTCGTCGATCATCTCGGCGCCGAAGCGCTCGGCCTGGGCGCGCATGTTGTCCATGAGGTCCGGGCCGTCGATGCCCTGGGGGAAGCCGGGGAAGTTCTCGACCTCGGTGGTGGTCGTCAGCGCGCCGCCGACGAAGACCGCGCCGCCGAAGACGAGCGGCCGGAGGTTCGCGCGGGCCGTGTAGAGGGCGGCGGTGTATCCGGCGGGGCCTGAGCCGATGACGATGACGTCGCGGATGTCACTCATGCCGCCGGCTCCGGGCCGATCTCGACGATCAGGCCCTCGACGAGCTTCTTGATCTCGTCGCGGATCGGACGTACGGCTGCGACGCCCTGGCCGGCCGGGTCCTGCAGCTTCCAGTCGAGGTAGCGCTTGCCGGGGAAGACGGGGCAGGCGTCGCCGCAGCCCATGGTGATGCACACGTCGGAGGCCTGGACGGCGTCGACAGTGAGGATCTTGGGGGTCTCGGCGGACATGTCGACCCCCACCTCGGCCATGGCCTCGACCGCGGCCGGGTTCACCGAGTCGGCGGGGGCCGAGCCGGCGGAGCGGACCTCGACGCGGTCCCCGGCCAGGTGGGTCAGCCACGCGGCGGCCATCTGGGAACGGCCCGCGTTGTGGACGCAGACGAAGAGCACGGAGGGCTTGTCGGACATCGGGGTCTCTCTTGTCTCGCGGCGAAATCAGATGCCGCTGATATCAGCATCCAGTGGCGTCAGTCGCCACTGATGTGAGAGTATCAGTCCATGATGACGTCAGTCGACACTGAACTGATCCGAGTCCTGGCAGATCCTCTCAGGCTCCGGATCGTGACCCTGCTCGCCCGCGAGACGCTGTGCACCACCCACCTCGTGGAGGAGACCGGTGCCAAGCAGACCAACCTCTCCAACCACCTGAGAGTGCTTCGCGAGGCGGGGGTGGTGGAGACCGAGCCCTGCGGCCGCTTCACGTACTACAAGCTCCGCCCCGGTGTCATCGCCCAGCTCGCCGGCCAGTTCACCGACCTGGCCGAGTCCGCCCGTACCGCTGCCGAGAACAAGAGGGCATGTCCGTGACCCCCACCCAAGCTCCCGCCCCTGCCCCCGCCGGGCACTCCTCGGTCGTCGCGAAGCTCTCCACCCTGGACCGCTTCCTCGCGGTCTGGATCCTGATCGCCATGGGCCTCGGCCTGGGTCTCGGCCGGCTGATCCCCGGCCTGAACGACGCCCTCGCCAAGGTCGAGATCGGCGGCATCTCGCTCCCCATCGCGGTCGGCCTGCTGGTGATGATGTACCCGGTCCTCGCCAAGGTCCGGTACGACAAGCTCGACGCGGTCACCGGCGACAAGAAGCTGATGATCTCCTCGCTGGTCATCAACTGGATCGTCGGTCCGGCGCTGATGTTCGCGCTGGCCTGGATCTTCCTGCCGGACCTGCCCGAGTACCGGACCGGCCTGATCATCGTCGGCCTGGCCCGCTGCATCGCCATGGTCATCATCTGGAACGACCTCGCCTGTGGCGACCGCGAGGCCGCCGCCGTCCTCGTCGCCCTCAACTCCGTCTTCCAGGTGATCGCCTTCGGACTGCTGGGCTGGTTCTACCTCGACCTGCTGCCCCGCTGGCTCGGCCTCGGCGGCGGCCAGGGCCTGGACGTTCCCGTGTGGCACATCGCCCTGAACGTGATCGTCTTCCTAGGCGTCCCGCTGGCCGCCGGCTTCCTCACCCGCCGCATCGGCGAGAAGAAGCTCGGCCGCCAAACGTACGAGTCGAAGTTCCTGCCGAAGATCGGCCCCTGGGCCCTCTATGGGCTGCTCTTCACGATCGTCATCCTCTTCGCCCTCCAGGGCAAGACCATCACCTCGCAGCCGCTGGACGTGGTGCGCATCGCACTGCCGCTCCTCGTCTACTTCGCGGTGATGTGGTTCGGCACCTTCCTCCTCGGCAAGGCCATCGGCCTGAGCTACGACCGCACCGCCACCCTCGCCTTCACCGCCGCCGGCAACAACTTCGAGCTGGCCATTGCAGTCGCCATCGCCACCTTCGGCGTCACCTCCGGTCAGGCCCTCTCCGGCGTCGTCGGCCCCCTCATCGAGGTCCCCGTCCTGGTCGCACTCGTGTACGTGTCTCTGGCCTTGCGCAAGAAGTTCACGGCCGGCCCACTCCAGCCCCCCGTAGGGAGCGGCAAGTGAACTGCCTGGACTGCCACGGCTCGGGCACTCAGACCCCGGCCACCGGAATCTGCCGCCAGTGCGGAGCCGCCGCGTGCGCCGCGCACGCCGAACTCAGTGAGCAGTTCCTGACCTGCACCAAGCCGCTGGCACGCACGGTCGCGGTCGGACCGCCCGTACGACGGCTGCTGTGCCGCCACTGCGCCGCAGCCCACCGGGCGTACACCGAATGCTGCCCCGGCTCAGCCGGCACGCTGCGGACAACATGACCGCGGTACACCCCTCCGACAGCGAAGACCTCGCCGGGCCGGTCCCTCACCCGCGTCGCCAGGCTGCCCCGTGGGGGGCGGTACGGGCATCGCCGCAGCCTGGTGATGGGATCCGGGTTCGGCTGCCTCGACATCGCTCCACCCCCGCGGCCGCACGGCACGGAAACGGCCGACGGTGATCATTCCCAACCCGGCGTGCCCCGCGCAGGGAACTGGGCAGCGGAGTCTGGTGTGTGGCGGTGTGGCCGCGGCAGCACCAATCGACTTCATAAACAGCATTCGCTGCTGATAGGCGTATTTGCTGATGTTATGGGGGGTCATGACTGCGACTCTTCCCGTCGCGGTGACCGATCCCGCGACCCTGCTCTCCGAGGGCGATCGGGCCCGCCTGCTCGCCCCGAAGTTGCGGGCGCTGGGAGATGAGACCCGGCTGACGCTGATGCTGCTCATCGCCGAGCGCCCCCGCACGGTGAGGGAGCTGCAGGAGGCCACCGGGCTGAGCCAGACCCTGCTCAGCCACCATCTGGCCCCGTTGCGGGAGCAGGAGCTGATCAGCTCGAAGCCGCGCGGGCGGAGCAACGTCTACTCGCTGTGCTGCGGCGAGCTGGGAGGCCCGGTGCAGCTGCTGGCCAGCCTCGCCGCGCAAGCCCCCGAAGGCGCGGTGTCCTGCCAGTGATCCACGCAGACGATTCCGGCCCGCACACCCACACGCCGTAACCGGGCCCTTCCACATCCCATAGCCGAGCCCACTCTCCCCGCCAGCACGCGAGCCGGCAGGTCGACTCAGTGCGCTCCGCAAACCCCAAGGTGCACCCCCCCATGAACCAGGTCATCGAGGTCGCCAAGACCTTCGCAATCATCACCGGAGAGCTCGTCGCACTCTTCATCGCGATCACCTTCCTCGTGACGCTGCTGATGCGCAGGATCGGCCCTCACAAGCTCGCCTGGCTCGGCGGCGGCCACTTCAAGGGAATTGCCAAAGGCGCCGTCTTCGGCGCCGTGACTCCCTTCTGCTCCTGCTCGACGATCCCCGTCCTCGCCGGAATCCTCCGCGCCGGAGTGCCGTTCTCGACCGCTGTGGCCTTCCTGATCGCCTCACCGATCCTGGATCCGCTCGTCTTCGTGGCCATCGGCGCCCTGTTCGGCTGGGGGATGGCCACCAGCTTCACCGCCGTCGCCGCCGTCGGCACCTTCCTCATAGCCCACGGGATGCACCGCGCCGGATTCGCCGACCAGGTCAAACGAGTCCGCGTCGCGGGCGGCAAGGAAGACGAACACGTGCCCTGGCAGGGCCTGCGCGCCGAACTCCCCGGCGCCTGGCGCGCCTCGGTGGAGGAGCTCAAGCCCATGGTCAAGCCGATGCTGATCGGCGTATCGATCGGCGCGATCATCTACGGGGCGGTGCCTACCGACCTGATGGCCGCTGTGGCCGGCGATGGCAAGTGGTACGCGATCCCCCTCGCTGCCCTGATCGCCATCCCCCTCTACATGCGGGCCGAGACCGCCCTGCCCATCGGCTTCGCCCTGATGGAACGCGGCATGAACCTCGGCGCCGTCTTCGCCTTCGTCATCGCCGCGGCCGCCATCAGCCCCCCCGAACTCACCCTGCTCACCAAGCTCTTCAAGCCCAAGCTCCTCACGACCTTCGTGGCCTCGATCTTTGCCCTGGCCCTGGCCGGCGGATTCCTGGTCCCCATGATCGCCTGACCCGCACCGCACGCCCCCACCCCGCATTTCAAGTACACCCATCAAGGAGACGACGACCCCATGAGCACCAAGACCGGCCTCTTCGGCAAGCTGTTCGGCAAGCCCGACAGCCAGGACAAGCCCGACTGCTGCGACGTCCAGATCATCGAAGAAGACGACACCGAAACCCAGCCTCAGAAGAACACGACAGCCGCAGGGAACAGCGGCAGCTGCTGCTCCACTTCGGCTGGCTGAAGCCAGCCCGGCTCGCAGCATGGGATGGCCCCCTCGGCAGAGGGGGCCATCCTGGCCTCCGCGCCGCGACCGGGTTCGCGGCCAACCCATGGCCACCGCTCAGGCGCGGCCCCGCAGAACCCGGCACAGACCCGTGGTGGGCTCAGCGCTCTCCGAGCCACCCCAGAGCGACAAGTGGGGAAATCCGAATATCCCCATCACGGAGAACAGTTCGGCGAGGTCGGCGATGGTGTGCCCGCCGCTGCGGTGCTCTTTGACGAGGTGGGCCTGCTGGCGGGCCGACAGCTTGGGCTGCTTGCCACGCAGCTTCCCCTTGGCCTTCGCCACCGCCATCCCCTCGCGGGTCCGCATCCGCAGGAGGTCGACTTCGAATTCGGCGAAGGTGGCCAGGATGTTGAAGAACATCTTGCCCATCGGGTCGGCCGGGTCGTAGATCGAGCCGCCCAGCGACAGCTTGACGCCGCGGGCGGTGAGGGAGTCGCCGATGTCACGGGCATCGGGTACCGAGCGGGCGAGGCGGTCCAGCTTCGGGACGACGAGGGTGTCCACGCCAACCCAGGTTGTTCAAATTTGAAGAACAGAGTACGGTCCCAATGTGGTTCGATTTTCAACTACTCAGTGGAGTGGAGCCTGATATGACCGAGACCCCGGCCGCCACAGTGCGTACGCGCGTGCGGGTGCCGCTGAGCTTCGGCGACGGATACTCCGTGGACGCGGAGCTGGTCACCTTCCACGGCCTCGTGGACGGCCGGGAGCACCTGGCCGTAGTGCTGGGCAGCCCGGGCGCGGCCCAGGTGCCGCTGGTGCGCCTGCACTCCGAGTGCCTGACCGGTGACGTGTTCGGCTCCGCCCGCTGCGACTGCGGCCCGCAGCTGCGCGAAGCTGTCGAGCGGATCGCCGAGCGCGGTGGCATCCTGCTCTATCTGCGACAGGAGGGCCGCGGCATCGGCCTCTACAACAAGCTCGACGCCTACGCCCTGCAGGACCAGGGTCTGGACACCTACGCCGCGAACACCGCGCTCGGCCTGCCCGAGGACGCCCGCGACTACACGCCCGCGGCCCAGATGCTCACCGTGCTGGGCGTGGAACAGCTGGACTTGCTCTCCAATAACCCGGACAAGGCCGCGCAACTGGGGAAGCTGGGCATCCTGGTCCGCGACCGTGTACCCACGGGCGTGTTCACCACCGACCACAACCTGCGCTACCTGCGCGCCAAGGTCGAACACACCCGCCACACCCTCACGCTCGCCGGACCCGCCGCCCCGGCCGCGTCGGCCCTCTGAAAGGGGAGAACGCAATGACCACCACGCCGGCGCGGATGCCCGCGCTCTACCTCTCCCACGGCGCCCCGCCGCTCGCCGACGACCCGCTGTGGCCAGGGCGGCTCGCCGCCTGGTCCGCGGAACTGCCCCGGCCGAAGGCCGTGCTCATGGTCTCCGCCCATTGGGAGGAAGCACCCCTCGCCCTCGGCGCTACCACCACCGTCCCGCTGGTCTACGACTTCTGGGGCTTCCCCGAGCCCTACTACAAGGTCCGCTACGAAGCCCCCGGGGCCCCCGCCCTCGCCGACAGCGTCCGCAAACTCCTGCGTGCCCCCGGCACCCCCGTCCAGGACATCCCCGACCGCGGACTGGACCACGGCGCCTACGTCCCTCTGGTCGAGATGTTCCCCGACGCCGACATCCCCGTCCTGCAGATATCCATGCCCACCCTGGACCCGGGCCGGCTCATGGAGATCGGCCGCAAACTCGCCCCGCTGCGCGAGGAAGGCGTCCTGATCGTCGGCAGCGGCTTCTTCACCCACAACTTGGCCGCCCTCAACCGCCACAACCAGGTCACCTCCGTCATGGCCGAGTTCGACGACTGGGGCCGCCGAGCCCTGGAGACCCAGGACATCGATGCCCTCCTCGACTTCGAACACAAGGCCCCCGCCGGAAAGCTCGCCCACCCCCGCACCGAGCACTTCGCCCCGCTCTTCGTCACACTCGGCGCCGCCCACGAAGAACTCGACGCACAGCGCGCCGTCATCGAGGGCTTCTGGATGGGCATGGCCAAACGCTCCCTCCAGTACGGCTGACCCACACACCAGCCGCCCGGCCACGGCACGGTTCACGGTCAGGGCAGGCCCATCCACCCCATCCCAGCACCACCACCGGAGAACCCCATGGCCTCGTCCGTCGCACACGTCCCGACCACCGCGGCCGCCCGCTACGCCAAGCAACTGGCCGCCCACCTCGGCAGGAAGATCCCGGTGAAGGAACTCCCCGACGGCGCGGTCCGCCTGACCCTCCCGTTCGGAGAAGGCACGCTGACCCCGGAGCCGGAGCGCCTGGTCCTGCACGCCGAGGCTGCGGACGACGACGCCCTGGCCCGCCTGCAGGACGTACTGGGCAGCCACCTCGAACGATTCGGCCGACGCAACGAACTGAACGTGACCTGGCGCACCCCATGACCGCAAGGAAGCGACACCCTGCGGGAGGCCGTCACCCAGGCCGAGATCAACGCTGACCGACGTCACGGGCAACCGCGGCCGCCCGGTCGAGATACAACGGTTGTCCGCCCACCCACTCGCCGCCAACAACAAGAACAGAGGAGCCCACGGGGCGAGGGCAGCACCGGCAGCTGGCAGCGGCCTCCTCTCCGGGCCGAAGGTCAGAACTTGCCGCTGTTCTTCGCCGCCGCGGCGGAAGGAATGGGCTCGGCGTTGTCCCAGTGCTCGACGATCCGACCGTCCTCCAGGCGGAAGATGTCGAAGACCGCCATGGGGGTGCCCGCCCAGTCGACCTCGCTGAGGGTGACGACGAAGTTGCCCTGGCCGATCAAGCGGTGCACCTTGGTGTACGTCAGCGGCTTTCCCGCGGCTGCCAAGGCTGCGGCGAAGGCACTGAAGCCCTCGATGCCGTCGGCGACTTCGGGGTTGTGCTGCACATACTTGTCCGGCGAGATGTACGCGGCGATGTGCTGGGTCTGTCCGCCCTGCAGGACCTCGGTGATGAACTCCGCGACCTTCCGTTTGTTCTCCTCGGTCCGGTCGAGGTCGGTGAGCTCCGTAGCGCCGTCCGTTTGGGTGTGCCCCGACGGGCTGGTCCGGCCGCCGGCCGCGATGGTGTCCCAGTGCTCGACGATCCGGCCGTCCTCGTCGGTGTCGAACAGGTCGGCGGTCACCCATCGGGTCGCCCCGCCCAGGGTCTGCACCACGTGCAGGAAGACGTACGGGTCGTCCTCGAGCGCTCGCACCACCTGGATCTCCCGTACCGGATTCCGCGCGAGGAACGGCTCGAAGAACGCGAGGAAGCCCTCCTTGCCGTCGGCGACGCCCGTGCTGTGCTGCGTGTACCGGTCGCCGACGTATCGGTGGAGAGCCTCTCGCGCGTTTCCGTCGCGGATCCCGTCCAGGTAGAGCCCCCGCGCGTTGTCCATTCTCACTGTCATGAGCGCCATCATGGAGGCGCTACCGCAACCCGTGCGCCTACGACACGGGGCGACGACACGCAGGCAGCAGCGCGCCATCAGTTCCGCAACCACAACGAGTTCCACGACTCCCGCCGTCCGCGCGTGCCGACCCGAAGCCTGATAGGCGAGCACCATTTACCACGAGCCGATCCGTTCGGAGCGGTCTCGGTTCCCTGCCCTGAGGAGGACTTGCATGGCGATCGAAGGGGTTTCCCCCTACCTGCGGTACGAGGACGCGGACGCGGCTCTCGACTGGATGGAGAGGGTCCTCGGTTTTACCGACGCGGTCCGCTGGCGCGATGATTCAGGGCGGACATTCGAGGCTGACATCCATGCGGGTGTGACGAAGATCGGGGTCAGCGGCGGCGGGTTGAACGACGAAGGCAAGAATGCCCTGTTCATCGTGCACGTGGACGACGTCGATGCGCATTTCGAGCTGGTCCGGGCCGCATCCGGCATGGAGCTGGACGCTCCGGTGGATCAGCCGTACGGGCCGCGGACCTTCACGATCACCGACCCCTGGGGGTATAAGTGGAGCTTCTGGCAGGGCGAGGCCACACCACCCCGGTGATCGCCGGTGCGCCCCTGCGGTTTCATGGGGTCGTCGACGTCGTCGCTGTCAAATCCGGTGCCGCCGCCGTGATGTGGCTCAACAGGCACAGCCAGCGGCCGTCCCGCTTCACGAACACATCCGACGTCCACTCGTCGGCGTCGAACCGACGGCCCCCGTAATGGGCGGTGTTGGTCATCCGCACACTGAGTACCGCGGTGTTGCCGTGAACCCGGACCCGGGCCCTGCTGACGAGGTCCATAGCCGAGTGCGTCAGCTGCCCGGAGGCGACGAACCCGAGGAACTCGTCCCTGGAGGCGATGCCGGACTCCGAGACGATGGCCCAGTCGTCGGTCATGAAGCTCGCGATCCGCGCCGCATCGTTGGAGACGATCGCCTCGGCCCACGCCTCCGCGACGGCGGTGAGGTCCGCTTGGACCGCATCGTCGACGCCGTCCTGAGTGGCTTCGTCCGCCGGACCGGTCGGGTCTCCGCTGTGGTTCTCGGCCATGACTCGATGCTAGGCCCTGTCCGGGCCCGATGGCCTGCGGAGCAGCACCGTGACCTTCGGCGGGCGGTGTGCGAGGGCCGCGAGAACAGTCGTTTGGCTGCCCGTCACCTGGCCGGCTGGCCGCCGCCACGGGTGTGGATCCGCCGGGCGCGTCGCAGCGCCCATCCGGCGAGTACGGCAGCCGCGGCCACCGCATAGGCGGTGGTTGCCACCGTGGTCCAGTCGCCGAGCGCCCGGCCCGTGACGTAGGTAGCGGCTCCCGCCAACGCGATGCCCAGCCACTCCCAGCGGCCGTCGAGGGCGACCAGGGCGACGAGCAGCAGCGCGTACCAGGAGTAGCCCGGCGTCAACAGAAGGAACGCCGTTCCCGTGACCAGCAGGCCGCCGCTCCAAGGGCGCTCAGGATCGCCGTGGCGCAGGACGTGCCACACGACGGCCAGCAGGCCGACCGCCGCGGCGGGCAGAGCCCAAGGGTCGGGCATGACCAACTGGAGCAGGGCGTAGCGGTTCGTACCCGAGGGGGTACCGGCGTAGCCCTCCTCCTCGACGTAGCCACCGAGGTAGCCGAAGACCGACCTCTCGGACAGCAGTGCGTACGGTAGATAGACCATGGCGACCACCACGGCCGTCAGGAGCAGTACGCCCGCCGCGTCCCGGACCCGCCGTACTCCGGACAGCGCGCCGGGCAGCACCAGCGCGGGCAGCAGTTTGGTCGCTACGGCCGCGCCTAGCAGGGCGCCGCCCGCGATCCGGTGGCGGGTGACGATCCCGAGCGCGACGACGGCCAGAAGCACGCCGAGGACGTCGGCGTGCGCGTTGTTCACCGCTTCGACGGGCACGGCCGGGCACCAGGCCCAGTACGCGGCCCACCGCACATTGCCGCGCCGGCGCAGCAGCAGGAGCAGCACGGCCGTGGTGCCGAGGGAGAGGAGCGCCCCGCCGATCTGTAGCGGCTTGTGGCGGGCCCCCTCCGGGGACAGGGCGTGGACCAGGAGGAAGTAGCCCTCGGCGACAGGTGGATAGATGGTGTGCACCTGCGGCCGGTTGATGCGCGTGCAGTGACTGACGCCGGCCGGAGCGGGGATACGTGCCAGGTCCGGATGTCGGCATGCGCTGCCGGTGGGGAAGAGCCAGCCGTCGCGCAGCCCGGCCAGTTGCGGGGCTGCGGGCGCGTGGTCGTAGGGGGAGATGCCAGCTGCCTGGACACGACCGTCCCAGGCGTAGCGATAGGAGTCGGTACTGGTGCGCGGGGGAGCGGCCAGCCCGGTGGCGGTCACCGCGATGCCGCCGACCAGCAGCAGCACCACGACGTGCCGGACGGGAACCTTCCGCAGCGACCACACCGCGGCCGCGAACAACAGCCAGGACGCCGCGTACCACCAGGACAGTCCGGCCGGATCCCAGTGGTATCCGTCCTTGCGGACGGTCAGGACGAGGGCAGCGGTCAGGGCGGTCAGCCGGAGAGCGGTACGGACGGTGGGCGGGTTGATCACGGGTTCGCAGCTGCCGTCCTTCTTGGTCGGCCTGCCTGGCGCCTGCACCGTTCGATCGACTGGCAGGCGGCGTCGTCGGGTCCTGGCGAGCGAGGATGAGCGACGCGGCGTACCCGTGCGCGTGCCGGACCGGGGCGCGGTGTGATGTCGGCGGTCATCGCGGCCTGGCCGGCGTCAAGGAGGCCAGGGCGGAGGCGAAGCGGGTGTGCGGGGCCTCGGCCGCCACCGCCAGAGCGTCGGCGGCTGTGTCGACATCGCGCAGCACCTGCAGTTCGCGCACCGTCAGACCGGCGTCGGTCAGCCGCCGCCGTTGCTGGGTACCGGTGTCGGGCACGTCCATCGGCACGCCTCGCAGAAGCGCCGGATCGGGTTCGGCGAGTCCCAGCGCCCAGAAACCACCATCGGCCGCCGGGCCGAACCAGGCGTCGCAGCCCCGCCACGCGTCCTCGGCCAGCGCGGGCGCGAGGATCGCGGGGGTGATGTGCGGGGTGTCCATGCCAATCAGGACGGCTGGACCGGTACAGAGTCCGAAAGCCGCGGCCAGCCGTTCGTCCAGCCGGCCCCGCCCCTGCGGCGCGACCTCGATGCCGGGCGGCAGCCAGGGGCCGGGCGCCCCTTCCAGGACCAGCAGACGCCGCTGTACGGGGGCCGCGAGCATGGTTTGCAGGGAATCGGTGAGCATTGCCTCGGCCAGGAGGGCCGCCTCCTGGGGCGTGTAGGGCGGAGTGAGCCGGGTCTTCACCCGCCCTGGCAGCGGTTCCTTGGCGAGGATGAGCATCGTGGTCACCGCGCCCCCGCCCCACCCGATGCAGGGACGGTCAGCGGTGGCTCCGAGAGCACCGCGCGCATGTCGTGCACCGCCTGCCAGGTACCGCGCCAGGTACCGGTGACCTTCGACCTCCCGGCCCGCGGAAGGTAGGGGACGTCGAGTTCGCTGACACGCCAGCCCGCGTCGGCCGCGCGTACGACCATCTGGAGCGGGTAGCCGCTCCGTCGGTCAGTCAGACCGAGGCCGAGCAGCGGCTCACGCCGGGCGGCGCGCATGGGCCCCAGATCGTGCAGGCGCAGTCCGGTGCGCCGGCGCACCATCCGGGACAGGGCCAGGTTCCCGGCCCGAGCGTGAAGGGGCCAGGCGCCGTGCCCCTGCGGCTGGCGCCGTCCCAGCACCAGATCGGACTTCCCGCCGGCCACCTCCCGTACGAAGGAGGGAAGCAGCCCGGGGTCCAGGGAGGCGTCGCAGTCGCAGAAGCAGACGAACTCGGCCTGCGCCGAGAGCAGCCCCGCCTGGCAGGCGGCGCCGAAGCCACGTTCCGGCTGGGAGACGACCGTGGCGCCGAGCGCGGCGGCGATCGCGCCAGAGCCGTCGCTGGAGCCGTTGTCGACGACGATCGCCCTCCACGCGGGCGGGATGCGCCCCAGCACCCAGGGCAGGGCGCGCGCTTCGTCCAGGCAGGGCAGGACGACGTCCACCGTCGTCGTATCCGGGTCGGTCACATCCTTACCGTACTAACCCAAACTGCATATTCGGGACTTTCTGCCCTCGCGCATCGGAGACGTCGACCCCGGCTGTCGTCGACTACGAGCCGCGAACTCGCCCAGAACGCGGCGGGTACGCCTCCGACGCCCGCCGGGCCATGACCGAGGAACGTCCACTCGAGGCCCCGGTCCCGCAGTGCCCCGGCGCGGTGGCGGTGGATCTCTATCCGCCGAGCAGTCGGGATGTGATCAGGTACTTGGCTTGCTCGGACAACTCCGTGCGCCGGGCCTGTTCGTCGGCGATCTCGATTTCCTTGCGCAGCGCCAGCTCGGTGCGCAGCACCGTCGTCCTTGGGGCCAGCACCCGCTGGCCGGGCTTCTCGGTGAACTGCTGCAGTTCTCCGGCGATGGCATGGGCATCGTCGGATGTTCCACGACGCAGGGAGAGGAACACTCGGGCGAGCCACTGAGCGGGGATCTGCACCATGAAGTCAGCAGTGTGGTTTCACCGGTTCCTGGTACCGCGCCGCGCCCCACTGGCTCTCGATGGGTGGCCGACTACAGGATCCCTGGGCCGGCTCCCCGCCCTCGGGCGACGTGACTGGCTTCGAGGGTCGAGGAGACGGCCGCCACGCCCGCCGTTCCCGAACGGCCACGACACCCGACGGGCACTCCCATCAGACACCATCGACACCCGCTTCTCCCCCCTGCCACGCGGCTTCAGGAACGATTCCGGCGACTGCGCCGTCGCACCGACCAACCCTCTACCGTCACCTTGTCAAGGCGCCTGGCCAGCTCCCGAAGACCGCACCGCGGGGCCCATCGGCGGGACTTTCGCGCCGCTCGCACCGGGGCGTACGAACCGCGCGGAGTGCAAGGCTCGGGCTGAGTTTCGCGGTCACCACGGTTGAGAGGGGCGGTCCCCATCGTGACCCTGACGGATGAGTTCGGCGCCGCTGGGGCAACAGTCGGCTTCGCTCTCGGGCGGCGGGGCACCGCGTTTCGAGAAGGGGGCGACCGCGGCCGACCGGCGATGCGAAACGCGGCCGCCGGTCGTGCTTCGAGATCATGCTCCGCGCAGTTCGCTGCGTGCGAACTCCGCCATCCCCTCGGCGAGGCCGCCCTCTGCCCGCCAGCCCAGCTCGCTGGTGAGACGGGCGGAGGACGCGGTGATGTGCCGTACGTCCCCCAGCCGGTACTCACCCGTGACCACTGGTAGTGGGCCGCCGTGAGCCGATGCCAGTGCCGTGGCCATCTCCCCGATTGTGTGTGGTTCTCCGCTGCCGGTGTTGAAGACCGTCAGGACGCCCGGCCGACGGCCCGCGAGGGCCTCCAGCGCTACCATGTTCGCTGCGGCCCCGGCCCTCACGTGTACGAAGTCCCGCCGTTGCCCGCCGTCCTCGAAGACCCGCGGCGCCTCGCCCCGGGCGAGCGCCGACCGGAAGAACGAGGCCACACCCGCGTACGGGGTGTCGCGCGGCATCCCCGGCCCGTATACGTTGTGGTAGCGCAACGACACGGCCCGCCCGTCACTCGCGCGCGCCCACGCTGCGGACAGATGTTCCTGGGCGAGCTTGGTCGCGGCGTACACATTGCGAGGATCGGTGGGCTCGTCCTCATCGACCAGCTTGGGCAGCAGCTCGCCGCCGCAGTCGGGGCATGTGGGCTCGAAGCGCCCGGCATCGAGATCCGCGGGCGCCCGAGGCCCCGGCCTGACCCGTCCGTGCCGCGGGCAGTCGTAGCGGCCCTCTCCGTACACGACCATCGACCCCGCCAGCACCAGGTCGCGGACCCCGGCCTGCGCCATGGACGTCAGGAGGACGGCGGTACCGAGGTCATTGCAGCTCACGTAGTCCGGCGCGTCGGTGAAGCCCTTACCGAGGCCCACCAGGGCTGCCTGATGGCAGACCGCGTCCACGGTGTGCAGTACTCGGATGAGCGCCTGTCGGTCGCGGACATCCGCGTGGATCCAGTCCACGGCGGCGACGGGCCGTACGGCGGCGGCCGTATGGGCCGTGGGAAGCAGTGCGTCGAGGACGACGGGTTCATGGCCGCGCGTGGCGAGCGCGGTCACGATGTGCGACCCGATGAAACCCGCTCCTCCGGTGACAAGTGCACGCATACCGGGACGCTAGGCGATGCGGCGCCTTGCTGCCCGGGTGCGCGCCGGGATGACAGCCCCTGCGGCTTGCCGAGCGGGTACCGGCGTGAGTGGATGGATGTACGGCAGATGATTCCTGAGTTCCTGGAGCAAGATCAGAGGTCGTTCGGCATGGCCGTCACTAATCGGTTCTCGGCTCCTGAGCCGCTGGGCTCGTCCCGCGTCTCCCGGGTGCTGTTGGCGGTTTGCCGGGTCGTGGTCGCTCTGCTGTGGATCCAGAACCTTGCGTGGAAGCGCCCGCCGGACTTCGGGAACAAGAGCGACCCCCCGCAGGACCTGTACGCCTGGACCCTGAAAGGGGTCGACAATGAGGTCTTCGCGCCGTGGGCGTGGCTGGTCGAGCATGTGATCATTCCGAACTTCGCGGTGTTCGCCTGGGGCGCCTTCGCGATCGAGGCGTGCCTGGGCGCGTTCCTGCTGGTGGGCCTGGCCACCCGCTTCTGGGCGGCGGTCGGGCTGGTCCAGACGACCGCCATCCTGTTCTCCGTGCTGAATACCCCGCACGAGTGGTTCTGGTCGTACTTCCTGATGTACGCCGTGCACCTGGCGCTGCTGGCCACCGCCGCCGGACGCGCCTACGGCGTGGACGGCGCCCTGCGCCCCGTATGGCGGCAGCGGGGCGGCCGGCTGTCGCGGCTGCTGCTCGCGGCATCGTGAGAGTGAGGCACTTCGATGCGGACTCAGCGATCCACGATCGGCCGGACGGCCGCCGGCCTGGGCATCGGCGCCGCGGTGAGCAGCGTCCTGGCTATCGCAGACGGCCCGCCTTGGGGGCTCGTTGAGCTGGGTGGTGCCGGGACTCTGGTGCTGCTGCTCCTGGCAGCGGCGGCCGTGGCGGCGGGCCTCTCGGGGTTGCGTTTGCTGATCGCTCTGGCCGGGGCGGGTTTCCTGGTGGCCTCCGTCCTGCAGCTGGTGCAGATCGGCTGGACCGGTGCGAACCTGCTCGGGGGCGACGGTTCCACCGTCGCCCTGCTACTCGGGTTCGCCGTGGGCCTGCTCGCCCTCGGCCTCACCCCCGTACCCGACGGCCCCGCTGCCCCCACTCCCGTCAGGGGAAGGCACGATCCCGCATGAACGTCGACAGTCTGTTGCAGCCGGTTCTGGCCGCCGCCACGGAGCACGCGCCCGCCGTTGACGCTGAGGGCCGGTTCTCAGCCGAAGCAGTATCCGCCTTGCGTACCTCCGGACTGCTGGGGTTGACGCTGCCAACAGGCGACGGCGGGCTGGGAGCCGGACTGGATCCGGCCGGGAAATCGCGAGTCATCCGCAGCCCCTTCAAGGACGGGTGGGGTGAAGGTGAAGTTCGTGGGCCTCGGCCGTTCCGGTCCTGCGCCCGCGACGTCACAGGGGCGTTCGGGAGGAGCGCCGAGGAGCTCCTACCTGCGGCGCAGGAGGCGCGCGCCGGTTCTGCCCCGCGTTCGCGGCCAGATCACGGCCGACTGCCGTAGAGGTCGAAAGTATGCCGCGGCGCCGCGGGGGTCGGGCCCCGATCCGCACGCCCGTTGCGAGCATTCACCTTCCTGGTCGGGGGCCGGTCGGGTGCCGTCAGGTTCCTGGTGGGTGCAGGGCGAACGTCCGGGCCGCGTTGTCGTGGCAGACGGCGCGTAGCCAGTCGTCGCCGAGGTCGAGGCGGGTGAGTGCGCGCAGCGCGTGGGCATAGGGGTAGGGGATGTTGGGGTAGTCGGTGCCGAGCAGGATGCGGTCCTGGAGGTCGCGCAGGCGGGGCAGCTCGTGGTGGGGGAAGGGCGCGTCCCGTTCGGCCATGTCGGTGAAGGTCATGGTGGTGTCGAGCATGATCTGGGGGTGGCGGGCTGCGAGGTCGAGGAAAGCCGCGTAGTCGGGATGGCCCATGTGGGCGATGATCAGGCGGAGCCGGGGATGGCGTTCGAGGAGCTTGTCCATGGGTGCCGGGCCGGTGTGCCGGCCGGGGGCCGGGCTCGAGCCGCAGTGGATGACAACGGGCGTGCCGGTGTCCTGGAGCAGGCCCCAGACGCTGTCGAGGAGCGGGTCGTTGGGGTCGTAGTCGCCGACTTGGAGGTGGGCCTTGAAGACCCGGGCGCCCGCCTCGACCGCCTGCTGGACGTACGTCGCGGCGCCGTCCTCGGGGTAGAAGGTGGCGGTGTGGAGGCAGTCGGGTGTGCGGGCGGCGAAGTCAGCGGCCCAGGAGTTGAGCCAGTGCGCCATGTCCGGCCTGTGGGGGTAGATCATCGCGGTGAAGGCTCTGACGCCGAACGCCCTGATCCGGGCCAGTCTTTGGCCTTCGTCCATGCGGTAGGTGATGGGCCAGGGGCGTCCGGTGAGCGGGCCCGCCGCGTCGAAGTACTGCCAGACCTTGGTCATGACCGGTTCGGGCATGAAGTGGGTGTGTACGTCGATCAGGCCGGGCAGGCCGAGGTCCTGCCAGAACGCGGTCACCTGGCCGATGTCGTCCGTCATGCGATGACCGTTCGGGCGCGGTCGAGGATGGCCGCCGTGTCGACGCCGGTCGGCAGAGTGCCGAACGCGTGGCCGTGTTCGCCGCCGAGCCGGGAGGCGCAGAAGGCGTCGGCGACCGCTGCGGGGGCGTGGCGCTGGAGGAGGGAGCCCTGGAGGGCGAGGGCCATGGTCTCGGTGAGCCGCCGGGCCCGGAACTCGATCTCGGCGGGGTCCGCCAGCTGCTTGTGGAGTCCCGCGGCAGCCGCGTCCAGGTGCCGGTTGGCGCCTGCTGCCTGACCTACTTCTTCGAAGAACGCCTCGACGGTTTCCGGCTGCCGGGCCATGGCGCGCAGCGAGTCCAGCGCGGCGACGTTTCCCGAGCCCTCCCAGATGGAGGAGAGCGGGGCCTCCCGGTAGAGGCGGGGCATGCCGGATTCCTCGATGTAGCCGTTGCCGCCCAGGCATTCGAGGGCCTCGGCGGCGTGCGCGGGGGCGCGCTTGCAGACCCAGTACTTGGTCACCGCGAGCCCCAGCCGGCGGAGCATGGCTTCGTCGGTGTTGCCCGCAGCGACGCGGTCGGTGGCGCCCGCAAGCCGCAGGGCGACGGCGGTCGCGGCCTCGGATTCGAGGGCGAGGTCGGCCAGGACGTTGCGCATGAGGGGCTGGTCGATGAGGGCCTTGCCGAAGGCGTGGCGGTGGGTGGCGTGGTGGACGGCCCGGACGAGGCCGAGGCGCATGCCGGACGCCGCACCGAGGACGCAGTCGAGGCGGGTCATGTTGACCATCTCGATGATGGTCGCGACCCCGCGGCCCTCCTCACCGACGAGCCAGCCGAAGGCCTCGTCGTACTCGATCTCGGCGGAGGCGTTGGAGCGGTTGCCCAGCTTGTCCTTGAGGCGCTGGAGCAGGAGCCGGTTGCGGCCGCCGTCCGGCAGTATCCGGGGCAGCAGGAAGCAGGACAGCCCCCCGGGCGCCTGGGCGAGGGTGAGGAAGACGTCCGACATGGGGGCGGAGGTGAACCACTTGTGGCCGGTGAGGCGGTAGGTGCCGTCGCCTGCCGGGACCGCCGTCGTGGTGTTGGCGCGGACGTCGGAGCCGCCCTGCTTCTCGGTCATCGACATGCCGGCGATCAGGCCGCGCTTGGTGTCGGGCTGCCGCAGTCCGAAATCGTAGGTGCGGGCGGCGAGCAGCGGCTCCAGCCAGCCGGCGAGGTCCGGGGCGGCGCGCAGCGCGGGGACGGCGGCGTAGGTCATGGACACCGGGCAGGTGTGGCCGGCCTCGACCTGGCCCCATACGTAGAACTTCGCGGCGCGCGCGACATGCGTGCCGGGCCGGTCGTCCCGCCAGGGCGCGGCGTGCAGACCGTTGCCGACGGCGATGCTCATCAGGTCGTGCCAGTGGGGGTGGAACTCCACCTCGTCGATCCGGTGGCCGTAGCGGTCGTGGGTGCGCAGCACGGGTGGGTTCTCGTTGACCAGGCGGCCCCACTCGGCTGCCTGTTCGGAGCCGGCGAGGACACCGAGGCGGTGGACGTCGGGGGTGGCCCATTCGGCGCCCTCCCGGGCGATGGCCTCCAGCAGGGCCGGATCGGCGGCCGCGTCGTATCCGTGGTGCGGCGGCACCTGGTTGGTGACCTCATGCGTCTGCGGCATCGTGTCCTCCTAGGGCACGCAGGGTGAAGGTGATCAGAGCCGGGATGACATCGCCCGTCGCCGCGTCGCCGTCCGCCAGCGGTCCGACGAGGGCCTCCGCAATCGCACCGACCAGCGCGGCTCCCGTCAAGTCAGGTGACTGCGGAGGCAGTTCGCCGGCAGCCACCCCGGCGGCGACCGCCTGCGCGAACACGTCGCGGAACGCCCGGCGAAAGACGAGCCGTTCGGTGTCCACGGCCGGGTCGGCGGGTTCGGCCAGCAAGGCGAAGGCGCGGCGCGGGGCCTGCAGCGCCCGGGCGGCGAAGACCTCGACGGCGGCGGCGACGCGCTGCGCCGCAGTGCCGGGACGGTCCGCCGCGGCGGCGACCGCCTCGACCTCCCGGGCAACCAGGGTGCGGAAGAGTGCGGCTGCCAGTTCGGACTTCCCGGAGAAGGACTGGTAGACGCTCCCGGTGGAGATGCCCGCCTCGGCGGCGATGGCCGCGACCGAGCATCCGGCGTACCCCTCTCGGGACAGCAGGCGGACAGCGGCCTCCAGTACCTCGTCGCGGCGGGCGTCGAGACGGGCTTGTACGGCGGGCGGGCGTCGGTAGGGCATACCAAGAATTGAAGCATTGATTCAATGCTTCACGCCAGCCCCTGTACCGCCACCATCCGGACCGGGTTTGTGGCTGCCGCCGCCATAGGCGCCTGCACGCCCGCGCTCAACCCGCCCGTGTCGTCCAGAGCCGATTGCCGTGCTGGAGCGCACGCTGCGCAAGGACCGCACCGAGGTCAGCGCAAGGACGGGGAGCGTTCAGCTTCATCTCCCCGCACTTCCGCCCCCGGCGACACCTGATGACAGCCCGGAACTATCGAGAAGAGATGACCACCCGCTTCACCGTCTGGAAGACGGTTACCGGCGTGTCCACGATGAGCTGAGCCACAGCGGACACCGCGGACAGGCACACCCCGATCCGGCACAAGCCGCCCACGACCCCGCCAAGTTGACAACGCCGTGCGGACGGCTGTGACGGAGAGGGAAGCGGCCACCCCTGTCACAGCCGTCCGGTGGCGACCGCGCCGGTCCGCCACCTACCGCCGACGATGACCGGTCGGAGACAGCGGGCGGGCCGCGGCACGCCGGGGACCGACCCGTACGGGTGAACGGCCGCTGCCAGAGGGGTGGAACCCGCACCGCTGCCGGTGGCGCCGCTCGGCAGAAGACGACCAGATGCCGGTGGATGTAAGGGAGCCTGCACTCCACCGGCGGCTTCCCGTCCGGTAATAGGGGGACGGGGCTGGTGAAGCTTCCCCCGCGAGACTGGGCGGCTCCTACGTGCTCTCGGTTCGGGTGTAGCGGTACCAGCCCGCCGCGGGCGCTTCGGCCGTCTGCCAGCAGTCGCCCAGGAGCGCGGTGATCTCGTCCGCGCTGATCCCGCGTGGTCCGACCCCTCGGTGCTGGGGCGGTGCGGCGCGTACGAGGAGGACGGCGCCGGGCGCGGCCAGGATGTTGACGGTGACGGCCCAGCCCAGTCGGCGTACGGCCGGGATGCCGTGCAGGCAGCCGTTGTCGAGCAGGAGCGACGTGGCACCGCAGAGGTGGCCGTCGGGGTCTACCTCTTGAGGCTCGGTCGCGTCGGCGACGCGCCACAGGACCTGCCCGCGGGGATCCTTGTGGCGGGCGGCGGAGATGGCCTCGGGTGTGTAGTCGACGGCCGTGACCTGCCAGCCGTGTTCGGCGAGATAGCGTGCCTGGCGGCCGGTGTCGCAGCCGAGGTCGACGGCCTGGGAGGGTGGCAGCGTGCTGGTCGGGTAGCCGGGGATCATTGCTGAACCCCCGGCCCCCTCAGAACCGGGCGTGCGGCTTTCACCGCACCCGGCTCAAGCACGTCCTGTGGGCTGCTCTGCGCCCTGCCCTCTTGGGCATGGCGCTGGTGATGGCACTGCGTGTGCAGGAGCACCAGATTCTTGTAGTCGTTCGTCCCGCCATGCACCCGGTGAATCTTGTGGTGCACGTTCAGGGCCTTTCGGCGCGCGTCGAACCACGCAATCCAGTCATGGACGTTGTCCGGTTCGAACTCCGCGCCCTCTACAAGATCCAGACCGCATTCCGGGCAGAGACCCTTCTGCTTCGCCGCCAGGGACTGGAGAAACTTGCTCTCCGTCTCCAACTTGCTCCGCTTGCTGGCCCTGTCCTTCCAGTACTGCGTCAGTGCCGGGTCATCCTTCGAGTGTGAGTCCATGACCGGGATGTGACGGACGATCTTCGTGTGAGCGGCCGGAGTGATATACCCCGTGTCGTCCCCGAAGATCCAACGGTTCTGACTTCCCTTGATCCGCTGTTTCCAGTAATGGTTGGCGATCCAGACCCTTCCCTTCCTCCGGTGGTTCCTGTTCGCCCACTGCCAGAGCTGGTTGAACAGAAGCCAGTCGAGGTGTTTGAAGGCATCCTTCGAGCTCCACGGCCGGTAGTACGCGGTCCACCCCCGGATGAACGAGTTCACGTGACCAATCAGTCGCTTGGTCTCGCTTCCCCGGTTGTCCCGGATGATTTCCCTGATACGTGCCGCAGCTCTCTTCATGGCGTCCTTACTCGGCCTGATGAGAGTGATTCCGTTGTCGTACCGGCGGACGTTGCCCCCCAGGAAGTCAAAGCCTTCGGTGAGATGAACGACTCGCGTCTTCTCCTCATTGAAGGCCACCCCCCTCGGTTTGAACCATTCCGTCAGCCGTCGCTTCGACTCATACGCCTGCTCCTCCGTGTGACACATGACCACGAAGTCGTCTGCGTATCTCACCAGTGCAGGGGAGTCTTCCTTGACCGCCCTGTGGGCGCCCTTCTTCCGGTAGACCACACCCGCTGCCTTTTCCATCCCGTGAAGGGCAATGTTCAGGAGAAGAGGACTGATTACGCCGCCCTGCGGAGTTCCCTCCGTGGTTGGCGCGAACCTTCCCTTGTCCATTACCCCCGCCTTCAGCCACGGCAGCTGTAGTTCGTGAGGTGTAGAGCGTCGCCGCTGGTCAGCGTGGTGGGTGGGTGCCTGTGGGTACGGGTACGGCCACCGGCATTGTGATCGTTTGTGATGACGAATCAGAACGCGGTGGCCGCAGCGGCCACGGTAGTGCACGAGGTGTGGGCCGGTTCCTTTGAGGTCCTCATGGGCCGGCTGGCCGGGTGTTTCCCTCGCCGGGAGACGCGGATGACCTGCCGGAATGTGGTCGAGGGGCTGCTGGTGGTGAAGAGTCGGCGAACTGCTGGTCGCTGGCCGAGGCGATCGGGCACGGTGGCCCGCACGTCCTGCAGCACTTCTTGTCCCGGGCCCGGTTCGACGACGCGGCGATACGCCGGTCGGCGGCGGCCTGGACGGTGGAGCAACTCGGCCCGGAGGATGTGATGTTGGTGGTGGACGAGACGGGTGATGAGAAGTCCTCCACCGACGCGGCCGGCGCGGCAAGGCAGTATTCCGGGGCGCTGGGCGGGATCGGTCTGTGCCAGGTCGCGGTGCATCTGTCCTATGTGAGCGCGGAGGGGCACGCGTTGATCGACCACCGCCTGTATCTCGGTGAGGCGTGGGCCGCCGACGACGAGCGCCGCGATCTGGTCGGGGTGCCCGAGGAGACGGGGTTCGCCACCAAGCCGCAGCTGGCCGGCGACATGCTGGCCGCCGCGCACGCCGCGGGCATCCATACCGCCACGGTCGCCGCGGACGAGGTCTACGGCGGCCGGGAGTTGCGTACCCGGATCCGCTCTCTGGGCTACGGCTACGCGATAGCCGTGCCCACCAGCCACCGCGTCACCACGCCCGGCGGCGGAAAGGAGCAGATCACCGCACTGCTGAAGCGGATACCGAAGCGGGCCTGGATGCGGATGAAGACCGGAAACGGCACCAAGGGCGAACGGCTCTACGACTGGGCGATGATCGACGTGGCCGCCGACGACACACCGCCCGGCCAGGATGCCGGGCACAGTCACGTCCTGATCCGGCGCCACCGCCGCAGCGGCACCCTCTCCTTCTACCGCACCTGGCACACCGCCCAGCAGCCGATATCCATGCTGGTCAGCACGGTCTGCCGCCGCTGGCGCGTCGAAGAGGACTTCCAAGGAGCCAAGGGCCTGGCCCACCTCGACACCGGCCAGACCACCTCCTGGACCTCCTGGCACCGCTGGACCCTCATGTCGATGATCGCCTACGCGCTCCTCGCCATCGGCACCCTCCACGAACGCCGGCGCACCGCAGGCAAGCCCGCCGACGAAGACGACATGGTGCCCATCAGCCCACGTGAACTCCTCGCCCTGCTCAGGACCTTCACCCTGCCCCGGCCCCGCCAGGACACCGACCCCGCACACGCCCTGCGCTGGTCGAACTGGCGACGCCATCACCAACACCGCGCGACGGCCTGCCACCGCCGTTGGAACGAGACCACCGCAGCAGCCACCACATGATCACGAACCCCGCGCGTCACGAACTACAGCTGCCGTGTCAGCCATCCCAGGATCATTTCCCTTCCGGGGAACTTTCCGAGAGATGTCATCAGATGCTGGTGGCTGATGCCGTCGAACGCCGCCGAGAGGTCGGCGTCCAGCACCCACACCCTGTGAGCCTGCTTCTTGCCAGCGATCTGGTAGATCGCCGCCATCGCGTCGTGACAACCCCGTCCGGGGCGGAAGCCGTAGCTCCTCGCCTCGAAGCGGGCCTCCCACTCGGGCTCCAGAGCGTTCTTGACCCTGGCCTGCTGCACCCGGTCACGGATGACCGGCATGGTGGCTTCATACTGCCCCTCCTGCTGTGAGTGTTCGGGTTGTGTGGTCGAATTTCGTGCTCTGGGCGGCGAGTTGGAGACAGATGGCCTCGTTGTCGCTGGTCCAGGGGATGCTGAGGCGG
>NZ_JBWJVM010000053.1:0-62281 GCF_056428985.1 Streptomyces sp. CA189 | reverse complement strand
GTCGCCGCCCAGCTCAACGGCCGACCACGCAAAACGCTCGGCTGGGAAACCCCAGCCGAGCGCCTGCATAAACTCCTCGCGGCCTGAACAACCAACCACGTGTTGCGACGACCCCTAGAAACCGCCGGGTGTCGTAGGGGCCCTGTCAGGCAATCAGTTCAGCGGCTGGTCTCAGCCGTTGCGCTTCCAGCGGGGCTTGTCGTCGCGGCGGCCGAAGGAGGAGCCGCCGGTCGAGCCGGAGCCGGAGGGGCGGTTGTCGTCGCGACGGCCGTACGGGCGGTCGCCGCCGGCGGCCGGACGGTCGCCACCGGAGCGGAAGCCGCCCGAGGGACGGTCGTCGCGGCGGAAGCCACCACCGGTGGGACGGTCGCCGCCGGAGCGGAAGCCACCGCCGGCCGGACGGTCGCCACCGGAGCGGAAGCCGCCGCCGGTGGGACGGTCGCCACCGGAGCGGAAGCCGCCACGGTCGCCACCGCGGTCGTCACGGTTGAAGCCACCGGACGGACGGTCGTCGCGGCGGAAGCCACCACGGTCGCCGCCACGGTCGTCACGGTTGAAGCCACCCGAGGGGCGGTCGTCGCGGCGGAAGCCACCACCGGTGGGACGGTCGCCACCGGAGCGGAAGCCACCGCCGGCCGGACGGTCGCCACCGGAGCGGAAGCCGCCGCCGGTGGGACGGTCGCCACCGGAGCGGAAGCCGCCACGGTCGCCACCGCGGTCGTCACGGTTGAAGCCACCCGAGGGGCGGTCGTCGCGACGGAAGCCACCACCGGTCGGACGGTCGCCGCCGGAGCGGAAGCCGCCACGGTCGCCACCGCGGTCACCACGGTCGTCACGGCGGAAGCCGCCACGGTCGCCGCCACGGTCACCACGGTCACCACGGTCGTCGCGACGGTTGTCACGGCGCTCGTAGTTGCCGCGGTCGTCACGGCTCTGGAACGCGGGGCGCTCCTCCGCGACCGGCTCGGCCACGGCTGCCGCGACCTCGGCCTCGGCGGCCTCGACCACCTCGGCGACAGCGGCCTCGGGGTCCTCGCCGCGCTCGCGCGCGGAGCGGGCGACCAGGCGGTCGGCCTCCTCGCGCAGCTCGACGGCACGGCGCGAAAGGCGCTCAAGCTGCTTGGTCAGGTCGGCGACCTCGCGCTCGGCCTGCTTCGCGGCGTTGTTCGCGGAGTCGGCCTGGACCTGGGTCAGCGAACGGGCACCGGTGATCTCGGCGACCTCGGGGTCGAAGGCGCCGACGCCCTGGACGATGTGGCGCGAGGCGTCGACGCCCGCGTCCTCCATCAGGCGGAAGATCTGGCGGCGCTGGTGCGGGAGCGCCAGGGAGACGACCACGCCCGACTTGCCGGCGCGGGCGGTACGGCCCGAGCGGTGCAGGTAGTCCTTGTGGTCGCCGGCCGGGTCCACGTTCAGGACCAGGTCGATGCCGTCGACGTGGATGCCGCGGGCGGCGACGTCGGTGGCGACGAGCGCGTTGACGTAGCCGTCCTTGAAGTCCGCGAGGACGCGGGTGCGGGCACCCTGCGTCATGCCGCCGTGCAGCGCGTCGGCCTTCACGCCGGACTCGATGAGCTGCTCGGCGATGCGGTCGGCGCCCAGCTGGGTGCGGACGAAGATGATGGTGCGGCCCTTGCGGGCGGCGATGGCGGCCGTGACCGGCGCCTTGTCCTTCGGCTTCACGACGAGGACGTGGTGCGTCATGGTCGTGACGTTGCCCTGCGCGCTGTCCACCTCGTGCGTGACGGGGTTGGTCAGGTAGCGCTTGACCAGGGTGCCGATCTCGTTCTCCATGGTGGCGGAGAAGAGCATGCGCTGGCCGCCGCCGGGGATCTGGTCGAGCAGCTCGGTGACCTCGGGCAGGAAGCCCAGGTCCGCCATCTGGTCGGCCTCGTCGAGGACCGCGACCTGGACGTTCGCCAGGGAGCAGGCGCCGCGGTTGATGATGTCGCGCAGACGGCCCGGGGTGGCGACGAGGACGTCGACACCGCGCTCCAGAGCGAAGATCTGGTTGCTCATGGAGGTACCGCCGCAGACGACCTTCATCTTGAGGCCGAGCACGTCGCCGTAGGGCTGCAGAGCGTCCGCGACCTGCATCGCGAGCTCACGCGTCGGCGTCAGGATGATCGCGCGGGGCTTCTTCTTCTCGGTGTGCCCGCCGGCCAGCGAGGCCAGGGTCGGCAGACCGAAGGAGAGGGTCTTGCCGGAGCCGGTGCGGCCTCGGCCGAGGATGTCCTTGCCGGCCAGGGCGTCCGGGATGGTCGCGGCCTGGATCGGGAAGGGCGCGGTGACACCGTTCTGCGCGAGCTTGCGCACGATGCCTTCCGGCAGACCGAGGTCGCCGAAGGTCAGGGTGGGCTCGGCGTCGGCGTCGGCGTCGTCATCGGACGCGGCGTCGTCGAAGTCTTCGGTGGAGTCCTCGAAGGAGTCGTCGGACTCGTCGGACCCGTGGTTCGTCACGTCGGCCTCGAGGGCCTCGATGATCTCGTCGGCGACTACGGCCTCGATGGCCTCGGTGACCGCAAGGGTCTCGGCGTCGACGATCTCGTTGGAGTCGTTCTCGGGCATGACGGAACGGTCAGAACTGGAAATGGACATGCGAAATGCGAAACCTTCCGGAGTCTCGGCACGCGCCCAAACTCCGTGAATTCGCAAATCGACCGCCTCAATGCGGTCAGCCACGGCTGGGGAGAGTACGCGCCACGCGGCGCTCTTCGGAGTCGGCGCCGGGCAATGGGATCAAACGATCTATAACCATACGCACCCTCCCCGGGGTCTGGCAAGTTCCTCCCCCGAAGACGGCGCTGACCTGCGGAAACACCATCCGCCCGCCAGGGCTTGGCGGGCGGATCGGGCCGGGTCCGAGCCGGGACCGGCCTAGGGCTGGGTGCCCGGATCGCTCGACGGCTCGGGCTGCGGGGACTCCGGAGCCGGTGTGGGTTCCGTCACTGGCGGAGAGGGGACCGGCGGGGCGGGGCTCGGCGGCTCCGGGGTCGGGGAGGCGGGCTGGCCGCCACCGGAGGAGCCGCCTCCGCCGGAGCCCGATCCGGACCCGGAACCGCCCGCCGGGGGCTGCTGGGGGCCCTGGCCGCCGGCTCCGCCACCCGGACCGGCCGACGGCGAGGGGGCTCCGGGCGGACCGGCCGGCGCGCCCGGGCTGGGGGAGGCCCCGGCCGCGCCGGAGACGCTCCCGGGCGCCCCGGCCTTGCCGTCCTGGTTCCCCGTACCGCCCTTCGCGCCGGGGCCGCCGCCCTGGGTCCCGGCGTTCTTCCCGGACGAGGAGCCGCCGCCGGACTTGCCGCCCTGGAGGCCCGTCGGCGCGGAGGGCCCGGGCTTCGCGGCGTCCTCCCCGACACTCATGCAGCCCGCGGTCGCCACCACCGCGAGTGCGGCGACGGCGAGGCGGAGCGACCGGGGGGATCGGAGGGAAGCGGACAACTGGCGCACGGGGCACCTCCGGAACGCTGGCAAGGGTCCGCGGTGAGCGGGTCAGTGTGCCCAACTCCCTCTGCCCCGTAAGGGACACGCCCCAACACGCCGCAAGGAAGGACGGGCGGCGCACCCTCAGGCGAACAGGTGTCCCGCCACCTGATGGCCGAGCGTGACCCCACCCAGCCCGACCAGCACCGAGGCCGCCACATTGGCCACCGCCAGGAACGTCCAGCCCCGCTCCGCAAGGCGCAGCGTCTCGTAGGAGAACGTCGAGTAGGTGCTCAGTGCCCCGCAGAGCCCCGTACCGAGCAGCAGGTTCAGCCGCGAGGAGGCGGCCCCGTCCAGCACCGCCCCGGTCAGCGCCCCCAGCACCAGGGAGGCGGCCGCGTTCACCACGAAGGTCCCCCAGGGGAAGACCGAGTCGTGCCGCGCCTGCACCGCGCGGTCGGTGAGGTACCGCAGGGGCGCCCCGACGGCGGCGCCCACCATGACGATCAGCCAGTTCATCCCCGGCCCCGGCCCCGGCCCCGGCCTCGGTCCGGGGCCCGCCCCGGGCCGTCGCCGACCGCGCGCCGGGTGATCACGGCCGCCGCCCACACGGCGCCCAGCGCCCCGGCCACCGTGAGCCCGGCGTACGCCAGCGCCGTACCGGCCTCACCGGCGTCGAGCAGCCGCGCGAAGTCCACCGCGTAGGTGGAGAAGGTGGTGAACCCGCCGAGCACGCCGACCCCGAGGAAGGGCCGTACGAGCGGATGCGCCGAGCGGCTGCCCTCGCTGATCAGCACCATGAGGACGCCGATGAGCGCGCAGCCCGCCACGTTGATCCAGAAGGTCCCCCACGGGAAGGCCCCGGGAGCGGCCGGCCACAGCAGCCCGACCCCGTACCGCGCAGCGGCGCCCACGGCACCGCCCGCCGCCACGGCGGCGAGCACCCGGCGCTGCGGTTCGGCGTGCTGCGCCGGCACGTGGAGGTCCACGTCCGGGTCGATGGCCTCGGCCCCCTCGGCCGGCCGGGTCATCCGCGCTCCGCCTCGTCTGTCGCCACCGGCCCATTCTCGCGCGCCGGGTCCGGGCCCGCCGGAGAGGAGCCGCCGGAAAGGAGCCTCCGGAACACGGTCCGCCGCAATCGGACCGCGGCACGGGAGAATGGCCCCGTGCTGGAGATGACGCGTGACGCGTTCGAAGAGCTGGTGGCCGAAGCGCTGGACTCGATCCCCGAGGAGCTGACCCGGGTCATGGACAACGTGGCCGTCTTCGTGGAGGACGAGCCCGCCGCCGACGACCCCGAACTGCTCGGCCTCTACGAGGGGACCCCGCTCACGGAGCGCGGCGAGTGGTACGCCGGGGTCCTGCCCGACCGGATCTCGATCTACATGGGGCCGACGCTGCGGATGTGCGAGAGCACCGAGGAGGTGGTCCACGAGGTCGCCGTGACGGTGGTCCACGAGATCGCCCACCACTTCGGCATCGACGACGAGCGGCTCCACGAACTCGGCTGGGGTTGACCCCTCGGGCCGTGTCCGGCCCGCCCCGGACCCGCCCCGGACCCGCCCGCCGAAACCGTTTTGGCGATCGCCGCCGGGATCCCATATGCTTCTCACGTCCCCGACGCGCTGGAAAGTGCCCGGCGGGCCTTTAGCCCTCATCGTCTAGTGGCCCAGGACGCCGCCCTTTCAAGGCGGTAGCACGGGTTCGAATCCCGTTGGGGGTACGCATTACCGTGTGCGAGACTTGTTCTCGCACATTGCAAGGACCTGTGGAGCAGTTGGTTAGCTCGCCACCCTGTCAAGGTGGAGGTCGCGGGTTCAAGTCCCGTCAGGTTCGCTGAGGCCGGAAACGGTTTCGTGGCTGGGTAGCTCAGTTGGTACGAGCGATCGCCTGAAAAGCGATAGGTCGCCGGTTCGACCCCGGCCCCAGCCACCAGAGAATCGAGAAGGCCCCGTCCATCGGACGGGGCCTTCTTCGTCATTCCGTACCGGCCTCCGCCGCCGCCCGGGCCCGCCGGCGCCACTGCGCCAGGCCCGTGCCCGCCGCCGCCAGGGCCACCAGCCCGAGCAGCGCCCAGTCCGGAACCGCGTCCGCCACGGCCTGCACCCGCTGCTCCACCGCGAACGAATCGTCCACGTCCAGCAGCCCCGGCAGGGCGCTCGCCCCGTCGTACGCCAGGAACAGCGCGCCGAGCAGGATGAAGAACAGGCCCGAGGCCAGCGAGGTCGTGTGCAGTTCGAAGCGGCCGACCGAGAAGGCGCGGCCGCGCAGCCAGCGCCGGCGCCCCAGGTCGAAGCGCTCCCAGAGCAGTGCCAGCACGAACAGCGGCACGGCCATGCCCAGCGCGTACACCGCCAGCAGCAGGCCTCCGTAGACCGGGCTGCCGCTGACCGCCGCCACCGTCAGGACGCTGCCGAGGATGGGACCGGCGCAGAAGCCGGCCAGGCCGTAGACCGCGCCCAGCGCGTACACCGACAGGGCGGTGGTCGGCCGGATCCTCCCCGACAGCTCCGAGATCCGCTTTGAGGCGAAGCCCAGGCCGAGGATCTGGGCGAGCCCGAGCCCGATGATCAGCCAGCCGCCGAACAGCACGAGCCCCTCGCGGTGGCCGTGGAAGAACCGCCCGGCGTACGAACCGGCCGCCCCGAGCGGTACGAGGGTGCTCGCGAGGCCCGCGTAGAAGATCCCGGTGCGCGCCAGCAGCCGCGAGGTGGAGTCGATGGAGTACGCGAAGAAGGCGGGCAGGAGCAGCGCGCTGCACGGGCTGAGCAGCGCGAGGAGGCCGCCGAGCAGGGCGGCCAGATATCCGACGTCGGTCACTTCGCGGCCGCCTGCGCCTGCGCCTTGGCCTTGGCGATGGCGGCGTCGAAGGCCGCCGGGGGCTGGGCTCCGGCGATGGGCTGCCCGTTGATCAGGAAGGACGGCGTGGAGGTGACACCGATGCGGTACCCCTCCTCCTGGTCCTTCGCCAGCGCGGCGGCGGCCTGCTCCCCGGCCATGTCCTTCGTGAAGCGCTCCAGGTCCGGGACCCCGGCCTCGCGCGCCAGCTCGGTCAGCCGCTCCGTGCCGAAGCCCTTCTCCTTGGCGCCCTCGGCGTACGCGGCGGCGTGGAACTGCGCGAAGCGGTCCTGCTGCCCCGCCGCCCAGGCGGCCTTGGCGGCCGCCTCGGAGTCGGCGCCGAAGATCGGGAAGTTGCGCCACTCGATGCGCAGGGTGCCGTCCGCCACGTACTTCTTCACCAGCTCGGGCTCGGTGTCGCGGGCGAACTTGCCGCAGTAGCCGCACTTGAAGTCGGAGTACTCGATCAGGACGACCGGGGCGTCGGCCCGGCCGACGGCGAGCTTGTCCCCGGATTCCCGGCGGGCCAGGGCCTTGAGCTGCGCGGCGGGGTCGGCGGTGGATCCGGTCTCGGGAGCGGAAGCCGCGGACGACCGGGCGGTGCCGGGGGTGACGTTGTCGGGTTTGGTGGCCTGCCAGGAGACGAGGCCGAGGGTGACGGCGGCGAGGGCGACCCCGGCGGAGATCAGCAGCGGCTTGCGGGAGGAAGAGGAAGGAGAAGGAGAAGGGGAAGGGGACATGCGGGTGCTCCAGAGCTGTGCGGGACGGGCGGGGCGAGGCGGACCGGCGGCTGATGCGGCCGGTCCTCCTAGACCCGCATCACGGACAGCTCCAGCGGTGACGGCGCCGACTGGCCGGGCCCCCGTACGAGGACCCGTACGGGTATCGCCGGCGACGGGACCGCCACCTCGGGCCCCGGCCTCGCGGGCGGGGCCTGGGCCTGCGCCTGGTCGGACCCGGCCCGCGCCGGCAGGCCCGGTGCGCCGTCCCGGCCGGGGAACCCCGGGGCGCAGGCGGGCCCGCCCGGACCGGCGGAGCCCGGCTCCGCAGGCGAGGCGGGAACGGAGCCCGGCTGCGCAGGGGCCAAGGCCCGCACCGACCCCCGCCGGGTGGCTGCGGGAGCCCCGGCGACCGAGACGGCCGGGGCGACTGAGACGGCCGGGGCCACCAGGGCCGGCAGGGCAACCGGGGCTACCGGGACCGCCAGGCCCACCGTGGCCCGGGCGGTCGCCGGGCGGGCGGCCGCCTGAAAGGTCCCGGCCAGCAGGGCCCAGCCCAGCAGCACCGCGAACACGCACGTGAGGCGGCGGCTGCGGGACATCGGGGGCGGCCTCTCACTGGGACGGCGTCGGGGACATCGACGGGGACATGTCGGGGGGACACATCGGGGTAACGCTCGGCGGACTCGTCCCGAAATGGTACGGGTCGGCCCCACAAATGCGTTCGCCACCCGGCACCTGCGGGTGAGATCCTCGACCAGGTATGTCTACTTCCTTCGCCGCCCTGCAGACGCTTCTCGGTGAGATCTCCCTCCGTGACGCGCACCGCCTCGGCCGCCGCCTCGAAGGCGCCCGCCGCATCCGCAAGCCCGAGGCCAAGCAGGCCGTGCTCGACGAGATCGCCGCGGAGGCCGAAACGGCCGCCGCGCGACTGGCCAAGCGCGCCTCGCGGAAGCCCGAGGTCACGTATCCCGAGAACCTTCCCGTCAGCCAGAAGAAGGACGAGATCGCCGAGGCGATACGCGACCACCAGGTCGTGATCGTCGCGGGCGAGACCGGCTCCGGCAAGACCACGCAGATCCCCAAGATCTGCATGGAGCTGGGGCGCGGGGTCCGGGGCATGATCGGGCACACCCAGCCCCGCCGGATCGCGGCCCGCACGGTCGCGGAGCGCATCGCGGAGGAGCTGAAGTCCGAGATCGGCCAGACCGTCGGCTGGAAGGTCCGGTTCACCGACCAGGTGGACCAGGACGCGACCTTCGTGAAGCTGATGACGGACGGCATCCTGCTCGCCGAGATCCAGACGGACCGCGAGCTGCGCGCGTACGACACGATCATCATCGACGAGGCCCACGAGCGGTCGCTGAACATCGACTTCCTGCTCGGCTACCTCGCCACGCTGCTGCCCAAGCGCCCCGACCTCAAGGTGATCATCACCTCGGCGACCATCGACCCGGAGCGCTTCTCCCGGCACTTCGGCGAGGCCCCGATCGTCGAGGTCAGCGGCCGGACGTATCCGGTGGAGGTGCGGTACCGCCCACTCCTGGAAGACGATTCCGAGGACTCCGACCGCGACCAGATCACCGCGATCTGCGAGGCCGTGGACGAGCTCCAGGCGGAAGGCCCGGGCGACGTCCTGGTCTTCCTCTCCGGCGAGCGCGAGATCCGCGACACGGCGGACGCGCTGGAGAAGCGCAAGCTCCGCCTGACCGAGGTCCTCCCCCTCTACGCGCGCCTCTCGCACGCCGAGCAGCACCGGGTCTTCCAGCAGCACACCGGGCGACGGATCGTCCTCGCGACCAACGTCGCCGAGACCTCCCTCACCGTCCCCGGCATCAAGTACGTGATCGACCCGGGCACCGCCCGCATCTCGCGCTACAGCCACCGCACCAAGGTCCAGCGGCTGCCCATCGAGCGGATCTCGCAGGCCAGCGCCAACCAGCGCAAGGGCCGCTGCGGCCGTACCAGCGACGGCATCTGCATCCGCCTCTACTCCGAGGACGACTTCCTGACCCGTCCGGAGTTCACGGACGCCGAGATCCTGCGCACGAACCTCGCCTCCGTCATCCTCCAGATGACCGCGGCCGGCCTCGGCGAGATCGAGAAGTTCCCCTTCATCGACCCGCCGGACCACCGCAACATCCGCGACGGCGTGCAGCTCCTCCAGGAGCTCGGCGCGCTCGACCCGGACGAGAAGGACCACAAGAAGCGGCTCACCCCGATGGGCCGCCAGCTCTCCCAGCTCCCGGTGGACCCGCGCCTCGCCCGCATGGTGGTGGAGGCGGACAAGAACAACTGCGTCCGCGAGGTCATGGTCATCGCGGCGGCCCTGTCCATCCAGGACCCGCGTGAGCGGCCCTCGGACAAGCAGACGCAGGCCGACCAGAACCACGCCCGGTTCAAGGACGAGACGAGCGACTTCCTCTCGTTCCTGAACATGTGGCGCTACGTCCGGGAGCAGCAGAAGGAACGCGGCTCGTCCTCCTTCCGCCGCATGTGCAAGCAGGAGTACCTGAACTTCCTCCGGATCCGCGAATGGCAGGACATCTATTCGCAACTGCGTACGGTCGCCAAGTCCATGGGCATCCACGTCAACGAGGCCGACGCCCCCGAGACGAGCGTGCACATCTCCCTGCTCGCCGGCCTGCTGTCGCACATCGGGCTGAAGGACACGGACAAGAACGAGTACCTGGGCGCCCGGTCGGCCAAGTTCGCGATCTTCCCGGGCTCCTCGCTGTTCAAGAAGCAGCCGAAGTTCCTGATGTCGGCCGAGCTGGTGGAGACCTCGCGGCTGTGGGCCCGGGTGAACGCCAAGGTGGAGCCGGAATGGGTGGAGCCGCTCGCCCAGCACCTGATCAAGCGCACGTACAGCGAGCCGCACTGGGAGAAGGACCAGGCGGCGGTGATGGCCTTCGAGAAGGTCACGCTGTACGGCGTGCCGATCGTCGCGCAGCGGAAGATCAACTACGGCCGGATCGACGCCGAGGTCTCGCGCGATCTGTTCATTCGCAACGCCCTGGTCGAGGGCGACTGGCGGACCCACCACAAGTTCTACGCCGACAACCGCAAGCTCCTCACCGAGGTGGAGGAGCTGGAGAACCGGGCCCGGCGCCGCGACATCGTGGTCGACGACGAGACGCTCTTCGACTTCTACGACCAGCGGATCCCCGAGCACGTGGTCTCCGGGGCGCACTTCGACTCCTGGTGGAAGCACAAGAAGCGCGACGAGCCCGAACTGCTCGACTTCGAGCGGGAGATGCTCCTGACGGAGAAGGCGGCCGGGGTCACCAAGGCCGACTATCCGGACTCCTGGACGCAGGGCCGGCTGAAGTTCCGGGTGACCTACCAGTTCGAGCCGGGCGCGGACGCGGACGGCGTGACCGTCCACATCCCGCTCCAGGTGCTGAACCAGGTCACGGACGAGGGCTTCGACTGGCAGATCCCGGGCCTGCGCGAGGAGGTGGTCACGGAGCTGATCCGTTCCCTCCCCAAGCCGATCCGGCGGCACTACGTGCCCGCGCCGAACTTCGCGACCCGCTTCCTGGCCACCTCGCACCCGCTGCAGGAGCCCCTGCACGTGACGCTGGCGCGGGAGCTCCAGCGGATGGTCGGGGTCCCGGTCACCGCCGAGGACTTCGACCTGACCCGGATCCCCGACCACCTGAAGATCACCTTCCGGATCGTCGACGAGCGCCGCAAGAACCTCGCCGAGGCCAAGGACCTGGAGGCCCTGCGGCTCCAGCTCAAGCCCAAGGCCCGCCAGGCCCTCTCGCAGGCCGCCGCGGCCAGCGCCGAGCGCGAGGGCGGGGAGTCGGTGGAGAAGACCGGGCTGACGGACTGGACGATCGGCGCGCTGACCAAGGTCTTCGAGACCCGCCGGGCCGGCCAGCCGGTGAAGGCGTACCCGGCGCTCGTGGACGCCGGTACGAGCGTCTCCGTACGCCTCTTCGACACCGAGGCCGAGCAGCATCAGGCGATGCGGCTCGGGACCCGGCGGCTGATCCTGCTCAACATCACGGTGAACCCGGCGAAGTTCGCCTCGGACCACCTGAGCAACCAGCAGAAGCTCGCGCTGTCGCGCAATCCGCACGGCTCCATCCAGGCGCTGTTCGACGACTGCGCGACCGCGGCGGCCGACCACCTGATCGCGCGGCACGGCGGCCCGGCGTGGGACGAGGCGGGCTTCCGCAAGCTCTACGAGGCCGTGCGGACCGACCTGGTGGACACGACCGTACGGACGATCACGCAGGTGCAGCAGGTGCTGGCCGCCTGGCAGGCCTGCGAACGCCGCCTGAAGACCACGGCCAGCCTCGCCCTGGTGGCCAACGTCCAGGACGTCAAGACGCAGCTCGCGGCCCTCATGCCGGCCGGCTTCGTCACGCTCACCGGACTGCGCCGGCTGCCGGACCTGATGCGCTACCTGGTGGCCATCGACCGGCGGCTCCAGCAGATGCCCACGGGCGTCCAGCGCGACACCACGCGCATGGAGAAGGTCCACGAGATGCGGGACGAGTACCTGTGGCTGCTGGAGCAGTTGCCGAAGGGCAGGCCGGTCCCCGCGGAGGTCACCGAGATCCGCTGGATGATCGAGGAACTGCGGGTCAGCTACTTCGCGCACGCCCTCGGAACGGCCTATCCGATCTCCGACAAGCGCATCGTGAAGGCGGTGGACGCGGCGGCCCCGGGACCCGCTCGGTGATCGGGTTCGACTGCACCCCCTGAGCTGCGGTACAGTCTGATTCGCAGCCGCCCAGCGGCCGCAAATCAAGGACCTGTGGAGCAGTTGGTTAGCTCGCCACCCTGTCAAGGTGGAGGTCGCGGGTTCAAGTCCCGTCAGGTTCGCAAGATCGTCAGGGCCCGCATCCCCAGGGATGCGGGCCCTGACGCGTTTCCGGCACCGGCTTGCGGGATGCGG
This sequence comes from Streptomyces sp. CA189, assembly GCF_056428985.1. Lineage (NCBI taxonomy): Bacteria > Bacillati > Actinomycetota > Actinomycetes > Kitasatosporales > Streptomycetaceae > Streptomyces > Streptomyces sp. CA189. Next base: position 50,389 of record NZ_JBWJVM010000053.1, on the reverse strand, counting down.
GGTCGAGCCGCAGGGCCGAGTACGGGGACTCCCGGCATCGGCGGCGCCCCACCAGGTCACCCCACGGCCCCGATTGAGCCTCTGGGGCACCCTGGACCTCACCGGGCCCCTCACGGCGCCCCCAGAGCCGCCTGGAGGCCCGCCGCGGGCCCCGGCCGAACTCCGCCCGCACCCCCTACCCGGAAGCCCTGCCGGAGCCTTGCCCGGAACCCCGCCGAAGCCGGCCCCGAAGCCGGCCCCGCCGCCCGCGCCCGCGCCCGCTCCGGCCCCGTCACCCCATCGCGGCCGCGAAATCGCCCGTCCGGATGATGCGCTCTGCGCGGCACGCCCCTTTACGGGGTGGATTGCCTGATCCACAAGAGTGATCATCTGTGACGGGAGTCACCCCGTGTGTTTTTGAGACGCACTCTTTTATGGGGCTCATACGCCCACTCGATTTTATATGTGCCATTGCACCCACCCCGGCCGGCTCCGCACACCAGCTCGATAACCCCCTGACCAGGGCATAAAAAAGATCGCGCTGGACCCGGCGGAGTCCAGCGCGATCGAACGACTGATGAACCTGTTGGGGCAGGTCCGGCCGTTTGAAGCCATGTGGGGCTCATCGGATTGGGGGACCCGATATAGACCCGGCAATAAGTGGTGCTGCGGAACCTCAGGCCTCGCTGCGCTGCTGCGGAATTCCCGCAAGCAGTGCGCGGACCTCAGCCTCGCGGTAGCGGCGGTGTCCACCCAGGGTGCGGATGGACGTGAGCTTGCCAGCCTTGGCCCAACGGGTGACCGTCTTCGGGTCCACGCGGAACATCGTGGCAACCTCAGCCGGGGTCAGCAGCGGCTCGGCATCAGGGGTGCGAGCGGTCATGAGCGGCCTCCTCGGGAGAACCGAACCATCTCGGTTCTTTCCTTTAAATTCTGCACCTTGGCCCACGTTGCCCGAAATGGACATACGTGGGCCGAGTCGGTTATAGGACGAACGGCTTGTCCTCGGCACTACAACTACACCATCCGTCCAGCCTCGACGGCCAAACCGATGGAATTGCCCTCCGAGGTGTTCATCAGCGGCGGAAGCCGATGGACCGTCCCATAACGGACAGTCACCCCACTGTGACGATCAGTCACAGAGCGATCAGGAGTCGTCAGACCCCCCGTAGAGTGCAATACCGAGCATTCCGCCCTTAGTTGGACGGAAGGAACCCTCCCCGGACTCCTTGTCCTATTTTGGCACGAGGGTAGGGGAAGGGCGCAAGGGTGTAGAAAGTGCGGTCCGTCACGCTTGGGCCAATGGCCCGTATCGGGACGTAGGTCCCGGAACAAAGACCCAAAAGAGGGCATCACGGCCTTGAGCTGGCCGTTCTCTTCCGTGCTCGGCCGATCGACGGATGGACAACCGCGCCCGGAGTCGCTACTCGAGTCTCGCAGGTCACTCGGACCCCCAGGATCACCCGGATAACGGACATCACCGGCATCACGGGGGTCACCGGGTTCCGGAACCTGACGCCTCAGTTGGCGAAGAGTCTCTCCCGGACCGCCCGCCACCGCTCCGCCAGGGCCCCGTACGTCCGCGCCGCCCCGTCCCGGTCCCCGGCCCGCAGGGCCGCGAGCCCCGCCGCCAGGTCCGCCGCCGAGTGGTCGGCCTCCAGCCGGTCCGCCGGCAGGGCGTGCAGGAGCCCGCCGTAGTCCAGCTCCACCATCGAGCGGGGGTGGAACTCCTCCAGCCAGCTCCCGACCTCCACCAGCCCCTCGGCGAGCATTCCGTACCCCTCCGCCTCCCGCAGGGTCCGCAGCCCCCGTGCGAGCCGGCGCCGGGCCTGCACCATCGGCGTCCGGTAGCGCAGCCCCTCGCCCGGCACGTACTCCCGCTCCTCGTCGGCCACCAGCACGAACCAGCGCAGCGGCACCTGCCAGACACCCGTACGGATCCACGGCCGCGCGTCGGGGTTCCGCCCGCGCCAGGCCTCGTACTCCTCGGCCGCGCGGCGGCGGGCGGCCGCGGGCAGGGCGGCGTCGAGCACCGGGAGCGGGAAGTCGGCCACCAGCTCCTGGAGCGCGAGCCAGCCGCGCAGCCGCGTACGCCAGGGGCAGACCAGCAGGACCCCGTCGACCTCGGCGGTGAAGGCGTCCGCGCTTTCGTGCGCCGGGACCCCGACCACGGGCACCCGTACCAAATCCACCAGCGACCGACGCAGTTCGTCCTGGGCCGTCGGGGTGGCCCCGCGCCGGGCGTAGTCGGCCCAGTGGGTGCGCTCGGGCTCCGGGAAGGCCGTCAGGGGCTCGTAGACCCGCAGGTAGGAGGCGTACGGGACGGCGGGGGCCGAGCGGGCGGACGGCAGCCGGGGATCGGGGGATTCGCTCACGCTCTCGTACTCCCCCGCCCCGCCCGGCGCTACTCCGACGGCGGCCCCCGGCCCCGCCCGCGCGCCGGGCCGCCACCCCGGAACGTCCCGATCTCCGGACAGGGAGGATCGCGGGGCCCCACAGGTCTTACGCTGCTCCCAGCACGCCCTCCCCCACCCGCAGGGCGGGCGTCTTTCCCGCCGCATCTCATCCATGGGAGTCACCACCGTGACCGAAATGACCGACGGCGTCCTGCACACCCTGTTCCGCAGTGAACAGGGCGGCCACGAGCAAGTCGTGCTGTGCCAGGACCGAGCCTCCGGCCTGAAGGCCGTCATCGCGATCCACTCCACCGCCCTGGGCCCGGCCCTCGGCGGTACGCGCTTCCACGCGTACGCCTCCGACGAGGAGGCCGTCCTCGACGCGCTGAACCTCTCGCGCGGCATGTCGTACAAGAACGCGCTCGCCGGCCTCGACCTCGGCGGCGGCAAGGCCGTCATCATCGGCGACCCCGACGTCTTGAAGTCCGAGGAACTGCTGCTGGCCTACGGCCGGTTCGTGGAGTCCCTCGGCGGCCGCTACGTGACCGCCTGCGACGTCGGCACCTACGTGGCCGACATGGACGTCGTGGCCCGCGAGACCCGCTGGGCGACCGGCCGCTCCCCCGAGAACGGCGGCGCCGGCGACTCCTCGGTCCTCACCGCCTTCGGCGTCTTCCAGGGCATGCGCGCCAGCGCCCAGCACCTGTGGGGCGACCCGACCCTGCGCGGCCGCAAGGTCGGCGTCGCGGGCGTCGGCAAGGTCGGCCACCACCTGGTCGAGCACCTGCTGGAGGACGGCGCCGACGTCGTCATCACGGACGTCCGCGCCGAGTCCGTGCAGCGGATCTTGGACAAGCACCCGGGCAAGGTGACCGCCGTCGCCGACACCGCGGCGCTGATCCGCGTGGAGGGCCTGGACATCTACGCCCCCTGCGCGCTCGGCGGTGCCCTGAACGACGACTCCGTGCCCGCCCTCACCGCCAAGATCGTCTGCGGTGCGGCGAACAACCAGCTCGCCCACCCGGGCATCGAGAAGGACCTCGCGGACCGCGGGATCCTCTACGCGCCGGACTACGTGGTCAACGCGGGCGGGGTCATCCAGGTCGCCGACGAGCTGCGCGGCTTCGACTTCGACCGGTGCAAGGCCAAGGCCGCGAAGATCTTCGACACCACGCTGGAGATCTTCGCACGTGCGAAGGTGGACGGGATTCCGCCGGCCGCGGCGGCCGACCGCATCGCCGAGCAGCGGATGGCGGACGCCCGCACGACGCGCACCGCCTGACCCTCACGGGGCCCTCACGGGGCTTCCGGGGCGGCCCGTCGGGGCGCAGCGAGACGGAACTCACTGCGCTTCGGCGGGTCGCCCGTCAGGAAACGACTAAAATCGCAGCTGACCAGCGAGGACGGGGCGCCTTGCTGGTACTGCACCGGGGCGCGTCATGCGGGCGGCGTACCGTATGGCCGCGGAAGCAGGTACCGTTAAACCCCTACGGACGGTCTCTCCACGGAGAGCCCGCTCCGAACCATGAACGCGTGTCAGACTCTGGGGCCGTCGAGCCCCGTCACCGAGGGGGTCGAGCCATGGGGCGCGGCCGGGCAAAGGCCAAGCAGACGAAGGTCGCCCGCCAGCTGAAGTACAGCAGCGGCGGGACTGACTTGTCGCGTCTGGCCAATGAGCTGGGCGCATCGCACACGGAACCGCTGCCTGTCAGCGAGCCGGTCGTCGATGACGAGCTTGATGATGATGACGAGGACGACCCGTACGCCAAGTACGCGGAGCGCTACAACAGCGATGACGACGACGAGGACGAAGAGTCCGGTCCGTCCGTCTACCGTCGCGGTGCTTGACGCGCCAGTCGGCGTCGAACTCGCGGTGCGCTGATCCTCAGCAGCGGCACACAGCTTCACATGCACGGAAACCCGGTCCAGGGCATCGCCCCGGGCCGGGTTTCCGTGCTGTTCGCGCAGGTGGGAGCCGCGGCGTGAGCCGGGCTCCCGCAACCGGTCAGCTCGCGTAGTCGCCGGTCATGGTCGCGCCCTCGGTGTGGTCGCCACGGTCCAGGATCCCGCCCGCGACCCAGGCGTCGACGCCCCGGTCGGCCAGGGCGGTCAGGGCCACGTCCACCGACTCCTGCGGGACCACGGCCATCATGCCGACGCCCATGTTCAGGGTCTTCTCCAGCTCCAGGCGCTCCACCTGACCGGCCTTGCCGACCAGGTCGAAGATCGCGCCGGGGGTCCAGGTCGAGCGGTCGACCGTGGCGTGCAGGTGGTCCGGGATCACCCGGGCGAGGTTCGCCGCGAGGCCGCCGCCCGTGATGTGGGAGTAGGCGTGCACATCGGCCGTACGAGTGAGGGCCATGCAGTCCAGCGAGTAGATCTTGGTGGGCTCCAGCAGCTCCTCGCCGAGGGTCCGGCCGAGCTCCTCGACGTGGCCCTCCAGGGACATTCCGGCCCGGTCGAAGAGGACGTGGCGGACCAGCGAGTACCCGTTCGAGTGAAGACCGGAGGACGCCATCGCGATGACGGCGTCGCCCGTACGGATGCGATCGGCACCCAGCAGGCGGTCGTACTCGACGACGCCGGTGCCGGCGCCCGCCACGTCGAAGTCGTCCGGGCCCAGCAGCCCGGGGTGTTCGGCGGTCTCGCCGCCGACCAGGGCGCAGCCGGCCAGGACGCAGCCCTCGGCGATGCCCTTGACGATGGCCGCGACGCGCTCGGGGTGGACCTTGCCGACGCAGATGTAGTCGGTCATGAAGAGCGGCTCGGCGCCGCAGACGACGATGTCGTCCATGACCATCGCGACGAGGTCGTGGCCGATGGTGTCGTACACGCCCATGCGGCGGGCGATGTCCACCTTGGTGCCGACCCCGTCGGTGGCGGAGGCGAGCAGGGGGCGCTCGTAGCGCTTGAGGGCGGAGGCGTCGAAGAGGCCGGCGAACCCGCCGAGGCCGCCGAGGACCTCGGGGCGCTGCGTCTTCTTCACCCACTCCTTCATCAGCTCGACGGCGCGGTCTCCCGCGTCGATGTCCACGCCCGCGGCTGCGTAGCTGGCACCGGTGGTCTTCTCTGTCATGACAGGAGAGAGCTTTCGTGTCGTTGCTGCGTGTGGTGCGAGGCCCCGGAAAAGCCTGAAAGAGAAGGCCTCGCGCAGGTTGAGCAGGATGAGAGGGGGTTGGGAGGGCTTGCGGTCCGCGGGCTCGGACGAGCCCGCGGACCGTGGCGTTGCCTCAGGCCCTACGGGCGCCGGAGCGCGTCGGCGGCGTCGGTGCCGCCGGCCAGCTCCGACTCCAGAAGCTGCTTGCCCAGGAGCTGCGGGTCGGGCAGTTCCATGGGGTACACGCCGTCGAAGCAGGCACGGCAGAGGTTGGGCTTCTGGATGGTCGTCGCCTCGATCATCGAGTCGAGCGAGATGTACGAGAGCGAGTCCGCGCCCAGCGACGTGGCGATCTCGTCGACCGTCATGCCGTTGGCGATCAGCTCGGCCCGGGTGGCGAAGTCGATGCCGAAGAAGCACGGCCACTTCACCGGCGGCGAGGAGATCCGGATGTGGACCTCCGCCGCGCCGGCCTCACGGAGCATCTTGACCAGGGCGCGCTGGGTGTTGCCGCGGACGATCGAGTCGTCGACGACCACCAGGCGCTTGCCCCGGATGACTTCCTTGAGGGGGTTGAGCTTGAGACGGATGCCGAGCTGGCGGATCGTCTGCGAGGGCTGGATGAAGGTCCGGCCGACGTAGGCGTTCTTGACCAGGCCGACGCCGTACGGGATCCCGCTGGCCTCGGCGTAGCCGACGGCGGCGGGCGTGCCCGATTCCGGCGTCGATATCACCAGGTCCGCGTCGGCCGGGGCTTCCTTGGCCAGGCGCCGTCCCATCTCGACACGCGAGAGGTAGACGTTCCGGCCGGCGATGTCCGTGTCCGGGCGCGCCAGGTAGACGTACTCGAAGACACAGCCCTTGGGCTTTGCTTCCGCGAAGCGGGAGGTCCGCAGACCGTTCTCGTCGATCGCGATGAGCTCGCCCGGCTCGACCTCGCGGACGAAGCTGGCGCCGCAGATGTCGAGGGCGGCGGTCTCGCTCGCCACCACCCAGCCGCGCTCCAGGCGGCCGAGGACCAGCGGGCGGATGCCCTGCGGGTCACGGGCGGTGTAGAGCGTTCCCTCGTCCATGAAGACGAGCGAGAAGGCGCCCTTCACCTTCGGGAGGACCTTGGTGGCCGACTCCTCGATGGTCAGGGGCTTGCCGTCGTCGTCCGTCTGGCCGGCCAGCAGGGCGGTGACCAGGTCGGTGTCGTTGGTGGCCGCCACCTGGGTGGCGCGGCCGTCCTGACGGGGGAGGTCGGCGACCATCTCGGCCAACTCGGCGGTGTTCACCAGGTTGCCGTTGTGACCCAGGGCAATGGAGCCGTGGGCGGTCGCACGGAAGGTCGGCTGAGCGTTCTCCCAGACGGAGGCGCCAGTGGTCGAGTAGCGGGCGTGACCGACCGCGATATGACCCTGGAGCGAGCCGAGAGAGGTTTCGTCGAAGACTTGGGAAACGAGGCCCATGTCCTTGAAGACGAGGATCTGGGAACCGTTGCTCACAGCGATACCCGCGGACTCTTGTCCACGGTGCTGCAGTGCATACAGTCCGAAGTAGGTGAGCTTGGCGACCTCTTCACCCGGAGCCCAGACACCGAAGACGCCGCAAGCGTCCTGGGGGCCCTTTTCGCCGGGGAGCAGGTCGTGGTTGAGTCGTCCATCACCACGAGGCACGTCTCCGAGTGTAGGCGAGATCGACCACTGGTCCGAATTGGGGATGCCCGGGAAATGTCACAGCACGCAGGGTGACGGAACCTGTTCGTCTCAATATCCGGATTGCCCTGGTTGACAGTCGCCTGTGGTTTCGTACAAGCTCCGGCTCATGCAGCCTCTCGGTGACCGCACCGTCACCCTCGTCGCGCGCCGACACGTGGACCTCGTCCGTGTCGCCAGCGCCATCTGTCGCTGTTCTGCGTAGTCACACGCCGTATTTCCCTTTCCTTTTCTCCTTTCCCCGCCGCTTTCCGTCCGTCTTTGCTCCGGCGTGCCCTCCGCCGCGCCCTGCGCCGTCCCGCGCTGCCCGGAGCCGGCCCGGGACCGGAGGGCCGGCGGGCCGTGCTCTGGAGCACCCGTGACCTCGTACGAACCCAACCTGTCCCGGCGCGCCTTCGGCGGCGCGGTCGGCGTGACCGCAGCCGCCGCGGCGGTGGGGCTGGGCGTCGCCGCCCCGGCCCAGGCGGCACCGGCCGAAGCCCAGCACGCGGGCCCGCAGGAGCGGGAGTTCCGTGCCGAGCGGGGGCGCCGCTCCCGCCGCCCGAACATCCTGTTCATCCTCGGGGACGACCTCGGCTGGGCCGACCTGTCCTCCTACGGCTCCCCGCACATCAAGACCCCGAACCTGGACCGGCTCGCCCGCCAGGGCGTCCGCTTCACCGATGCCTATGCGGGCTCCGCGACCTGCTCCCCGACCCGCTTCAGCCTGTACACCGGCCGCTACCCGGGCCGCGCCAAGGGCGGGCTGGCCGAGCCCATCGCCGACAAGTCGGCGGGCCTGGAGCCGACCCACCCGACGCTGGCCTCGCTGCTGCGCGGCTCCGGCTACGCGACTGCGCTGATAGGCAAGTGGCACTGCGGATCCCTGCCCGACTACAGCCCGACCAAGTCGGGCTGGGACGAGTTCTTCGGCAACTTCGGCGGGGCCCTGGAGTACTACTCGAAGCTGACCGGCGACGGCTCGTACGACCTCTACGAGGGCGACGCCGAGTACAAGGACCTGCGCTACTACACGCGGATCCTGACCGAGCGGGCGAGCGAGTACGTCTCCCGCGACCACGGTGACAAGCCGTGGCTGCTGAACCTCAACTTCACCACCCCGCACTGGCCGTGGATCGCCGACGGGGACACCGAGGCGAGCGCCGAGGTCACCCGCCGGATCAAGGCCGGCGACCGGCGGGCCCTGTGGCACGAGGACGGCGGGTCCGTCGAGAAGTACAAGCAGATGGTGGAGGACCTCGACCGCTCGATCGGCGAGGTGCTGAAGGCGCTGAAGCGCTCCGGCCAGGAGGAGGACACCCTGGTCTTCTTCTCCAGCGACAACGGCGGCGAGCGCTTCTCCCACAACTGGCCGCTCGCCGGCAACAAGTCGTCCCTCCAGGAGGGCGGCATCCGCGTCCCGAACATCGCGCGCTGGCCGGCCCGGCTCGACGGCGGCCAGGTCAGCCACGTGCCGGTCTTCACCCCGGACTGGACGGCCACCCTGCTCGAACTGGCGGGCGCCCGCGCGAACCCGGCGTACCCGCTGGACGGGGTCAGCCTGGCCGGGTACCTGCTGCGCGGCGAGAAGGTGGCCGAGCGGAACCTGTTCTGGCGGGTGCGCGGGGAGCGGGCGCTGCGCCGCGGCGACTGGAAGTACTACCGCGGCAAGGCGGGCCGCGACCAGCTCTTCAACCTGGCCGGGGACATCCGCGAGCAGGCCGACAAGGCTGCGCTGGAGCCCGCCCGGCTGGCCGAACTGCGGGCGGCCTGGGAGAAGACGGACGCGGGGCTGCTGCCGTACCCGGGCTGATCGGCCACCGGGGTCACTCGACGGCCGAGGCCGCCTTCGCCGTGATGCCGGTGCCAGAACCGGCCGCGGTGAGGGTGAGGGCGTCGCCCTGGATCCTCCAGTCGAGCGGGCCGCCGCCGAACAGCTCGGTGAGCGCCCGCTCGACCTCTCCGGGTCCGCCCTCGCAGGCCATCCGGGTACTGGTCAGGGGGCCGAAGGTGAGCTTGTTCCCCTCGACGACGGCCTTCGCGCTGAACCGGTTGCAGCCGAGGTTGCCGCTCGCCGTGCCGTCCGCGGCCAGGCTGAAGCGGGCCCGGCCCTCGGCGCCTGCCGGGACCGAGGAGGCGGTCTCCCCCTTGGTCAGGGAGTCGACGGTCCACTGCGTGGCCACGAGCGGGGCGTCGGGGGCCGGGGGCTTCGAGCTCAGGGCGATCGCGTTCCCGTCGGAGGTCTTCAACGTGATCTTGCCCTGGCCCTGTTCCACGGTCAGCGGACCCCGGAACAGCCTGGCGAAGGCCGTCTCGAACGGCAGGTCCGCGCAAGCCATGTCCGTGTGGGCGCCGGGCGTCACCGTCATGGTCGCCGCCGAGTCGAAGACCACGGCGGCGGTGAAGCCGTTGCAGCCGTAGTTGCCGTTGGCCTCGGCCTCGTAGCCCTTGCCGCGTTCCACGGACAACCGGGCGGCGGCGGGGCCCCGCAGCGTCTTGCCGTCGACGGTCAGGCTCTCGACCGACCAGGATCCGGAGAACCCGCGGGCGGGGTGCGTCCCCGGCGCCGCGCCGTCGTCACCGCAGGCGGTGGCGGTGGCGGACAGCGCGAGCACGGCGACCAGGGCGGCGGGGAGGAGCGGCAGCGTACGCATGCCGGTGTGACGCGGCCCGCGCCCCGGCGGTTCCACGGCTTCGCCCGGTCAGCTCATCAGGGGCAGCAGCGCGGAGAGGTCGGCGCGCTCGCCGCTGGCCCGGACCTGGGCCCCGTCCAGCGCTTCGGCCCAGCCCGTACGGCCGGTGGCGAGCCGGATCCAGGTCAGCGGGTCGGTCTCCACGACGTTCGGCGGGGTGCCGCGGGTGTGCCGGGGCCCCTCGACGCACTGCACCACCGCGAACGGCGGGACGCGGAACTCCACCGCCCCGCCCGGGGCCTTGAGCGCGAGGGCGTCGGCGAGCAGCCGGGTGCAGGCCGCCAGGGCCTGGCGGTCCACGGGGATGTCCAGTCCGGTGGCGCGGCGCAGGTCGTCGGTGTGCACGACGAGCTCGACGGTACGGGTGACCAGGAAGTCGGCCAGGGTCATGGCCCCGATCCACAGGTCCAGGACGCGGCCGCCGGGGTTCGCGTCGAGCGCCTCGGCCAGCCGGGCGCCGGCCTGGTCGTAGAGCTCGGCGAGCGGGGCGCCCTCCAGGGTCTCCTTGGCGGCCTCGGCGATCTTCCCGGCGAGCGAGGCCGTCGCGAAGGGCCATTCGGCGGCGGACAGTTCGGCGACGGCGGCGGGCGGCCGGGCGAGGCCGCCGGCCAGCGAGTCGGCGATCCACGCGATGTGCGCGGCCAGCTCGGCGACGGACCAGCCCCCGACCCCGCTGGGCCGGGCGAGCTGCTCCGCATCCAACTCCCGTACGGCGTCCCGGACGTGGTGGAACTGCGCGAGGACGGCCGTGCGGGTGCGGGCCTGGTCGTAGGTGCGCGGCTTCTTCTTGGCGGGCGGCATGAGGCCGACCCTACGCCGCCCGGGATCCGGCCGCCGTCAGACCCTCGGGGCCGCCGGCAGGGTGGTCTCGCAGCCCGCCTTCGCCGCCGCGCGCAGGGCCGCCCCGCGGGCCAGCCCCGACAGGAAGCCGGGCCTGCCGCGACCCGGGGAGTCGCCCTCGGTGGCGGCGGTCGCCCGCAGGGCGGTCACTCCGCCGGACCTGGCGGGGTCGGCGCACCGTGCGATCGCCACGACGCTGCGGGCGTCGTGGTCGAACCGGCTCCCGCCCGGTTCGGCGTCCTTGGAGGCCTCCACCTTGAGGGAGGCGAACTCCTCCATCTGCTCCTGGCCCTCGAACGTCACCGCACGCAGCAGCACGCACGCCTGGTCCGCCGAGGCGCCCGCCTCCACCCTGGGCATGCCGAACCCCATCGCCGCATCCGGATCGACCAGTCCTTGACAGTTCTCGATGATCTCCGCCCGGCTCTGCGCACGGTCCCCGGAGTTGTCGTAAAGGAACCAGCCGCCCACCCCCACGGCGGCCACGACCACCGGTATCCCGGCCCCGAGCAGCCATCGGCCCCAACTCTGCTCCATCTGGGCCCCCTTCCCCCGCCGGCCCCGCCACCGCCGTCGGCGCGGGCTCCTTGCCGGAACGGACGAGCCCCCGCCCGGAAATGGTTCCGGACGGGGGCTGCTCGGTTCCTGAGGAACGGCTGCTCAGGCGAGCAGCGCCGGGATCGTCCCCTCGTGGGCGGTACGGAGCTCCGCCAGCGGGAGGGTGAACTCGCCCTGGATCTCGATCTCCTCGCCGTCGACCACACCGATCCGGGCCGCCGGAAGGCCCCGCGCGCCGCACATGTCGGTGAAGCGGAGCTCCTCGCTGCGCGGGACGGCCACGATGGCCCGGCCCGCGGACTCGGAGAACAGGAAGGTGAAGGCGTCCAGCGCCTCCGGCACCACGATCCGCGCACCGTTGCCGCCGCGCAGGCAGGACTCGGTGAGCGCCTGGATCACGCCGCCGTCGGACAGGTCGTGCGCGGCGTCGATCATGCCGTCGCGCGAGGCCGAGATGAGGATCTCCGCGAGGAGCTTCTCGCGGCCCAGGTCCACCTTGGGCGGCAGACCGCCGAGGTGCTGGTGGACCACCTCGGACCAGGCCGAGCCGCCGAACTCCCCGGCGGTGTCGCCGAGCAGGTACAGGAGCTGGCCGGCCTCCGCGAACGCCATCGGCGTACGGCGGTTGACGTCGTCGATCACGCCGAGGACCGCCACGACCGGGGTCGGGTGGATCGCGATGTCGCCCGTCTGGTTGTAGAGGGAGACGTTGCCGCCGGTCACCGGGGTGCCCAGTTCCAGACAGCCGTCCGCGAGACCGCGGGTGGCCTCGGCGAACTGCCACATGACGTCCGGGTCCTCGGGGGAGCCGAAGTTCAGGCAGTTCGAGATCGCGATCGGCTTGGCGCCGGTCGCGGCCACGTTGCGGTACGACTCCGCCAGCGCGAGCTGCGCGCCCGCGTACGGGTCGAGCTTGGCGAAGCGGCCGTTGCCGTCCGTGGACATGGCGACGCCGAGGTTGGTCTCCTCGTCGATGCGGACCATGCCCGCGTCCTCGGGCTGCGAGAGCACCGTGTTGCCCTGCACGAAGCGGTCGTACTGGTCGGTGACCCAGGACTTGGAGGCCTGGTTCGGGGAGGAGACCAGGGCCAGGACCTGCGCGCGGAGCTCCTCGGAGGTCTGCGGCCGCGGCAGCTCGCCCGCGTCGTCCGCCTGGAGGGCGTCCTGCCAGGAGGGGCGCGCGTACGGGCGGTTGTAGACGGGGCCCTCGTGGGCGACGGTGCCCGGGGGCACGTCCACGATGAGCTCGCCGTGCCAGAAGATCTCCAGGCGCTCGCCCTCGGTCACCTCACCGATGACGGTGGCGATGACGTCCCACTTCTCGCAGATCTCCATGAAGCGGTCCACGTGCTGCGGTTCCACGATCGCGCACATGCGCTCCTGCGACTCGCTCATGAGGATTTCCTCGGGCGAGAGCGTCGCGTCGCGCAGCGGCACGGTGTCCAGCTCGACGCGCATGCCGCCGCTGCCGGCGGAGGCCAGTTCGCTCGTGGCGCAGGAGAGCCCGGCGCCGCCGAGGTCCTGGATGCCCGCGACCAGCTTCTCCTTGAAGATCTCCAGGGTGCACTCGATGAGGAGCTTCTCCTGGAAGGGGTCGCCGACCTGGACCGCCGGACGCTTGGTCGGCTTGGTGTCGTCGAAGGTCTCCGAGGCGAGGACGGAGACGCCGCCGATGCCGTCGCCGCCCGTGCGGGCGCCGTAGAGGATGACCTTGTTGCCCGGGCCGGAGGCCTGGGCGAGGTGGATGTCCTCGTGCTTCATGACGCCGATGCAGCCGGCGTTCACGAGCGGGTTGCCCTGGTAGCAGGCGTCGAAGACGACCTCGCCGCCGATGTTGGCCAGGCCCAGGCAGTTGCCGTAGCCGCCGATGCCCGCGACGACGCCCGGCAGGACGCGCTTGGTGTCGGGGTGGTCGGCCGCGCCGAAGCGCAGCGGGTCCACGACCGCGACCGGGCGGGCGCCCATCGCGAGGATGTCGCGGACGATGCCGCCGATGCCGGTGGCCGCGCCCTGGTAGGGCTCGATGTAGCTCGGGTGGTTGTGCGACTCGACCTTGAAGGTGACCGCGTAGCCCTGGCCGACGTCGACGACCCCGGCGTTCTCGCCGATCCCGACGAGCATCACGTCGTTCTGCGGGACCTTCTCGCCGAACTGCTTCAGGTGGACCTTGCTGCTCTTGTACGAGCAGTGCTCGGACCACATGACGGAGTACATGGCGAGCTCGGCGCCGGTGGGACGGCGGTCGAGGATCTCGCGGATCCGGGCGTACTCGTCCTCCTTGAGACCGAGTTCCTTCCAGGGCTGGGAGGTGTCCGGGGTCTCGGTGGCGTTCTTGACGGTGTCGAGGCTCATGCGCTGACCAGCTTCTTCAGGACCGAGGTGAAGAACGGGAGGCCGTCGGTGCGGCCCGTCCCGATCAGCGGCTCGACCGCGTGCTCGGGGTGCGGCATGAGGCCGACGATGTTGCCCGCGGCGTTGGTGATGCCGGCGATGTCGCGCAGCGAGCCGTTGGGGTTGACGTCCACGTAGCGGAAGGCCACTCGGCCTTCGGCCTCCAGTTCGTCCAGCACCCGCTCGTCGGCCACGTAGCGGCCGTCCATGTTCTTGAGCGGTACGGAGATCTCCTCGCCGGCGGTGTAGTCGCCGGTCCAGGCGGTCGCCGCGTTCTCCACCCGCAGCTTCTGGTCGCGGCAGACGAAGTGCAGGTGGTTGTTGCGGAGCATCGCCCCCGGCAGCAGGTGGGCCTCGGTGAGGATCTGGAAGCCGTTGCAGATGCCGAGGACGGGCATGCCGGCCTTGGCCTGCTCGATGATGCTCTCCATCACCGGCGAGAAGCGGGAGATGGCTCCGGCGCGCAGGTAGTCCCCGTAGGAGAAGCCGCCCGCGAGGACGACCGCGTCGACCTGGTGGAGGTCCTTGTCGCGGTGCCAGAGCGATACGGGCTCGGCTCCCGCGAGGCGCACGGCGCGCAGCGAGTCACGGTCGTCGAGCGTTCCGGGGAACGTGACGACTCCGATGCGAGTGGTCACCGTCAGGCCTCGACCTTCACGGTGAAGTCTTCGATGACGGTGTTGGCGAGGAAGGTTTCGGCCATCTTGTGGATGCGGTCGAGGGCGGCCTGGTCGACCGGTCCCTCCACCTCCAGTTCGAAACGCTTCCCCTGGCGGACGTCGGCGATCCCTTCGAAGCCCAGGCGCGGCAGTGCACGCTGCACCGCCTGGCCCTGGGGGTCGAGGATCTCCGGCTTGAGCATGACGTCGACTACGACGCGTGCCACTGGCACTCCCGATGAGGTGGTTGGTGCGAAGGCGGTTCCCTCAGCGTACCTGTAGGAAATTTCTACGCGGGTAGATTTCGCTCTTGTACGATCCTCCACGCCGTTTCCACTTCACCAACGCTTCGCAAAATCCGCCGGAAAACCACGCGTCCGGCATTGCGGCGGGACACGCGGAGATAATTAACTGGGCTTCGCAATGCAATGAGAATCGGGGTACAAAGGATTCCTCCGTCGCACCGGCATTTTTCGGTGGACGGCGACGCCAGAAAGATGCATTCTTCCGAAACATCCACACAGGCGACATCACCGCTCCGTCCACGCACGTCAGCGGGGAGCGGCGTCGCACGAAGGGACCGATATCCGTGGCGCAGCGCGTAGTAGTCACGATCTCCGACGACATCGATGGCGGAGATGCATCGGAAACGGTCGTCTTCGGGCTGGACGGTAAGTCGTACGAGATCGACCTCAATGTGGCCAACGCAAAGAAACTGCGGAAGAGCCTCGCCCCCTTCGTGGCCGCCGGCCGCCGGCAGGCCCGCTCCGGGAAGACCTTCAAGCACACCGCCATCGCCCCCGACCCGGCGGTCGTCCGGGCCTGGGCCCGCTCCAACCAGCTCGACGTCCCGCCGCGCGGACGGATCCCCAAGAAGGTGTACGAGGAGTACAACGCCGCTCACTGAGAGCCGATTTGCCATCCACCCCTACCGGTCCGCTAGTGTGTGGATCACGCCAAGGGGCGAGGCCGCAGGCCGGACTCCGAAGTCGTGCGGGTGTAGTTCAGTAGCAGAACATCCCCCTTCCAGGGGGAAGGCGCAGTGTGCGATCCCTGTCACCCGCTCTGCTCGCTTTACCGACCACGGTTGTGGATCAGGTAGAGTGATGCACGCATCGCACGGCAGTTTGTCGTGGGAAGCATGCGGACGTAGCTCAGTTGGTAGAGCACCACCTTGCCAAGGTGGATGTCGCGCGTTCGAGTCGCGTCGTCCGCTCAGCGTATGAAGGCCCCGGTCATTGACCGGGGCCTTTGTCGTATCCCCGGACCCGGGTTATCCGGGATCGAAGTGAGCTCCGAGATCCATGACAGGTGTCATGGCCTCTCCCGCCCGGAGCCCGCGAGACTGGGGCCATGAAACTCAGCGGGTGGTGGAAGAACCGCAGCAGCGCGGGGAAGGTCGAGCTGTACACGCGCTGGTCGTTCCACCTCTTCGTGGTCCTCGAGATCGCATCGGTCGGACTGGCCGTGCTGGGCTCGATGGACGGAAAGGCCTCCGCGGTGGTCGCGGTCGCGCTCTTCCTGACGGTGTGCGCGCACTCCGTGCTCGTCGGCTTCCTCTCCTCCCGGTCGCTCGACTGGATCCTGGGCCTGCGCGAGCGCCCGGTGCGGCTCGCGGCCGCCGTCACCGCCCTGACCGCCGCCGCCTGCCTGGGCGTCCTCGGCGTGGGCGCGGCCGGCCTCACCAGCGATCCGGTGATGACCCCGACCGTCATCGCCGGCATGACCTGCTTCACCACCGGCACGCTCGTCCTGTGTCTGCCCAAGGTCCGGCAGATGCGCTACGTGCCCCCGGCCGCGGCCGCCTTCGTCGGTCTGGCGTCCCTCGCCTTCGGCGTCTCGGCCGGCGAGTCCGCGGGGGTGGCCGTCGGGGTGCTGCTGACCAGCGCCTTCCTCTGCGCGGCCTGCGGGTTCTCCGGCTGGCTGCTCGGCGCCGTGTACGAGCTGGACCGGGCCCGCGAGGTCCAGGCACAGCTCGCGGTGGCCGAGGAGCGGCTGCGGTTCGGCCGGGACCTGCACGATGTGATGGGCCGCAACCTCGCGGTGATCGCCCTCAAGAGCGAGCTGGCCGTGCAGCTCGCCCGGCGCGAACGCCCCGAAGCCGTCGACCAGATGATCGAGGTGCAGCGGATCGCCCGGGAGTCCCAGAAGGAGGTCCGCGACGTGGTCCGCGGCTACCGGGAGGCGAACCTCGCGGTGGAGCTGGAGGGTGCGCGCGGGGTGCTGCACGCGGCCGGGATGGACTGCCTGGTCGAGTACGAACAGGGCCGCGAGCTGCCCGCCGAGGCCCAGTCGGCGCTCGGCTGGGTGGTGCGCGAGGCGACGACGAACATCTTGCGGCACGGCGACGCCCGCAGTTGCGTGATCCGGCTGACCGCGGGCCCCTCGGGCGCGCTCACGCTGGTGGTGGAGAACGACGGGGCCCCCAAGGCCCCGGCCGGGCCGCCGGGCTCGGGGCTCGCGGGCCTGCGGGAGCGGCTCGCGGTGCTGGACGGCACGCTGGAGGCCGGCCCGGTGGACGGCGGCCGGTTCCGGCTGCGGGCGCGGATCCCCGGCCCGGCGGCCGGGCCGATCCGAGAAATGGAGGCGCGGGCATGAGCCCCGTACGCGTACTGCTGGCCGATGACGAGCACCTGATCCGGGGCGCGCTCGCCGCGCTGCTGGGACTGGAGGACGATCTGCTGGTCGTCGCCGAGGCCGCCTCGGGGCCGGAGGCGCTCGCCATGGCGCGGGCCCACCGGCCGGACGTGGCGGTGCTGGACCTGCAGATGCCGGGGGCCGACGGTGTGAGCGTGGCCACGTCGCTGCGGGCCGAACTCCCCGACTGCAAGACCATGATCGTGACCAGCCACGGCCGGCCCGGGCACCTGAAGCGGGCCCTCGCCGCGGGCGTACGGGCCTTCGCGCCGAAGACCGTCTCGGCGCAGCGGCTGGCCGAGCTGATCCGGACCGTGCACGCCGGAGGCCGCTACGTGGACCCGGAGTTGGCGGCCGACGCGATCAGCGCGGGCGACTCCCCGCTGACCGCCCGCGAGGCCGAGGTGCTGGAACTGGCGGGGGACGGGGCGCCGATCGCGGAGATCGCGGAGCGGGCCTCGCTCTCCCCGGGGACGGTACGGAACTACCTGTCCTCGGCGGCGACGAAGCTGGGTGCCGAGAACCGGCACACGGCGGTGCGTCTCGCACGGGCCCGGGGTTGGGTATAGTAGTTCTCGCGCTAAGGCGCACCTGCGGACATAGCTCAGTTGGTAGAGCACCACCTTGCCAAGGTGGATGTCGCGCGTTCGAGTCGCGTTGTCCGCTCAGCAGTGAAGAAGCCCCGGTCCTCGGACCGGGGCTTCTTTCATGTCCTGGGCCGGTTCCGGCCCGGCTCCGGGGCCCCGTTTCCGGGGCCCCTTCGCCGCTCGTGGCCTCAGGCCCAGGTCTGGCCGGTGAGTCGCTCGTAGGCCTCCACGTACCGGGAGCGGGTCTGCTCCACGACCTCCTGCGGGAGGGCCGGCGGCGGGAGTTCGCCCTTGGAGTCCCAGCCGGAGGCCGGGGAGGACAGCCAGTCGCGGACGTACTGCTTGTCGAAGGACGGCTGGCTGTGGCCCGGCTCCCACAGGTCGGCCGGCCAGAAGCGGGAGGAGTCCGGGGTCAGCACCTCGTCGGCGGCGACCAGGTTGCCGTCCTTGTCGAAGCCGAACTCGAACTTGGTGTCCGCCAGGATGATCCCGCGGTCGCGGGCGATGTCCCGGGCCCGGCCGTAGACGGCAAGGGTGGTCTGGCGCAGCAGGGCGGCCGTCTCGGCGCCCTGGGTGCGCGCGACCTCCTCGTAGGAGACGTTCTCGTCGTGCTCGCCGACCTCGGCCTTGGCGGCCGGTGTGAAGATCGGGCCAGGCAGCTCGGAGCCGTCGACCAGGCCCTCGGGCAGGCCCAGTCCGCAGACCGTACGGGTCTTCTCGTACTCGGCGAGGCCCGAGCCGGTCAGGTAGCCGCGGGCCACGCACTCGACGGGGACCATGGCGAGGTTCCGGCAGACCAGGGCGCGGCCGGCCCAGTCGGCGGGGGCGCCGGCGGGCAGCTCGGCGCTGATGACGTGGTTCGGGACGAGGTCCGCGAGCTGGTCGAACCACCACAGGGAGAGCTGGGTCAGGATCCGGCCCTTGTCCGGGATCTCGGTGGGCAGCACCCAGTCGGCGGCGGAGATGCGGTCGCTGGCGACCATGACGAGATGGCCGTCCTCGTCGCGGTAGAGGTCGCGGACCTTGCCGGTGTGGAGGTGGACGAGGCCGGGCACCTGGACCGGCTCGGGCTTTTCGACGAATCCGGGCACGGAGTCTCCCTGTGGTTCTGTACGAGCGCGCGGCCCATTCTCCCGCACCTGCCCACGGGCGCGGACAACGGGTCCGCGGGTCCCCCGGTCAGTCCCTCTTGCAGATCCGGTCGAGGAGGTTGGCGGTGGCCCGCTGGACCCGCTCGTCCACGTGCCCGGGGCGGTCCAGGGCCGGTGACCAGGCGAAGGTTCCGGACGCGAAGACGAGCGCGCCGCTGGGGGCCCGGTAGAGGGAGGTCTCCTGGTGGCGGCGGTGGCCCTCGCCGTCCTCGTACGGGGAGTGCGCGAGCAGGATCCGGCTCTGGTGCTCGGGGAGCTGCGTGCGCGGGAAGTACCGGTCGGCCTCGCCCGCGACCAGGCCGGGCAGTTCGTCGTTCTCGACGGCTCCCGTGGAGTCCCAGAGCCAGTGCGTGGCATTGCGCACGATGAGGGGCGCGGGCTCGGGAACCCGACCCGCGTACTGGATGCCGAGCAGTTGCTGCTCCGGGCGGTCCACCTCGCGCCAGAGGCTGGGGCGGCCGGGGCCGCGGCGTTTTCGGCAGGTGAGGAGCCGGTCGTCGACCCCGGAGGGCGAGGGGGAGAGCTCGACCTGCCAGTACATGGTGTTGGCGGAGAGGAAGACGAGCGAGGTGCCGTGGTCGCGGGCGCGCTCGACGGTGCGGCGCATGGGCCCGGACCAGTACTCGTCGTGGCCGGGGAAGACCAGGCCGCGGTAGCGGGTGGGGTCGATGCGGCCGGCGTGCAGGTCGCGGGCGTCGGCGTAGGCGAGGTCGTAGCCGTAGCGCTCGGCCCAGCGGATGAAGTCGTAGGCGTGGCCCACGTGCAGGGGCAGGCCCGCGCCGGCGTAGGGGCGGTCGAAGGAGACGGTGATGGCTGCGTCGCGCTCGCCGAGCAGCCGGCCCTCCTCGTCCCAGGCGTGGTAGAGGCTCGCGCCCGTTCTGCCGTCCTCCGGGTAGAGGTTGTAGGCCTGCCAGGTGATGTCGGGGAGCAGGAGCAGCAGATCGGCCGGGTGGTCGTCGCGCACCGTGAAGGGGATGTGCGAGCGGTACCCGTCGGCGGTCGTGAGGACGGCCACGTAGGCGCCGATGCTCCAGTACGAGGGGACCTGGAGCCGCCAGGAGAGCCACCAGTGGTGGCAGGAGACCGTGCGGTCGGCGGTCAGGGGCGCGGGCTGGACGATGCCGGAGAGCCGGGGGCTGGTGGTGATCTTGGAGGCGCCGTCGCCGCCGTAGTGCCCGATGCGGTAGACGTCCACGGAGAACTGCTGGGGCGGATCCACGGTGATGTGGAAGTCGATGGCCTCACCGGGCGCGACGGCTCCGGTGGAGGTGAACCCCTTGATCTGCCGGTGCACGTCGTCGGCGGTGCGGGGGCCGCCGGCGCCACGGGCGCGGGGGATCTGCTGGCCGGGCCCGGCGGCGACGGCCGGGTCCACGTACCAGGGCACGACCTGGCCGTTGTCGTCGTAGTAGAGCTCGCTCCCCCGGAACCACGGCAGGGGGCCCTGGCCGAAGGGATCGGTCACCGCGTGCGCGAGCGCACCTGACTCCCAACGCCGGATCTGCTCCGCACCCATACCGCTCCCCTCCCTCGCTCCCCCGAATGCCGCGACCGATCCCCAGCACATCACATAACGCACGCACTCCGTCACCGTTCGTCGCGAAAAGTTCAACGGGGATCCCGCGTGCGCCCGGTCCTGGGGCGTGGGGGCCCGAGGGGCCGGAGGGCCGGGCGCCCGGGGCCCGGGGGCCCTGGAGCCGACGGCCTAGACCAGGCGGACCGGCTTCTCGGGGCGTACGCCGACCTCCGCGAGCCAGTCCCGGAGCGGGCCGGGGTCCCGGTCCTCCACGAGCGACAGCACCGGTCCGGCGAGATCGGCCCGCCGGACCCCGGCGACCAGCAGGACCGGCCCGTCCAGCCAGTCCAGCCCGGGCTCGCCCCCGGCGGAGTCGACGGCGGCGCAGCACACCAGCGCCACGACGTGGTCCGCCAGCAGGTCCCGGCCGCTGCGCGGAGCCTCCAGTGGGAACAGCGGCAGCGCGTCGGCTCCGCGGCCCGAGGCGGCGGCCGCCGCCGCCACGGGCAGGGCCTCCCGCGCCAGGTCACCGCTCAGCCGGCCCGCCAGGGCGTCGGCGTCGGCGTCCGCGAGGTGGCTCAGCACCCGCTCCACGGTGGAAGCGGCGGGCACCGACGAAGACGACAGGCCGTCCAGTGCGGCCAGCAGGCGGGCCGCCTCCGTGCGCCACTTGCGGTCGACGACCTCCTCCGGATAGGCCGCCCAGTCCACCGGCGACCAGTCCGGTCCGGCCTCGGCCGGACCGCCGTGGAACAGCCGGGCCGCCAGCAGCGAGGCGGCCTCGTCCACCGCACCCGGCTGGTCCAGCAGATCGCACGCCGGGCGCTCGCCCAGCCGTGAGGTGAACCCGTCGGCCAGCCGGTCGCGCCGGGACAGCTCGGTCAGTGCGGAGACGACCCCCGCGTCCAGGTGGGCGGGCCAGCGGCCCATCCGCCAGGCGGGCAGGGCGACCCGGGTCAGCAGCCGGTCCCAGCCGGCGTACGCCAGCCCGACCTGCTCCTGGGCGACGATGCGCAGCGCGTAGTCCACACCCTGTGCACGGTCCGAGGCGGCGGCGGCGACCCCGCGCTCCATCTCGGCGGCGTCCACCCGGCACAGCCGCAGCAGCAGCCGGGCGGGGGCGGCGATCCAGCCGAGGAAGCGCCGGCCGCCCACGTCCACGGCGGCGTCGAGGCCCCGTACGAATCCGCGCGCATCGGCTATGTCCGGGTGCGCGGACGGGCCCGTACCCGCGACCACGGGTGCGAGGACGGCCCGGAGCTCCGCGACCCTCATCCACCACAGGAACGGCGAGCCGATGACCAGCACCGGGGCGGCGCCGGGCTCGGACTCCGGGCCGCCGGCTCCGGCGGCCCCACCGTCCCCACCTGATATCAGCGTGCGGCCGCGGGCACGGCGGTGCGCCGCGTGCGTCCGGTCCTCCAGCCAACTGTCGCAGTCGGGGGTCAGGGCTATGGCGGAGGGCGCCGGGACGTCCATCCGGTCCGCCAGGTCCCGCACGAGCCGGTAGAGATCGGGGGCGGCGGCCTCCGACAGCGGCACGGTCGGGGTCATGGCGGGGCTCGCCCGCAGCACGACGGCGGCGAAGATCCCGCCGACGAGCAGGACGAACGCGGCGACGGCGCACACGGCGAGGGTCACGGCCGGCCAGGGGTCACCGGCGAGCCGGCCCGTCGAGCGGGCGCTCACCAGCACCACGGCGAGGGCGGCGGGCAGCAGCCCGACGGCCAGTGCCCTGCTGCGCACACGCAGCACGGCCAAGGCACGGGAACGCGCGGACGGCGTACCCACTTCAGCGATCGAACCGGTTCCGGACACGGCCGGACCTCACCCCCTCTGCCATGCGGCGGCGTTGCTCACTCCCCCACTGTGACACCAGCCACTGACATCGCAATGCCGGTGGGCCATGTGCCGGAATGAGTGCCGGAATGCTTGCGCCGCACCATAGTTGGGGCGAGGGCGGCCGTCAGGCAGACCGGGTGACGATCACCCGATGGAATGGCTTTGGGTAAAGGTGGGTGCGTTCGAACGCGGCTGGATGCACTCGCACGCGAGCATGCGCGCGGGCCCGGCCGCACCGAGTGCGCACCGGGCCCGCGTCCGTGAAATCCCCTTGAACGCCGCCTGTCAGCGGGATTCCGCGGCCTTCGCCGCGATGTCCGTGCGGTACTGCGAGCCGTCGAGCCCGATCCGCGCGACCGCCTTATACGCCCTGTCCCGGGCCTCCGCCAGATCGGAACCGGTCGCCGTCACCGACAGCACGCGGCCGCCCGCGCTGACGACCGCGTCGCCCTCGCTGCGCGTCCCGGCGTGCAGGACGTACGCGTGCGGGGCGTCCAGCTCGGCCACCTCGGCCAGGCCCGTGATGGGGTCCCCAGTGCGCGGGGTCTCCGGGTAGTTGTGGGAGGCGATGACCACGGTGACGGCCGCGTCCTCGCGCCAGCTGAGCGGGGGCAGGGCGTCCAGGGTGCCGTTGGCGGAGCTCAGCAGCACGCTCGCGAGCGGGGTGCGCAGCCGGGCCAGGACCACCTGGGTCTCGGGGTCGCCGAAGCGGGCGTTGAACTCGATGACACGGGTCCCGCGCGAGGTGATCGCGAGGCCCGCGTAGAGCAGCCCGGAGAAGGGGGTGCCGCGGTGGCGCAGCTCGTCCACGGTCGGCTGCAGGACGGAGGCCATGACCTCGCCGACGAGCTTCGGGTCGGCCCAGGGGAGCGGGGAGTACGCGCCCATGCCGCCGGTGTTGGGGCCCGCGTCGCCGTCGAGCGCGCGCTTGAAGTCCTGCGCGGGCTGGAGCGGCAGCACGGTGACGCCGTCGGTGATGGCGAAGAGGGAGACCTCGGGGCCGTCGAGGAACTCCTCGATGACCACGCGGTCGCAGCCCAGCGCGTGGGCGCGGGCGGCGGCCCGGTCGTCCGTGACCACGACCCCCTTGCCGGCGGCGAGGCCGTCGTCCTTGACCACGTACGGGGCGCCGAAGGCGTCGAGGGCCTCGTCCACCTCTTCCGGGGTGGTGCACACGTAGCTGCGCGCCGTCGGGACTCCGGCGGCGGCCATCACGTCCTTGGCGAAGGCCTTGGAACCCTCCAGCTGCGCGGCTTCGCCGGACGGGCCGAAGACGGGGATGCCCACCGCGCGCACGGAGTCGGCGACCCCGGCGACGAGCGGGGCCTCCGGGCCGACGACGACCAGGTCGGCGCGGAGCTCGGTGGCGAGGCGGGCGACGGCTTCGCCGTCGAGCGGGTCGACGGGGCGGAGCTCCGCCACCTCGGCGATGCCGGCATTGCCGGGAGCGCAGTACAGCGCGTTGACGTCGGGATCGAGGGACAGAGAGCGGCACAGGGCATGTTCGCGGGCGCCGCCGCCGATGACGAGGACCTTCACGCGATGAAGACTAGCCCGCGTTCCCGGGTGCCCTTCGTGCGGGCACCCAAGTCGGACCCCCTAGTCGTTCGTATATTCCTCTACAACGGTGGCGCCGAGCTCGCGCACGATCAGGTCGTGCCCGCTCAGTGCGGTGTCGACGAGGTCCGGGTCGTCGGCCTCCGCGACGTCGTCCTCGGGGGCGACCGGCGGGGGCGCCTGATGGGTGGGCGGCTGGTGCTGCTGGGACTGCTGCTGGTACGACTGCTGCGGCTGCTGGGACTGCTGCGGCTGCTGCTGGTACGACTGCTGGGGCTGCTGCGACTGCTGGGGCTGCTGCGGGGCCTGCTGGGCCGGCGGCTGGTTGTAGGCGGGCGCGGGCGGAGCGCCGTAGGAGGACGCGGACACGGGGGCCATGGGCTGGGCGCCCCCGCCGACGACGGCCTCGATCTTCCAGGTGACCTGGAACTGCTCGGCGAGCACCGCCTTGAGGACGTCCTCGCTGCCGCTGCTCGCGAAGTTGTCGCGGGCTCCGGCGTTGGGGAAGCCGAGCTGGAGGGTGGTGCCGTCGAAGCCGGCGACCTGGGCGTTCTGGCTGAGCAGGATCCAGGTGAAGCGGCGGCGGTTCTTCACGGCCTCCAGGACGGCCGGCCACATCGCCTGGATCTGCCCGGCGCCGGCGGCCATACCGGGTCCCGGGGCGGCGGGCGCCGCCGGAGCGGAGGCCTGGGCGGGGGCCGCCGGGGGAGCCGCGGGGGCTGCCGGGGCGCCGGGGGTGGCCGCGCCGGGCCAGGCACCCGCGGCGGGGGCGGCGGCCGGGGCGGGGGCCGGAGCCGGGGCCGCGGGGGCGCCGGGAGTGGCCGCGCCGGGCCAGGCACCGGGGGCGCCGCCGCCGGGCTGCGCGGCGCCGGGCCAGGCTCCGGGTGCGGTGGCGGGCGCCGCCGGAGCCGCGGGAGCCGCGGGGGCCACCGGCTCGGGCGGAGCCACCGGGGCCGGAGCGGGAGCCTGATGCACCGGAGCGGGGGCCTGGTGCGCCGGAGCCGGCTGCGCGGGGGGCCGTACGGTCGCCGGGGCCATGGCGTGGGCCTCCGGCCCGGGTACGTAGCCCATGGCGGGGGCCGGGGCGAAGGCAGCGGCGGCGGAGGCCGCACCGCCGCGCTCCAGCCGGTCGAGCCGCGCCTGCACGGAACGCTCGTCGTCGAAGGCGGCGGGGAGCAGCACGCGGGCGCAGATCAGCTCCAGCTGCAGCCGGGGCGAGGTGGCCCCGCGCATCTCCGTGAGCCCCGTGTTGACCAGGTCGGCGGCCCGGGACAGCTCGGCGGCCCCGAAGACGGAGGCCTGGGCCTGCATCCGCTCGACCACGTCGGCGGGGGCGTCGATGAGCCCCTTCTCCCGGGCGTCGGGCACGGCGGCCAGGATCACCAGGTCGCGCAGCCGCTCCAGCAGGTCGGCGACGAAGCGGCGCGGGTCGTTGCCGCCCTCCACCACCCGGTCGACGATCTCGAAGGCGGCGGCCCCGTCCCCGGCGGCGAACGCGTCCACGACGGCGTCGAGGAGGGTCCCGTCGGTGTACCCGAGGAGCGAGGTGGCCATGGCGTACGTCACACCCGACTCGGTGGCGCCGGCCAGGAGCTGGTCCATGACGGACATGGAGTCACGGACGGAGCCGGCGCCGGCGCGCACGACGAGCGGCAGCACGCCCTCCTCGACGTGGGCGCCCTCGCGGCCGCAGACCTCGCCGAGGTAGTCCCGCAGGGTGCCGGGGGGCACGAGCCGGAAGGGGTAGTGGTGCGTCCGGGACCGGATGGTCCCGATGACCTTCTCGGGCTCGGTCGTGGCAAAGATGAACTTGAGGTGCTCCGGCGGCTCCTCGACCACCTTCAGCAGGGCGTTGAAGCCCGCCGGGGTGACCATGTGCGCCTCGTCGATGATGTAGATCTTGTACCGGCTGGAGGCGGGCCCGAAGAAGGCCTTCTCGCGCAGGTCACGGGCGTCGTCCACACCACCGTGCGAGGCCGCGTCGATCTCGATGACGTCGATGGACCCCGGCCCGTTGCGCGCGAGGTCCTTGCAGGACTGGCACTCCCCGCAGGGGGTGGGCGTGGGGCCCTGCTCACAGTTCAGGCAGCGGGCGAGGATGCGCGCGCTGGTGGTCTTGCCACAGCCTCGCGGCCCGCTGAACAGGTACGCGTGATTGACCCGGTTGTTGCGCAGGGCCTGCATCAGCGGGTCAGTGACATGCTCCTGCCCGATGACCTCGGCGAACGACTCGGGGCGGTAGCGGCGGTACAGCGCAAGGGACGACACGTCTACGAGGTTATCCGGGCCCACCGACAACGGCGGCCCGCGGACCCGCCCGGCCCGCCGTGGTCCCCCGCGATCCGACGCGGTCCGACACGACGCGGGTCCCCCGAGGTCCGACGTGATGCGGCTGAGCGGCCCGGCCGGCCCGACCCGTCCCGGAACGCAAAGCGCCCCCCACGCACCCGCCAGAGCCCACTTACCCTTGCTGCCTTCCGGCCCTGGGGGAGTTGGGTGAGATAGCGCCACGTGAGGGGCTGGCCCCACCCTAGCGGATGGAGGGCCCCGGAATCGAGCCGGACCCCGGCCGGAGCTCCACCCGACCCCGACCTGGACCCCGGCCCGGGCCCGCCCGGCGATCACGTTCGCGAGCACCCCTCAACGTCTTGTATTGTTTGCCGCGGAGGATTCGCCTAGTGGCCTAGGGCGCACGCTTGGAAAGCGTGTTGGGGGCAACCCCTCACGAGTTCGAATCTCGTATCCTCCGCCATTGCTCTCACCGGGCAATACGTCGAAGAGCCCCACCGCTTGCGGTGGGGCTCTTTGCGTTCCGTGGTCTCAGTTCCAGTCTCATTTATTTGCCGCATAACCGGGCGATCCACCAGATCCGGCCTCGATGGCCTATCCCTCGTGCTCCCATGGGTTCAGCAGGAGTGCGCCTGATCGCGCCAGATGCTTGATGTTCCGGCTCACCAGCGTCCAGCCGTTCGCCAGGGCGGTGGCAGCGATCAGCGCATCGGGGGGATCGATGCTGGTCCCGGCACTCTTGAGCCTCCGGTGAAGAGCGAGGTAGGCGAGTGCCTCCCGCTCTCCAACGGCGGCGATCCGGTCGCGGTACTGATCACGGATTTCCATGAGCGCCAGCTCGAAAGCGGTACGCCGCACCGGATCAGGTGTTCCCTCAATGCCCGCTTCGATCTCCGCGATCGTGATGACGCTCAGGTAGAGGGCAGGAGCTGGAACCGACCGAGCCCAGGCGACGACGGCCGGGGCAGGCTTCGGCCGGGTGGTGATCTCGGCGACCACATTGGTGTCGAGCAGATAGATCACTCGCCATCCGCCTCGTCGTCGTAGGACCGCTGCCCGAACTCCAGGCCCTCGAAGGGGGCCGCCGCGAGCCGTTCGAGAAACCCGTCGCTGCCCAGGGTCGCCCAGCGGTGAAGCATGTCGGGCAGGGCATCGATGTCGGTGTCGGCAAGCTCGGCATCGAAGTGCCCGAGCTGCTGCTCGGTCAGAGACTCCCGGATCTCCCGGATCGTCCGGAGCGGATGAGGCTCCTCGGGTCTGCGCGGCGGGAGCGGCAGATTCGGGGCAGTGCTCATGATCGGCTCCTCCACGCTGTGGTCCACGGGCCCATGCCTGAAGACCACCCTAGGCCGGACCACCCTGGAGAGGGCCGAGAACAACCCGAATCCGAGCTGTGACGGAACACATCCGCCGAGTCGCCGTCGACTGTGTCCGGCAGCCGTAGTCCGCCTGCGACAGCGAGTAACTGCGCCCCACAGCGGTTGACGCAGCCGTGCGCGTAGCGGGGCCGACTCCGGTTCCGTCGGACCGTCAGGCCTTTTGGCGCGAGGTCGGCATGGTCCACCTGCGGCCGAGGACCTCACGCTGCCGCGGGCAGAGCGCACCTGTCGAATGCCGCCAATCGGGAGGACGCCTCCGCCCCGGACCGCGCTCGGTGGAGGACCTGTCAGCCTGCCGAACCCGCCCGGCGTCAGGGTGGGCAGGGCGCGTCCGCGGCTCGAGGTCACCCGTGGGCGGGGATCTTTCGCCTTGCGAGACGTCCACACCCACCGGATGGGCCATCCTTGAGCCCGGTGCCGGACTGGCCGAGGTCCGGCCACGGCCCGTTTCCTGGCCGGAGGAGAGGTTTCCATGGCGTCCGGATCAACGCTGACAGCCTGGCTGAGCGGTCTCGACGGCCCGCGCCTGGCACGCGTGCTCGCGACACGGAACGACACCACGTCCCCTCCGGAGCCCCGCTCGGTGGGGGAGCTGGCGGACCGCCTTCAGCGGCCGGGGTCGGTGGCACTCGCGCTGCCCCTGCTCACCCTGCCCGACTTGCAGGTGGCCGAGGCCGTGGCGGCGCTCGGGACGACCGCGTCGCGCGAGGCCCTGGCGAAGCTGCTGGGAGCGACGGCAAGCGAGGCCGGCCTCGCACTGGAAGCGGTCCTGGAGACTCTGGCCGGGCACGCGCTGGTCTGGCCGGACCACAACGGAAGGCTCCACACGGCGGCACCGTTGCAGCAGGCGTGGGACGCGCCGCTCGGGCTGGACGCACCGCTTGCGGAGCTGCTGGCGGACATGACCTCCGACGAGCTGCGCGGCATGTTGGTGGCGCTGGGCATCAAGCCGCCCGGCACCAAGCAGCAGCGTATGGCGGCGCTCGTCGCGCACCACAGCGACCCCGAGGTCATTGCCGAAGTGGTGGCACGAGCGCCCGCGGTCACACAGAAGCTGCTGACCCACCGGGCAGGGCCTGCGCCGAGGCAGCCGCAGGCCATCGTGTTCGGGACCCCTGGCCCCGTCCTCGAACCGGGGGCGCGATGGGCGCTCGACCGGGGCCTCCTGATCCAAGATCGCCGCCGATACGGTCCCGCGCGTATGCCCGTCGAAGTCGCGCTGGCGTTGCGCGGGCCCACTTGGCACGCCCCCTTCGCCCCGCTTCCACCGTCCCCTCAGCTGGTGTCCATCACCCCCGCCGAGGTGGAGCGGGAGGCCGCAGCCTCGGCCGCGGCGTTGTTGACCCAGGCCGCCTCGGTCCTCTCGGCCTGTTCCTCGGCTCCGCCCGCCAGACTCAAGTCCGGTGGGATCGGCGCGCGTGAGCTGGCCCGAATCGGCAAGGCCGCCCATGCCGACGATGCCGTGGTCCGCATCACCCTGGAGGCCGCGTACACGGCCGGGCTGCTGGCCAGGGTCGGCGACCGCGTGGCACCGACCGAGGCATACGACGTCTGGGCGGAACAGGAGCCCGCAGAGCGGCTTGCCACGCTGCTCCAGGCATGGCGCGAACTGCCGCTCACCTCCACCCGGGCGCGCGACGAGGACAACAAGGCGCTACCTGCCCTCGCGGGAGCACCGCCCTGTAACGGCTGCCGCCAGGCCCGCCACGGGCTGTTTGCCGCAGCGGCACAGCTCCCGGCCGGTCAGGGGGTGAAGAACGCTTCCGATCTCGGACCGGCGGTGGCCTGGCACCGCCCGCTCGCCGACACCTCACCTACGGACATCACCCCGTTCGCCACGGTGATCCGCGAGGCCGAAATGTTCGGAGTGATCGCCCGAGGCGCCCTGTCGGCTCTGGGCGCCCATCTGCTCACCTACGACGAGGAAGGCCTGACCGCCACCTGCCGACGACTGTTGCCCCCGGCCGCCGAAACCGCCCGGATCGGCGGCGACCTCACCGCCGTCGTCGCCGGCACACCGGCCGCGCGGGTCGCCGTGGTCCTCGATGCCACCGCTGACCGGGAAACCAGTGGCACGGCCTCGGTGTGGCGGTTCAGCTCCGCCAGCATCCGACGGGCCCTGGACGCCGGCCGCGCCCCGGGGGACATCGCAGCCGATCTGGCCGCCATCACAGCCGGGCCCCTGCCCCAACCGCTGTCCTATCTCATCGCCGACACCGCGCGGGGCCACGGACGCGTGCGCATCGCCCCGGCCGCCTGCGTCCTCCACGGCGAGGAGCCGGCGCTCCTGGCCGAACTCGCCGCCCACCGGGGGCTCTCCAAGCTCGGCCTGCGCCGGCTCGCCCCGACTGTTCTGGTCAGTCGTAGCTCGCTCGACACTACCCTCGCAACGCTCCGCGCCGAGGGCTACGCCCCCGTCGCCGAAACGGCCGGGGGAACCGTACGCGTCGAGAAGGTCCGGCCCCAGCGGGCGGCCGCTCCTGTTCCAGCCCCTCGGCAGACCGGCGACAAGCGCGGCACCCGAAGCGCCATCCGCACGTCGAAGGTCCCGGGCGGGGCCGACATTGATGATCTGGCTGTCCGGCTGCTGGCCGCACCACCGACCGCGCCGCAACCCGACCCCTTCGGCAGCGGAGTCCCCTTCGGGACGGACACCGAGGAAATCGTCGCCGGATACGCGCAGCACCTGTCGTACGGCGATGTCCGCCAGCTCGCCCAAGCCATCGACGCCGGCACCGCCATCACGGTCGAGTACGTCGCGACCTCGGGCAGTCGCACCGTACGCACCCTGAGCAGCCTGGAACTCGACCCGCCCTACCTGGAAGCCTGGTGTCACCTGCGTGAAGCCGACCGCGTCTTCACGCTCTCCCGCATCCACGGCGTCATGCCCCAGTAGGCCGGTGAGGCGCCGCTTCTCGGCTGACGTCGTGGTCCGCCACGGTACGGATCCCTGAGCTGGCTTCGGGACCCGAGACCGGTCTCAGTTCCGGTCTCATTCGTACCCGTCCAGGGCCATCCGGCGAACCCTCTGGGTCAGCTTCCGGCCCAGGTCAGGACCGGTACGGCCTCCGCCGGACGGGCGTACGAACATTTGAAAAGCGTGTTGGGGGCAACCCCTCACGAGTTCGAATCTCGTATCCTCCGCCATTGCTCTCACCGGGCAATAAGCGAAGAGCCCCGCTGCTTGCAGCGGGGCTCTTCGCGTCTCTCCTCACATACTGACGAACTGATGCCGGCTCCCCTTCCCACAGGCGAGGAACAGCATGGTCGTCCACACCGCGGTTCCGTTCGGCGTCGAGTCGCCGAGGAGCCACGGCCGGGTCTGGTACGCCTCGTACGGCTCCAACATGCACATGGACCGGCTGGCCGCCTACATCGCCGGTGGGACGCCGCCCGGCGCGACGCGCTCCCATCCCGGCTGCCGGGACCGCCGGGCGCCGGAGCGGTCGATCGCCGTCCAGCTCGACGGATGCCTCTACTTCGCCACCGAGTCCCCGGTGTGGACGGGGGGCAGGGGCTTCTACGACCCGTCGGCGCCCGGTCGCCTGCTGGGGCGCGCCCACCTCGTGACCGTCGGCCAGATCTCGGACATCGCCGCGCAGGAGATGTACCGGGAACCGGGGAAGGACCTCGACCTCGCCAAGGTGCTGCGCGACGGCCGCGACGAGTCGGGCGGCGGCCGCTACGAGACCTTGATCTGCCCGGGGACGGTCGACGGCATCCCCGTGCTGACGCTCACCGCTCCGTGGTCCCTCCGGGACGTGGAGCCGCTCATGCCGTCCGCCGCGTACCTGCGGTACCTGGCGGGCGGCCTGCTGGAGTCGGGACCGTGGCAAGAGCAGGAGATCGCCGAGTACCTGTGCGCCTGCCCGGGCGCGGCCGGGCACTGGACACCGCGACAGGTGCTCGACCTGCTCACGGGGCGGAGCGGGGCGGAGGGGAGCATGGCGGAGGGGAGCGGGGCCCCGCACTAGCGTGAGGTCATGGACACGGGACAGGAATTCGAGAACCACCGGCCACGGCTGTTCTCGCTGGCGTACCGGATGCTCGGCTCGGCGGCCGAGGCCGAGGACGCCGTGCAGGACGCGTACCTGCGCTGGCACGGAGTCGAGCCCGGCCAGGTGGCCGCGCCCGGCCCGTGGCTGGCCAAGGTGGTCACCAACCTGTGCCTGAACCGGCTCACCTCCGCCCGGGTGCGGCGCGAGGAGTACTTCGGGCCCTGGATCCCGGAGCCGGTGGGGACCGGCGCCGGGACGCTGGGGCCGATGGAGACGGCGGAGCAGCGGGACTCGGTGTCGTTCGCCGTGCTGACGATGATGGAGCGGCTGTCGGCACCCGAGCGGGCCTCCGTGGTGCTGCGCGACGCATTCGACTACAGCCACCGGGACATCGCGGGCGTACTCGACTGCTCGGAGGCGAACGCGCGCCAGCTCTACCGCCGGGCCAAGCAGCACCTGGCCGACGGCCGGCCGCGGTTCACCGCCTCGCGGGAGCAGGACGACGAGCTGCTCGCCCGGTTCCTGGCCGCCGCGTCCGAGGGCGCGATGGACCGGCTGGAGGAGCTCCTCGCCGAGCAGGTGGTCGTCTGGTCGGACGGCGGCGGCAAGGCGAGCGCGTCGAGCCGGCCGGTGGCCGGGCGGGACAACGCGGCCCGTTTCCTGGTCGGCCTCTTCTCCCGGTGGGTCAACGGCGCGCAGATCGGGTTCGCCGAGGCGAACGGCGTTCCGGCGGTGGTCAGCTGGGCGGACGGCGAGCTGACCGCGTTCGGGGCGCTGGAGCTCGGCGAGAGCGGGATCACCGGCATCCGGCTCGTCCTGAACCCGGACAAACTCGCCTTCCTCGCGACTCAGCTCCGAGAGTTGTCACAGAACGCCCGACCCGCCGGTTCTTCATCAGTGACGGCGAGAGCGACGAGGGATTCGGAAGGCCGAGACTGATGAAGAACGACACGATCATGGTGACCGGAGCGACGGGCATGCTCGGCCGCGAGGTCCTGGAGCGGGTCCGCCGCACCGGCCGCCCGGTCCGCGCGCTCACGCGCAGGACCGCGCTGCCGGACGACGCCGGCGTGGACTGGTACACCGGCGACCTGACCAGCGGCGCCGGACTCGACGAGGCGCTCGCGGGCGTCCGTACGGTCATCCACTGCGCGAGCGACATCCGGCACTTCAAGAACGACGTCCCGGGCTTGCGGCACCTGCTGGACGCCGGGAAGCGGGCCGGCGTCGAGCACGTCGTCAACATCTCGATCGTCGGCGTCGACCGGATCCCCTACCCGTACTTCCGGGTCAAGCTGGAGGGTGAGCAGGTGCTCGCCGCCTCGGGGATCGGCTGGACCAACCTGCGGGCCACCCAGTTCCCCGCGCTGCTCGACCTCGCCCTCGGGGCCCTGTCCAAGCTTCCCGTTCTCCTCGTGCCGTCCGGCACCGACTGCCAGCCGGCCGACGCGGGCGAGGTGGCGGACCGGCTGGTCGAGCTGGCCCTGGGCGAGCCGGCCGGCCGGGTGCCCGACTTCGCCGGCCCGACCGTGTACCCGGCCGCCGGCCTCGCCAAGGACTGGCTGCGCGCCGCCGGCAAGCACCGCGCCGTCCTCCCCGTCCGCATTCCCGGCAAGATCGGGGCCGCCTGGCGCGCCGGCCACCTGACCGCCCCCGGCCACGCGCTCGGCAGGCGCACCTGGGAGCAGTACCTCGCCGAGCGGGTCGCCCGCTGAACCTGCTGACTCCGCTGAGGTGCGGTCGGACATACCGGCACATACCGTTTCCCGAGACGGCCGAGGAGGTCGCGCGGGCGGCACCGCTAGCGGGCGCCGGCGGGCGAAGCCGGCGCGCGGGAAGCGGGTGAGTGGCGGGTGGCGTGGATGGACTGGCTCAGGACGGAGATCTTCCAGCCCTATCCCGAGCTGCTGATCTTCCTGACCATCGCCGTCGGCTTCCTGCTCGGCCGCGTCCGGTACAAGTCCATCGCCCTCGGCGCCGTCACCGGATGCCTCGTCGCCGGCCTGGTCATCGGCTCCCAGGCCAAGGTCGAGATCGACGGTCCGATCAAGTCCGTCTTCTTCCTCATGTTCCTCTTCGCCCTCGGCTACGACGTCGGCCCGCAGTTCTTCCGCGCCCTGCGCAAGGACGGCCTTCCCCAGGTCGTCCTCGCCCTCATCGTCTGCGTCACCGGACTCGCCTCCGCCTGGGCCTTCGCCACCCTCGCCGGTTACGGGCCCGGCCTCTCCGCCGGTCTGCTCGGCGGCGGCCTCACCCAGTCCGCCGTCATCGGCGTCGGCTCCGACGCCATCGCCCACCTGCCCGGCGTCGGCGCGGACGAGGCGCGGGACCAGTCGCATCTGATCGCCGTCGCCTACGCGGTCACGTACCCCCTCGGCACGGTCCTGCCCGCGCTGCTCCTCGCCGGCTTCCTGCCCCGCCTCCTGCGCCGGGACCTGGCGGCCGAGAGCGCCGTGCTCGCCGCCGACCTGGAGGCCGCCGAGGACGACCCCGACGCCGGGGAGGGCTACTACAAGCACGTGCTGCGCGCGTACGCCGTCGACGTGGCGGCCTTCGCCGGGCGCACGATCGGGGAGTTCGAGGCGGAGCAGAAGGCCGCCGGGCGGCGGCTCTACATCACCCGGCTGCGCCGCGGCGGGGAGATCCTGGAGCACACCGCGGACACCCGCGTCGAGATCGGGGACGTCCTGGCCGTCAGCGCGGTCCGCGGCGACCTCGTCGCGTACGACGCGCGGACGCACATCGGGATGGAGACGGACGACTTCGAGCTGCTCGCCTACCGCACCGAGTCCCTGCACGTGGTCATCACCGACCGGAACCTCAGCGGGCGCACCATCCGCACCCTGCGCCACGAGGAGTTCATGCCGGGCGTCTTCGTCGACGAGCACTGGCGGGCCGGCGCCGACCTGCGGGTCCGGCTCGACACCACCGTGGAGCGGGGCGACACCCTGGTCCTCACGGGGCCGCGCAGCCGGGTGGAGGCGGCCGCGGCGGCGCTGGGCAAGCCGGTGCCGACCAGCTTCGCCACGGACATGGTGTGGATCGCGCTCGGGCTGTTCCTCGGCGGCTGCCTGGGCATCCCGGCGCTGCACGCGGCCGGCGCGCCGCTGTCCCTGTCCACCTCCACCGGGGCGCTGCTGATGGGGCTGGTCTTCGGCTGGATCCGGAGCAAGTACCCCACGTACGGGAACCTGCCGTCGGCGGCGCAGTGGCTGATGGGCACGCTCGGCCTGTGCGTGTTCGTGACGGTCGTCGGCCTCAACGCCGGCCCGAGCTTCGCCCCGGGCCTGCGCGAGGCCGGCTGGCCGCTGCTGCTCTGGGGCGCGGCCGTGACGAGCGTGCCGCTGCTGGCCGGATTCGCCTACGGGCACTTCGTGCAGCGGCTCCCCCTCCCGATCCTGCTCGGCGCCCTGGCCGGAGCCCAGACCACGACGGCCGCCCTCGGCGCCCTGACGGAACGCGCCCGCAGCCAGATCCCGGCCCTGGGGACGACGGTGCCGTACGCCTTGGGCAACGTACTGCTGACGATGTGGGGGTCGGTGATCGTGCTGCTGCGGCGGTGAGGGCTTTCGCCACGGCAGCGCGGGAGACACACTCGGAGACGTCGGCCGCATCCGCGCCGACAGCGAAGGAGGTGGCTCGTGAGCCGGACCGTCAGCGAGCTCGACGACGAGCTGCTCGCCGACGTCGCCTTCGACCTCGACCTCATTGAGGACAAGGGGACCGACCGGCGGTGAGCGGCCGTATGGACGACGCGGTGTTCCTGGTGCCCGGCCAGCGGACCACGACGGCCGGGCTGCTCGGTGAGGTGGCCGCGCGGCGGGGGATGGAGGTGCGGGGGCTCGACGCCGGGGTCGGGGGGCTGGCCGGGCGGGGCGTGTACTGGTGCGGTGGGCCCGCGGCCGGGGCGCGGGTGGCCGGGGCGCTCGGGATCGGGCTGCTGGAGCCGCCGGACGACTGGCTGGCCGGGCTGCCGGAGTGGGCCACCGGACGCGGGATCCGGCTGACCAGCCTGGGCGAGGCGCGGGAGGCGCTGCGGGGGCCGGCCTTCGTGAAGCCGCCGCGCGAGAAGTCCTTCCCGGCCGCCGTGTACGCGGACGGCGCCGCGCTGCCCGGGCTTCCGCCCGACACCCCGGTGCTGATCTCCGGGGTCGTGGACTTCGCCACCGAGTACCGGCTGTTCCTCCTGGACGGGGAGATCGCCGCCGGGAGCCGCTACGCCGTCCACGGCCGGCTGGACTCCGCCCCGCTGGACGAGGATCCCCGGGCCGCCGAGGTACGCGCCTTCGCGTCCCGGCTGCTCGCGGTGGCGGGTGACACCCTGCCGAGTGCGGTGACCGTCGACGTCGGCTTCGCCGACGGCACCGCGTTGGTCGTGGAGGCCAACATGGCGTGGTTCTCGAACTGTTACGCCGCCGATCCGGGCCATGTCCTCGATGTGGTGCTCCGCTCGGCCGGCCCCCGGGAACGGGTCTCGGAGTCAGATCTCGGGTTCGTGCGCGGCCCGGCTCCCGGGTAGCGGCTCCCGGGTGCCGGCTCCCGGGTAGCGGGTGGCCTAGCCGTGTGGGATCAGGGCCACGGGGCTGTGGGCGTGGTGGGCCACCGCGTGGTCCGTGGGGCCCATGCCGTGGAGGGGGCGGTGGTGGCGCCGGCCCACGACCAGGAGGTCGGCCCGCGCGGACTCGTCGAGCAGGACCTCCGCCGGGGTGCCGGGGCGGGTCACGCACTCGGCCGGGACCCGCGGGTAGCGCGCGCCGGCCGCGGTCACCACCGCTTCGAGCGGCTCCGGGGCCGCCGGGCCCGTGGTCACGGCGTGCACCGCGCGGAGCGGCAGCGCGTGCTTGGCCGCCCAGGCGTACGCGAAGTCGAGTACCGCGGCGTGGTCGCCCGCCGGGTCCACCCCGACGACCACCCCGTGTCCGTGCGGCGCGCGCTCGGCGGGCTCTCGTATCAGGACGACCGGGACCTCGGCGCGCCCCGCAACGTGCAGCGCGGTGGAGCCGAGCCGCGGAACGACGTGGCGGTCCTCGCCGCTCGCGCCGAGCACGATCAGCCCGGCGTGCAACTGGGCGGCCTCCCGCGGTATCTCGTTGCCCGGTCCGCCCTCGGCGGTGGCCGCCTCGACGGTCAGGCCCTGGTGGGTGGCGCGGAGTTCCTCGACCAGGGCCGTCAGCGCGGTCCTCGCCACGTGCTCGCTCGCGCCGAGGACGGGCTGGAACTCCACCGATATCGGCTGGATGGTCGGCCAGGCCTGGCCCACGTGGAGCAGCCGGAGCGGCACCCCGGCCGCCACGGCCTCACGGGCGGCCCACCGGGCGGCGGCGAGACTCCGGGAGGACCCGTCGAACCCGACGAGGACGGGGGGCGCGGGCGGCGTGGACGGGGCGGCCTGGTCGGACTGGTCGGGCTGGTCGGGCTGGTCGGGCTGGGCAGGCGGGACGGACATCGGCGGCACCCTTCTTTCACATGCCGCGGCCAATTCCTGGTCGCACCTACGACGCTACGCCAACTGCCGCTTTTACCCCCTTCGCGAGCCTTGCCGGGAATCTTCCCCGCCTCTCGGGGAGCCCGGGGAGCCCGGGGATACGGGCCCGGCCGGAGCCGGGCAGGCCCTAGGCTGCGGGCGTGCCGTCGTACTCCATCGGGCAGGCTGCCGGCCTGCTGTGCGTGAGCCCCGAGACCGTCCGCCGCTGGGCCGACGGGGGACGGCTGCCCGAGCGCCGGTCCCCCGACGGGGTGCGGAGCATCGACGGCGTGGCCCTCGCCGCCTTCGCCAAGGAGCGGGCCGCCGGTCTGCATCCGGTTCCGGCGACGGCCGCCGCCACCTCCGTGCGCAACTCCTTCGCGGGGATCGTCACCGCCGTGCGGCTCGACGAGGTCGCGGCCCAGGTGGAGGTCCAGTCGGGCCCGTACCGCCTGGTCTCCGTGGTGACCCGGGAGTCGGTCGAGGAGCTCGGCATCGCGGTCGGGGTCACCGTGACGGCCCGGGTGAAGTCCACGGACATGCACATCGACCTGGCCTTCTAGCCCCCGGGGCCTAGCAGCGCAGCGCCGCGTACAGGTCCAGTTTGTGGTCGAGTCGCGAGAGGTCGCGGCCGGTCAGGGCCTCCACCCGCTCGATCCGGTAGTGGACCGTGTTCACGTGCAGGTGCAGCGCCTCCGCCGTACGCGTCCAGGAGCAGTTGTTCGCGAGGAACACCTCCAGGGTTTCGCGCAGCATCCCGTCCCCGAGCGAGCCCAGCGTCCGCGCCCCGAACACCCCGCGCACCTCCGGCGGGACCCCGGAGAGCAGTTCGGTCAGGGTGTCCAACTGGTCGACCCCGCGGACCGCGACCACCGCGTCAGCCGCCGTCAGCGCGAAGCGCGCCTGGCCCAGGGACGCGCGCAGCCCGTCGGCCGAAGCCACCCGCGCGCCCACGCCGAGCCGCAGGTCGGCCCCCGGGTCGGCGCAGGCCCGGAGCAGCGGCCACACGGCGCGCAGCCGGTCGGTGAGCTCGGCGGTGTCCCCGGCCGCGCCGCCGCCTGCCCCGGCCCCGGCGGCCCCGGCGGCCCCGGCGACGCCGCCGTCCCGGCCCTCGTACAGCACCGCCCCGCCGGGGCCCGCCGCCCAGCGGGCTCCCTCCAGGTGCCCCAGTGCCTCCGCCAGCGCCTCCCCGTCGGTCGCCGCCACCACCCGGTACGGGCCGCCCGCGGGCAGCCCGGCCGCCTGGAGGGCGGCGCCGAGGAGGTCCGCTTCGGCCTCCGCCGCCACCAGGGCGAGCAGCTCCCGCCCGGCGGCCCGTCGCGCGGCCACCCGGCGCGCCCGGCCGTCGCGGTACTGCGCGAAGACCTCGGCGATCTCGTGGAGCACCCGCGGCGGCGCCGCGTCCGCGTCCGGGACGTGCAGCAGCCAGGCGTCGTACGGTGAGCTCTCGGCCTCGACGCCCAGCGAGACCCCGCCCTTCGCGGCGGACGCGGCCCGCTGCGCCGGGATCACGGGCGCGGACGGGGTACGGGCCACCGTGCGGCCGCTCGCGGTCAGCAGGTAGCAGGGCAGCCGGCCCAGGTGCGCGCACGCCCGGTCCAGCAGCTCCGCCGGCCCGGCCCCGCCCTCCAGGAGCCGGCTGAGCTCGCTGCGCACGTTCTCGGGGAGCGCGAAGTGCCGGGTCGGGCGCCGGCTGAGGTCGCCCCACTGGCGCAGGTAGACCGCTTCGGTGACGCCCCGGAAGCTGGTCCGCGCGGGCACCGCCACCAGCGGCATCCGGTGGGCCCGGCAGGCGGTGACGAGCTCCTCGGGCACACCTCCGTGGGTCTCCTCGCCCGCCAGCAGCGCCCGCGCTCCCGCGTCGGCGAGGGCCGCCACGAAGCGGTCGGTCCTGGCGGCGGCCGCGGCTCCCGGACGCCACCACACGAGGCCGCTGAGCACGAGCTCGCCGGGACCCAGGAACCGGCCCGGGTCCTCCAGGTCGGTGGCCGTCACCCCGCTGACCTCCTGGCCGAGAAGGGACTCCTCGCCCCACAGCAAGGTGAGGCCGAGGTTGTCGGACTGGAGCAGGTCGAGGACGTGCATGGCAGGGACTCCTTGCGGCGGGTGACAGCCCACAATCGCGAGGTGAATAGGCGGGTTGCCATGGTAAATGCAAGGGCAAGCATTCGAACAGCCTCTTGGATGATTCACCAGGGACACCCGGGCGGCCTTCGTGTTTTTCCGTGCCGGGGACCAGTCGTCCCCGCCCCCGGCCCGTTGTTTCACTGAACCGGTCGACGAAGAACGACCAGATGACGACGGAAGGGATGGCGGGAAATGGATCTCAACACGGTGCTCGACGTACGCGACGCCCGCCGCCGCGAACCCTGGCGTCCGGGTGACGCCTGGCTCGGCGGCGGCACGTACCTCTTCTCCGAGCCCCAGCCCCACCTCCGCCGTCTCGTCGACCTCTCCCGGATGGGCTGGCCGCCCCTGTCCTGGCAGCCCGACGGCTCCCTAGACATCGCCGCCACCTGCACCATCACCGAGCTGTCCCGCTTCGGCCGAACCCTGCCCGCCGCGGCCGCGCCGCTCTTCGAACAGTGCTGCCGGGCCTTCCTCGCCAGCTTCAAGATCTGGAACATGGCGACCGTCGGCGGCAACCTCTGCAACGCCCTCCCCGCCGGCCCGATGGTCTCCCTCTCCGCCGCCCTCGACGGCACCGTCCTCCTCCAGGGCCAGGACGGCTCCACCCGGCGCCTGCCCGTCACCGACTTCGTCCGCGGAGCCGGCGTCAAGGACCTGCGCGAGGGCGAGCTGCTGCGCTCGGTGCGGCTGCCCGCCCGCGCCCTGGACTCCCGTACGGCCTTCCGGCAGGCCTCCCTCTACGGTCTCGGCCGCTCCGGCGCCCTCGTCATCGGCGCCCACGACCCCCGGGACGGCTCCCTCGCCGTGACGGTCTCGGCCGCCACCACCCGCCCCTTCCGCTTCTGGTTCGCGCTGCCGCCCACGGCGTCCGCGCTCCGCCGGGCGATCGACGACACCGTCCGGCCCGACGAGTGGTTCGACGACATCCACGGACTGCCCGCCTGGCGGCGCCACATGGGCCTGCGCCTGGCGGAGGAGGTCCGCCGCGAACTGGCGGGCGACGACACCCCGGAGGCGCTGCGATGAGCAGCGGCAGCTACGAGATCGACATCAACGAGCAGCGTTTCACCGAGGAGCCCCGCTCCGGCCAGTGCCTGCGCACCTACCTCCGCGAGCGCGGCTGGTTCGGCGTGAAGAAGGGCTGCGACCAGGGCGACTGCGGCGCGTGCACGGTCCACGTGGACGGGCAGCCCGTCCACAGCTGCCTCTATCCGGCCGTGCGCGCCGAGGGCCGCTCCGTCACCACCGTCGAGGGGCTGTGCCCGCCCGGCGGCGAACTCCACCCCGTCCAGCAGCGGTTCCTCGACGCCCAGGGCTTCCAGTGCGGCTTCTGCACCGCCGGTTTCCTCATGACCACCTCCGCCCTCCAGGCCGAGCGGGGCACCGCCCACGACGACGGCAAGCTCGACGACCTGCCCCGCGCCTTCAAGGGCAACATCTGCCGCTGTACGGGCTACCGCGCCATCGAGGACGCCGTACGCGGCGTGCGGCACGTCGAAACCCCCGAGGCGGGCCAGGCCGTCGGCAAGAGCCCCGGCGCCCCCGCCGGACCCCAGGTCGTCACCGGAACCGCCCGCTACACCTTCGACGTCGCCGTTCCCGGCCTGCTCCACATGAAGCTGCTGCGCTCCCCGCACCCGCACGCCCGCATCGTCTCCATCGACACGGCCGACGCGCTCCAAGTCCCCGGGGTCCACGCGGTCTTCACTCACCACGACGCGCCTGACCGGCTCTATTCGAGTGCCCGTCACGAGCACCCGACCGAGGACCCGATGGACACCCGGGTCCTGGACGACGTGGTCCGCTTCGTCGGCCAGCGCGTGGCGGCCGTCGTCGCCGACAGCGAGCAGGCGGCCGAGGAGGGGTGCCGCCGCGTGGTGGTCACGTACGAGGAACTGCCGTACGTCGTCGACCCGGAGGAGGCCATGCTCCCGGGCGCCCCCGTCCTCCACCCCAAGGGCCCCGAGTCGGGGATCTTCCGCGCCGGGAACAACGTGTGCGGCGAGGTCCACAACACCCTCGGCGACATGGGGCGGGGGTACGCGGAGGCGGACGTCGTCTACGAGGAGACCTTCCAGACCCAGCGCGTGCAGCACGCCAGCCTGGAGACCCACGGCAGCGTCGCGTACTTCGAGCCCAAGGAAGACGGCTCCCCGGGCGAGCGCATCACCGTCCGGTCCTCCACCCAGGCGCCGTTCCTGACCCGGCGGGCGCTGTGCGCCCTCTACGACCTGGGCGAGGACGAGGTCCGTGTCGTCGCGGGCCGGGTGGGCGGCGGGTTCGGCGGCAAGCAGGAGATGCTCACCGAGGACATCGTGGTCCTCGCCGCCCTGAAGCTGCGGCGCCCGGTGAAACTCGAATTCACCCGGGCCGAGCAGTTCTACGGGGCCACCACCCGCCACCCCTTCAAGATCACCGTCAAGATCGGCGCCAGGGCCGACGGCACCCTCACCGCCCTGCGCATCCGGGTCGTCTCCAACACCGGCGCCTACGGAAACCACGGCCCGGCGGTGATGTTCCACAGCGTCGGCGAGTCCTTCGCGGTCTACAAGGCCCCGAACAAGGAGGTCGAGGCCTACTCCGTCTACACCAACGGCGTGCCCGCGGGAGCCTTCCGCGGCTACGGCCTGGGCCAGGTCCTCTTCGCCCTCGAATCGGCGATGGACGAGCTCGCCGTCCGGCTCGGCATGGACCCGCTCGTCCTGCGCGAGAAGAACGTCATCGGGCCCGGCGACCCCATGGTGACCCCGATCGGGCACGAGGAGGACCTCTTCATCGCCTCGTACGGGATGAAGCAGTGCATGGACGTCGTCCGCAGGGCCGTCGCCGAGGACCGCAGTCACGAGGAGGTGCCCGAGGGCTGGCTCACCGGCACGGGCACGGCGGTCGCGATGATCGCGACCGGCCCGCCCGGCGGCCACTACGCCGACGCCCGGGTCGGCCTGCTGCGGGACGGGACGTACGACATCGCGGTGGGCACGGCCGAGTTCGGCAACGGCACCACCACCGTCCA
Source organism: Streptomyces sp. CA189 (assembly GCF_056428985.1). Lineage (NCBI taxonomy): Bacteria > Bacillati > Actinomycetota > Actinomycetes > Kitasatosporales > Streptomycetaceae > Streptomyces > Streptomyces sp. CA189. The sequence goes on along the minus strand of NZ_JBWJVM010000053.1, from coordinate 8,537 downwards.
CAAGCAGATCACCGCGGGCGCCCTGAACACCACGGTCGACCGGATCACGGTCCGCCAGTCGGACACGGACGTGGTCCGGCACGACACCGGGGCCTTCGGCTCGGCCGGCACGGTGGTGGCGGGCAAGGCGGTCATGCTGGCCGCCGACTCCCTCGCCGAGCGCCTCAAGAGCTTCGCCGCCCGCCACACGGGCGTGGCCCGGCACCTGTGCACGCTCGGGGCCGAGGCCTTCGACTGCGCGGGCCGCGTCCTCACCCTCAAGGAGCTGTACGAGGCCGCGCACGACGCGGGCAGCCTCGACGAGGTCGCCGCCGACGGCCACTGGGGCGGCTCCCCGCGCTCGGTGGCCTTCAACGCCCAGTGGTTCCGCCTCGCGGTGGACCCCGGCACGGGTGAGATGAAGATCCTGCGCAGCGTCCACGCGGCCGACGCGGGCAAGGTCATGAACCCGATGCAGTGCCGCGGCCAGGTCGAGGGCGGCGTGGCCCAGGCCCTGGGCGCCACCCTCTTCGAGACCGTACGGGTGAACGAGCGCGGCGAGGTCACCACGGCCGCCTTCCGCCGCTACCGCCTCCCGCAGTACGCGGACGTCCCGCGCACCGAGGTCCACTTCATGGAGACCTCGGACGCGATCGGCCCGCTCGGCGCCAAGTCCATGTCCGAGAGCCCCTTCAACCCGGTGGGCCCCGCCTTCGCCAACGCGCTGCGGGACGCGACGGGGATCCGCTTCACGGAGCTGCCGGTGACCCGGGACATGGTCTGGCAGAAGATCCACGAGGCCGGCGGCCGGCCCTGACACGCCAGTGGGGCAGCTCCGCCGGAGCTGCCCCACTGGAATCGGTCCGCGCCGCGGTCTAGCCCTGCGTGAAGTAGCCGAGCAGGTCGGTGATCACGTGGTTGGGGCCGCCGTAGCTGTTGAAGATGCTGACCTTGCCGCCGGTCCCGATCGGGGTGGTGACGTGGTTCGGGACGGTGGTGCCCGGCAGGGTGTTCAGGCTGCTGGCGCCCGGGAGCTTGCCGCCGAAGGCGTACGCCGTCAGGAAGCCCGGACCGGTCGTGTCCGTCGCCGTCACGTTCAGGACCGCGCCCAGGGCGTTCGCCGGCAGGCCGGGAACCGTGGTCGTGGCGCCGGGGGCGACCTTGCCGGTCGTACGGGTGTCGGCCAGGCGGCTCGGGACGACCGGGGTGAAGAGCGCCTTGCCGTCCTTGCCGTAGTAGCCCACCGCGTCCAGGACCAGGTGCGTCGAGCCGCTGTTCGTGAACAGGGTGATCGTGCCGTCGGGGCCGACCGGGACGATCGCCTGGTTGGACTTGTCCTTGCCCGGCTCCACGTTCAGGTTCGAGGTGGTCGGGCGCTTCGCCGGGTTCGGGTAGGCGATCACGTGCGCGGGCTGCGTCGCGCCCGTGCCGGTCAGGTTCAGCGCGACGGCCTTGGCGTCGGCCGGGATGCCGTTGACCCCCGCGACCTTCACCGTGCGGGTCTTACCGCCGCCCAGCGCACCGCCGGTCGTACGGGTGTCCAGGACGCGGGTCGGGGTCAGCGGGGAGAAGCGGTCGCCGGCGTTGGGCTGGTAGTAGCCGACGAAGTCCACGATCAGCGAGGCCTTGCCCGAGTTCAGCTGGACCCAGAGGTCCCTGGGCATCGGCTGGCTGCCGACGGGGACCGTGATGGTGTTGGAGGAGGTGCCGCCCGCACGGACGTTGAGGTTCGAGGTGGCCGGGCGGTCCTGTCCCTGGGGCCAGACGGTGAGGTGGGTGTCCTCGGTGGCGCCGGTGACGGTCACGTTCAGGACGACGGAAGCCATGCCCCCCGAGAGCGAGTGGCCCGGGATGTTGGTCCCGACGGGCAGAACCACGCCCCTCCGGATACCGCCCGCGATGGGCACGTTGTCCTTCCGGGTGTCCTCGATGCGGAACGGCTCGGTGGCGGTGTAGCCGGACGGGGCGTAGTCGACCTTCACGGTCTTGCTGACCGTGGACTTCCCACCCTTGGAGTCCTGGAGGGTCATCGTCACCTTGCGCTCGCCAGGTGCGCCGAACTTGTGCGTGACCACGCCGGCGGGGTCGCCGTAGCTCGTGTACCCGTCGCCCCAGTCCACGGTCATGGACTGGATCGGCCACGGAGTCGCGCTGCCTACGCGGTCGATCTTGACGGTCAGCGGGCGGACGCGCTCGTTGGGGCTGGTCGAGTCCGGCAGAACCGACCCGCTCGTGAAGTCCGCGGTCAGCGGGGTGGCCGGGGTGGCCTTGACCGGCCCGCTCTCCTTGGAGACCTCCTCGCCGGCGGCGTTGACCGCCCGCACCTTCACCACGTAGTCGCCCGGCGTGGCGTACGTGTGCTCGGCGGTGGTCTTCTCGGTGACGACAGGGGCCGTCCCGTCGCCGAAGTCGAAGTGGTACGTGACCTCCACGGGCCACCGGCTGTCCACCTGGGCCGAAGCCTTCACGGGCGTGCCGACCGGCGCCCAGACCTCGTCCACCGTCAGGGTGACGCCGCGCATGAGCTCCCGGAACTCGGCGGACCCGCGGTCCATGTACCCGCCGTCCTTGCCGGTGTTGGGCACGTTCGGGTCGTCCACCATCGACGTGCCGCCGGGGGAGACGGGCAGCGCTCCCGGCGCCGTCGCATCGCCCGAGTCGATCGTGGGCGAGCCCTCGACCAGACCGACGCCCTCGGCCGTCGAGCGGAGGATCTCGTGCGCACCCTGACCGCTGCCGGCCTTGAACGCCGCCACGGTCGGGTATCCGGTGCCGGCCCAGCTGTAGGGAACCAGGGGGGTGGAAGTGTTGCCCGTGATCAGGTTGTAGTCGACCTGGGTGCCGGGCGTCGCGCCCTGCTCCACCGCTATGCCGGTCCGCTGATCGGCGGGGGACGTGCACGTCCCGCCGGTGTTCGCGGTGTAGAGCAGGTTGTTGGTGAGCGACGCGCCGGTCGAGGTGCCGCCGACCGAGATGGCCGCCGCACAGGAACCGGTCACGGTGTTGTTGGTGAGGACGGTGCCGGGCGCGTCCACCACCTGGATCGGCGACTGCCTGTAGCTGTAGGCCGTATTGCGGGCGAGTACGGTGCGCTGGGCACCGCCGTCGACGCGGACACCGTGGAACTGGCTCCAGCGGACGGCTACGTCCGTGCTCTCCTTGCCGATCGCGAGGGAGTTCGCTTCGCCGAAGTACGCGGCCCGGAGGCTCTCCAGCGTGACGTGGTGGGAGTTCTCGACGCGGACACCCTTCGTGGTGTCGAGCCCGCGGACCACCACGTGGGAGGCCCCGTCGATGGTCAGGCGCCGGTCCAGGACGGCACGGTCGGTGCCCTCGTCGTCGCCCTCGACGACGAAGGTGATCGGCTTGCCCGGCTCTCCCGAGCGGTTGATGGTGACGGCATCGGTGTAGATCAGGTCCGACGCGATGCGCACGGTCTGGCCCGGCAGGACCACTTTGGCCGCCGCCGCGATCGAGCAGAAGGGAGCGGCCTGCGAACCGGTCCCGGTGTCGGAGCAGTTCGAATTGGCACCGACTCGCACATAGAGGTCGGTCGGAGTCTCGGCGGCGAATGCCGCCGGAACACCGAGAAGAGTGACAAGGCCTGCGGTCAGCGAGGCTGCCGCACGGTTGGAACGCACCAGTAGTTTTCCTTCAGGAAGAAGCGACGTGTAGTCCGCTGTCAATGCGGGTGCGGCGCCGCACAACTGGTAAAAGTCCTGTCCCCCCCAAAGAGACAGTCGGGCGCACGCGATCCGCAGAAGCGTTCGATCATCATCCATGGCGCGAAACCTCCCGGTCAACGGCCTAACCGGCGATCAGGCCCGTCAACCCGGCCGGGCTGGCGCCCAGCGGCCTACCGCACAACGCAGTGCGATCGCGATCTGCCAGGCAGAACGGACCAAATCCCACACAGGTGCGGCTCAGATCATGCCACCAACCTTGCAGATGAGGTTCTGATGGCCGTGATGCCGGGCATGAGTGACCCATGGCCAAACTCATGCTGCACGGAGACCTGGACCACCCGGCGACGCTCAGCGTCGCGGACCTGCGGGACTGGGCACAGCACCGGGCCGCGGTCACGTTCGACTGCGCGAAGAACGGTCCGCAGCACCACGTGTTCGAGGGCCCGTTGCTCCGGGAGGTCGTCTCGGACGCCGGCCCGGCCTTCGACGCCCGCCGCCGCAAGGACCGTGCGCGCTTCCTGCTCGCCGTGACCGGCGGGGACGGGCATCATTCGATGCTGTCCTGGGCCGAGTTGGACGACGACTTCGGCGCGAGTCCGGTGCTGCTGGCGACCCGCCTCGACGGGGAGGACCTCGACGAGGCGGGTGCACAGCTGGTGGTCCCTTCGGACCGGTGCGGGGCGCGCTACGTCAGCGCGGTCACGCACGTGTGGTTCGGCGCGCTGTCGCCGCCGAGCCTGGGGCTGTAGGGCAGGACGGCCCCGGCCCTCAGACCGTCGCGAGGGAGATCTCGGTCGACTTGATCAGTGCGACGACGGAGGACCCGGCGGCCAGGCCGAGCGCCTCTACGGCGTCCTTGGTGATGGCGGCGGTCAGCCCACCGCCGTTCACGTCCACCTTGACGGACGCCATGGCGCCGCCGGTGGCGATGTCGGCCACGGTGCCGGCGATCTGGTTGCGGATGGAGATGCCGTCGACGGCGCCGGTGGCCAGGGCCACCTCGGTGGCCTTGACCAGCGCCTTGACGGAGGAGCCCGCGGCGAGGCCGAGGTCCTTGGCGGCGTCGGTGGTGATCGCGGCGGTGATGTCCTGGCCGCCTTCCAGGCGGACCTTGACCGTCGTCATGGCCTCGCCCGAGGTGACGGAGGTGACGGTGCCGGCGATCTGGTTGCGGATGCTCAGGCTCATGTGTGGTTCGACCTCTTGAATAGACGGTTCCGTACGGCCCGGGGAGAACCGCACAAGATCGACGCTAGGCGGCCGTGCGCCGGCGTGCGTTCAACCCGTCTCATCCGCCACCCGGAACCACCCGGGCGGCTGGCCTATGCGTGGAAAAAAGATCTTCGGGGTTCCTGTCACATCCGTGCGGCGGCGCGGGTCAGTGCGGTGAGGAAGAAAAAACACCGTCCGCACCGCCGGACGCACCGCCTACCGAGGAGCCCCTCATGCAGATCGCCGCCACCGTCGTCGCCGTACTCGCCGCCGCCATGTCGGGCTTCTCGGGCTACTCGCTCCTGCGCCGCGCCCCCTGGGTCGTGGAGGCCATGGGGCAGTACGGGGTCCCCGAGGCCTGGTGGACCCCGCTCGGCGCGGCCAAGGCCGCCGGAGCGCTGGGCCTGCTGGCCGGCCTCCTCGTCCCGGCCGTCGGCATCGCCGCCGGGATCGGCCTGGTCCTCTACTACACCGGCGCCGTGATCACCGTGGCCCGGGCCCGCGCCTACGCCCACGTCCCCTTCCCGGTGATCTACCTGGCCCCGGTCGTCGCCGCCTTCGCCCTCGGCTACGCCGCGTAGGGCGCACGAGGGTGCGGGGGCGGGGCCCCCGCACCGCCCGTCAGGCGAACTTCGGCATCTCGCCGACCGTCTTCGTCACGTCGATCAGCGCGAACGCCGCGCCCTGCGGGTCCGTCACCGCCGCGAAGCGGCCGAACGGGCTGTCCATCGGGCCGAAGTGCAGCGTGCCGCCGTGGGCCTGGGTCTTCGCGACCGCTTCGTCGCAGTCCGGTACGGCGAAGTAGACCTGGACGTACGAGGGGATCTCCGGCGGGAAGTCGGTGCCCATGTTCATCCGGCCCAGCACCGGGTTCTCCGGGCCGCCCAGGCTGAAGACCTTGAAGTCCATCCCGGCCATCTCCGGGTCGTCACCGGCGTCCATCTGCTGGGATTCGTACGGGAAGACCTGTGGGAGGAACGCGTCCGCCTTGGCCACGTCGCGCGAGAAGAACTCCGCCCAGCAGTACGCACCCGCCTCGCCCGTCTTCTCGAAGCCCTTGTGGTCGCCCGGCTGCCAGACGCCGAAGACCGCGCCGCTCGGCTCCTTCGCGATGGCCATCGTGCCGAAGGAGCCGACCTGCATCGGCTCCATCAGGAGCTCGCCGCCGGCCGCCTTGATCTTCGCGGCCGTGGCCGCGGCGTCGGACGAGGCGAGGTAGAGACACCATTGGGAAGGGGCGTCCGCCCCCGGCATCGGAGGCACGATGGCCGCGACGGCCTTGCCGTCGGAGTAGGCCTGCGTGTAGTTGCCGTACTCGGTGCTGGACTCTCCGAAGGTCCAGCCCAGCACGTCGGCGTAGAAGGTCTTCGCGCCCTCCAGATCGGAGAACATCGCGTCCGCCCAGCAGGGCGCGCCTTCCGTGAACTCAGCCATGATCGATCGACTCCTGTGTCGTGTACGACGTGACCCGTCTCGGTACTCACGCTAGGCGCGGGGTCCGACAATCGCGCGGGGAGCACCGCCGCGCGGGACCCTGGGGACATGGACAAGAACGCAGACGCCGGCGCCGGCCGGGTCACCATCCGGCTCGCCCAGCAGCCGGAGGCCGACGAGCTGCTCGGCCGCAGCCCGCTCGCCGCACTGGTCGGAATGCTGCTGGACCAGCAGGTCCCCATGGAATGGGCGTTCTCGGGGCCCTACACGATCGCCCGGCGCCTCGGCTCCGACGACCTGGACGCGCACGCCATCGCCGCCCACGACCCGGAGGCCTTCGCCGCGCTGCTCTCCGAGAAGCCGGCCGTGCACCGCTACCCGGGGTCGATGGCGAAGCGGGTGCAGCAGCTGTGCGCGTACCTGGTGGAGCACTACGACGGGGACGCGTCGGCGGTGTGGACCGATGTGGACACCGGCACCGAGCTCCTGGCGCGGCTGCGGGCGCTGCCGGGCTTCGGGGAGCAGAAGGCGCAGATCTTCCTGGCGCTGCTCGGCAAGCGGTTCGGGGTACGGCCGCGCGGCTGGCGCGAGGCGGCCGGCGGGTACGGGCCGGCGAACGTCTACCGGTCGGCGGCCGACATCACCGGGCCGGAATCACTGGCCAAGGTACGGGCGCACAAGCAGGAGGCGAAGGCCGCCGCGAAGGCCGAGAAAGCGGCCACCGGCGGTGCCACCAAACGGAATTGACGGTTCGGGCGAGTGTCCCGCCCATTGTCAGACCCTGCCCCTAAGCTCGTGATCATGACTGAGAACCTGACACGCGCCGCCACTGCCGAGATCATCTCCGATGGCCCCGGCAGCCTGATCACCCTGCTCACGGACACCGCCGAGCTCACGTGCAACACGGCCACCTTCGAGGCGGGCGCCGCGGGTGCTCCGGTGCACTTCCACACCAAGGCGACCGAGTTCTTCCACGTCACGGACGGCACGCTCGACGTCCTGCTCGGCGACGAGATACACACCCTGACCAAGGGCGACTTCCTCGCCGTGCCGCCCGGCGTGAAGCACGCCTTCGCCCCGGCCGCGGACAGCACCGCGGAGGTCTTCGTCGGCTTCACCCCCGGCATGGGCCGCTTCGACTACTACCGGCTGCTGGGCCGGGTCCGGGCCGGCGAGGCCACGGTGCAGGACATCATCGACAGCCAGCCCGTCTACGACAACCACTACGCGGAGAGCGACGCCTGGGCCGGCCGCCTGAAGCGCAGCGCCGAAGCGTAGATCTCGTCGGCGTCGAGCCGTCGCAGTTCCTCCGCTATGAGCTCGGCGCTGCTGCGGATCTTCAGCGCCACCTTGCGGTCGGGGCTGCCCGGAAGGAGCAGGGTGGCCAGGACCCCGTCCGGGCGGTCCACGCGGATCTCCCCGCCCGTGGTCGTCAGCCGGACCCGGGTGATGACGGGGCCCTCGGTCGCCACCCGCTCCACGGGTACGCCGAGCCGGTCCTCCAGCCAGCGGGCCAGCAGCTCGGAGCTCGCGTTGCCCGGCTCGCTCTCCACGGCCGCGCCCGTCACCGGGAGCGGCTTCTGGTCCAGGGCGGCGGCCAGCAGCGACCGCCACGGGGTGAGCCGGGTCCAGGCCAGATCGGTGTCCCCGGGCTCGTAGGCGGCGCCCCGGCCGTCGAGCGCGGCGACCGGGTCGGCGGCCGCCTCGGCGTCCGTGATCCGGCGCTGCGCGAGGGCGCCCAGCGGATCCCGGGCCGGCGCGGCCGGGGCCTCGGCGGGCCACCAGGCCACCACGGGCGCGTCCGGCACCAGCAGCGGGAGCACCACGGAGCCCGCGTGCTCGTTGAGCGTCCCGTGCAGCCGGAGCAGCACGATCTCCCCGGACCCGGCGTCGGAGCCGACCCGCAGCTCGGCGTCGAGCCGGTTCTGCCGCAGCCGGTGCGAGCCGCGCGCGGTGCGCTTGATCACCGCGATGATCCGGCAGGGGTGCTCCCGCGAGGCCTCGGAGGCCGCGCGGACGGCGTCGTAGGCGTTCTCCTCGTCCGTGGCGACGAGGAGGTTCAGCACGAGCCCCATCGTGGGACTCCCGACGGCCCGTCGCGCGTCGAGCAGGGCCCGGTTGACCTTGCTGGATGTCGTATCGGTGAGTTCGGTCCGCATGCTCCGAGTCTCGCAGGCCGGACGGTGCGCCAGCTACGGAATCCCTCCGCCCGCGCGATCCCCCGCC